>DBOE01000071.1 GCA_002299585.1 Hydrogenovibrio sp. UBA654 | reverse complement strand
GTGAAATAACTAAATAATCAGGATTCAAAGCCGTAATAGCCTCAAGATTAATTTGGTCATTTCTATGCACCACAACTTCTTGACTCAATTCGCCAAAATACTGCACTAGGTTAAAGGTAAATGAATCATAGTTGTCTATTATTAATAACATAAAAAATTAAACCTTAAATAATTCTAGTGGGTTAAATTTAAACTGCAAGCTAGTTGGGTCAGGAGTACCACCTTTTCTCTGCATAGTAATCTTCCCAATCGTTAAACTACCTTTTGGAGAAATTTTAACCTCTCCCATACTATAATAATTACAAACTTCTACTGCATTTTTTAACGCCCAAGATAGCGTTGAATCTTCTTCTTTACAGGTAACAAGTAACCAATCCGCTTTTAATGCTCCTCTGCCCTGAATAATATCATTAATTATTTTATATTTATTGTCAGAAAAAAACTTAATCACTAAACTTGCATCTTGCTCAGGCATTTCTTTAAAATTAACTCGCCTTTTATCTGAAATGGCATTTAACCACTTTTCAGCTGGTGTTATTTCACCAGTAAATAGTTTTAATATATTTGAAATCTCATTGTTAAAGCCCCAAATATCTTGATAAGTATCTACTTTTCTTTTATCTATTTGATTATAAGCCGCTTTTCTATTGGCTTTTTTTAATGATAAATTTTCTATATAAAAAACTTCGTCTATTTGTATTTTTATTTGGACTTGAACATCTGCTTTTTTAAACTTTTTTGTTTCTGTAATTTTGTCTTCTGTAACGCCAAGTTCTAATGCTTTTTCTTTTTTAATAAATGAAGGAATTTGAACGGCATTTAAAGATGATATTATTTTAAAATCATAGCCTAAAATAACTAACCATTCTTGAGCTTCTAAATCACTTTGCCAATTATTAAATTTTACAACAATATCATGCTCATTTTCAAAACCACCTTTTGCGGTATAAGAGCCTATTTTTTCTTTAACCGTTAGCATGATTCATAACCTTACAAATATTTTGTGTTATTTCATCTAATACATTTAATGCAACGCTATTACCAAACTGTTTATAGGCTTGCGGTGATGATGAATTAATTTTAAAGTTTTCTGGAAACCCTTGCACCCTTGCACACTCTCTTGGTGATAATTTTCTTACTTTATTATCGACTAAATAAAGCCCCGTTTTTGAACCAACGCCACCACCATGAGCAGAGAGGGTAATTGCATGGCCATAAGGACTATAAATCCTTTCCCCTTGTCCACCTTTATTTACCTCGCCCAATCGTACAGGTTTATTTGGTAAATCAAGTTCATTAAATATATCCAATTTAGGCTCAAAACAGGTTTTTATGTTTATATCTGCTCTAACAATAATTTTTGCATCTACTGGATTTTTTTCAAGAATATCATTCAAACAGGTTCTTATCTCTGTTGCTTTAGGAAACGAAAAGTTTTTTATTTGCAAATCTTTGCGAAAGGCAACAATATAAATCCTCTCTCTATTTTGAGGTAAACCAAAATGACTAGCATTTAATACTTTATGATAAATATCATAACCTAGTTCATCCAGTACATTAACGACTGTGCTTAAGGTTTTCCCTGAATCATGACTGGCAAAATTTTTAACATTTTCTAAAAACAAAACTTTTGGCTTATGGTGTTTTACTATTCTCGCCACATCAAAAAACAAAGTTCCTCTGGTATCTTCAAAGCCCTTTTGTTTTCCTGAAACAGAAAAAGCTTGGCAAGGAAATCCAGCACATAAAAAATCATGCTTAGGAATATCTTTTTCGGCAATTTTGGTTATATCTCCAAAAGGCTGAAAGCCATAATTTTCAAAGTAAGTTTGACTAGCATGCTTGTCCCACTCACTGGCAAACACGCATTCCATATTATGTTTTCTTAAAACTTGATGAAAACCTCCTATGCCAGCAAACAAGTCTATAAACTTCATCTGTGCTTACTTTTTGTTTCGGTTTGCAAGCCTTGGGAAACAAATTCTGCAGCTTTAAAAATTGCTCTACCTTTGCTCATGGTTTCGTCCCATTCTGATTGTGCTACAGAATCGGCAACTATGCCTGCTCCTGCCTGTACAAATAAGGTTTTATCTTTTATTACTGCGGTTCGTATTGCTATGGCGGTGTCCATATTACCATTCCAGCCTAAATAACCTACTGCTCCTGCGTAAACACCTCGTTTAACTGGTTCTAGTTCGTCTATTATTTCCATTGCTCTTATTTTTGGGGCTCCTGAAACTGTTCCTGCGGGAAAAGTTGCTCTTAAAACATCCATCGCACTCATGCCGTCTTGTACCACTGCATTTACATTAGAAACTATGTGCATTACATGCGAGTAGCGTTCTACAATCATTTTTTCAGTTAGTTCAACTGAGCCAATTTGGGCAATCCTGCCAACATCATTACGACCTAGGTCAATTAACATTAGGTGTTCTGCTAGTTCTTTTGGGTCTGCAAGCAGTTCTTTTTCTAAAGCATGGTCTTTTTCAACAGTTACACCTCGACGACGCGTGCCTGCTATCGGACGAACGGTTACTTGTTCATTTTCTAAACGCACTAATATTTCTGGCGATGAGCCGACAATTTGAAAGTCACCCATGTCGACAAAAAACATGTAGGGAGATGGGTTTAGATGGCGTAATGCACGATATAAATCAATTGGCTTTTGATTAAATTTTACGGACATTTGCTGTGAAATAACAACTTGCATAGCATCACCTGCCAAGATGTATTCTTTTACCTTTGCTACTGCTTTTTTATAATCTTCTTCGCCAAAACTAGATTTAAAGTCACTTTCTTTAATTTTTATTTCTGCTGATAAATCATGCAAAACTGGCATTGGCTGACGAATCATATCCTCTATCGTACTTATTCTTTCTTCCGCTATTTCTAAGGCATTTTGTTGGCTTAAATCTGCATGAACGATTACATGTAATTGTCCACTTAAGTTATCAAAAACAACTATTTCTTCAGAAATTAATAACTGAATATCCGCAACATTTATATCATCTTGCTGTGGAGCTGAGTCTTGTAATTTTTGTTCAATATAACGAACTGTATCATAGCCAAAGTATCCAACTAAACCACCACTAAATACAGGTAGAGAAGATGATTCTTCGGCAACTTTAAAGCGATTTTGAAATGCTTCAATCCAAGCTAAAGGATCATCTGCAACCTGTTGTTCAATTAGCTTATCATTTTCATAAATACTAACCTGCTTATCAACCACTACTAGTTTTTTACTACACGGCAAACCAATAATTGAATAACGCCCCCATTTATCACCACCTTGTACCGATTCAAATAAATACGATTGGGCTTGCCCTGCTACTTTATGGTAAACACTTAATGGAGTATCATAATCGGACAAAATGGTTCGCATAACAGGTACTGTTTTATATCCCTGACTAGCTAGATTGTCAAAATTGCTATTCATTATCTTCACTTTTAGTCTTAAACTTGTATATTTCTAATTGAATTACTTGTTTTATGCCCTGCCATGAACACCACAAAGGTTTAGTTAAAGTTGCAAATAAAGTCGTTAAAAACTGCATTGTACTTATTTTGATTCTAAATAATTAGGTAGCTCAAGAAATGAATCCATAACTACATCAGGATTGTAATTTTGAATATCTTCACCATGATTATAACCATAGCTCATGCAAAATATATTAAACCCTGCTGCTCTGGCAGCTGTTACATCCGAGCGAGAATCTCCTAGCATTAATGCATTATCTGGGCTTACTCCCATTAATTTGGCCGCATGTAATAATGGCATTGGATCTGGCTTTTTCTTTGCACAGGTATCACCTGATACCACAACTTCAAATAAGTCAAACAAACCTTTATCTTTTAATAGTGGTACGGTAAAGGCTTCTGCCTTGTTGGTTACACAACCAACACGATAGCCGTTATCGGTCATCCATTTAATACCTTCTTTTACGCCATCATATACACAAGAGCGTTGAGAGTTATTGTGCTTGTATAGCTCTAAAAATATAGGGTAGGCTTTTGCCATTAAGTCTTTATCTGGCGTACCTTTTACTGCATTAACTAAAGCTCTTTCTGTTAAGGTTTCTACACCATTACCAACCCAGTTACGCACCGCATCAACACCACGCACAGGCATGTCAATTTGTTTCATCATTTCATCAACACAATATGCTAAATCTGGCACACTATCAATCAAAGTTCCGTCTAAGTCTATTAGGACAAATCCTGGTTTTATTTTTTTAAATGTCATTTTTTATTTCTCTTTTAAATAATAAAGGCACGAGCTTATTATTTAACCCCGTGCCTTTTTTTGTATATTTGTTTTGTTAATTATGCTTTTGCGAGTTCTTCACGCATTTGTTTGATAACGCTATCATAACGGTTTGCATCATTTGCACCGACGTTACCAAATATTCCAGAACCTGAAACAAATGTATCACACCCAGCTTCAGCTACTTCACGAATATTTTCTACTTTTACTCCTCCATCAATTTCTAAACGAATATCTCGACCAGATGCATCAATTAGTTTACGAGCAGCTTTTAATTTTTCTAGTGCTTGTGGAATAAATGACTGTCCACCAAAGCCTGGGTTTACTGACATGATTAAAATCATGTCTATTTTGTCCATTACATGCTCTAGATAATCTAGTGAAGTGGCTGGGTTAAATACTAAACCTGCTTTACAGCCCATGCCTTTAATTAGCCCTAAAGAACCATCTATATGCTCAGAAGCTTCTGGGTGAAAAGTAACATAGTCTGCTCCTGCATTAATAAAATCAGGAATGATTCTATCAACTGGCTTTACCATTAAGTGCACATCAATCGGTGCTTTAATTCCTTCTCTATCCATAAAGTTTTTAAGTGAATCGCAAACCAAAGGACCTATAGTAAGGTTTGATACATAATGATTATCCATTACATCAAAATGCACCACATCTGCTCCTGCTGCTATTACATCTTTTACATCTTTACCTAGTTGGGCAAAATCTGCTGATAAAATTGATGGGGCAATCCAGTTTTCTTTTTTCGACATTTTAATTCATCCTCTTTTAAAAAAAAAATTAACATGCCTGATTTTAACAGAGCAAAGGTGTTTTTATCTGACATTCTATAGATTAATTTGGGATAATAGCTTTAAATTTAAAACAGGAGACTTTAGAAATGATAGGCGACAAGAGAGTAGTAAAGACAATTAAACAAGGCATTTATATAATAGAAATAATTGGACTAATTTTAATTGCCATAGCTACAACCATTGCAGGTATTGTGGAAATGGTGCATATGATTAATAAAATGGAAGTTACCCTTGGAGATTTATTATTACTATTTTTATACTTAGAAATTTTAGCAATGGTTGCTGTCTATCTTGATACGGGTAAGCTACCAATTCGCTTTCCTTTATATGTCGCTATTATTGCCCTAGCTAGATACCTAATTCTAGACATGAAAAACATAGATAGTTTACACATGCTTGCCGTTGCAGGTACTATGTTTATTATTGGTTTTACTATTATTCTTCTCCGTTATGGGAATGTAAAATTCCCCTATCAAGAGCATGCAATAACTGAATCAAAAACTATTACTGGAAAAGAAAAAACCAAGGTTTAAACAATGCAACCATTATACGAATCCAACATAACTAGCCTTACTTTAATTAATAAAGGCAAAGTTAGAGATCTTTATGAAGTTGATGATAAACATCTACTAATAGTTACCACCGATAGAATCTCTGCTTTTGATGTTGTGTTACCAACTGCAATTAATGGCAAAGGTAAAATATTAACCGAAATGGCAGCTTTTTGGATGAATAAAGCTGTTTCTATATTACCCAATCAACTTGCGGATAAGATAAAACTGGCTGACATTCTAACCACCAAAGAACTACAACAAATAGATGGCAGAGCCATGCTGGTTAAAAAACTAAAACCCTTACCTGTTGAAGCAATAGTTAGGGGATATTTAGTAGGCTCTGGCTGGCAAGAATATCAACAAACAGGTAGTGTTTGTGGAATTAAGTTACCAAATGATTTACAGCTTGCTCAGCAACTACCAGAACCTGTGTTCACCCCCTCTACTAAAGCGGACGTTGGTGAACATGATGAAAATATATCACTTAATACTGTAGCAAAACTTATCGGTAAAGAAAAAGCAGAGAAAGTACAAGAGCTAAGTATCAAAATATACAAAATGGCCGCTGAATTTGCTTTAGACAGAGGCATCATAATTGCCGATACTAAATTTGAATTTGGTGAAGATGAAAATGGCACTATACACTTAATCGATGAAGCTTTAACCCCTGATAGCTCAAGATTTTGGCGAGCATCAACTTACAAAACTGGTTCTAATCCTGAGAGTTTTGACAAACAATACATTAGAGATTATTTAGAAACTTTAGATTGGGATAAACAAATACCTGCTCCAGAATTACCACAAAATATAATTGATGCCACCATTGAAAAATACCAAGAAGCACAAGCAAGGTTAATGGAGAACAATTAATAAAACACGATGACTAAAGGTTTTTTTATAACAGGCACAGACACCAATGTTGGTAAAACATTTATTACCTGCTGTCTGCTAAAAACCTTACAAGAAAACCAAAAACTACCAGTTTACCCAAGAAAACCTATCGCATCAGGAGCTATTCGTTTTACACCTAAAAAACTTATTTCTGAAGATGCTATGTTATTAAAAACCCACAGCCTAACCAATGAGTCTTTAAATACCATCTGCCCCTATCTATTTGAAGCAGCTATTTCCCCTGCAAGAGCAATAAAATTAAACAGTGCAAACATTTCTTTAGACAACTTAATAAAAGCCTGCAAAACACCAAATGATGGTATCCGTTTAATAGAGGGTGTTGGTGGGTTTTATTCACCATTAACAGAAAAATACCTAAATTCAAATTTAGCTAAACATTTAGGACTAGAGGTCATCATTGTAGTTGCCAATAAACTTGGCTGTATAAATCAAACCTTACTTACTATTGAAGCCGTAAAAAATAGTAATTTAAAAATTAATTGCATTATCATAAATGATATTAGCCTTGATGCAGACTATGATAATTTTATAGACATAAAAGAACTAACTAAAGAAAAATGTATCCACTTACCCTTCCAGCCAACTAAAACACCTGTAATTATTAATTTTCTGTAACTGCTCAGCTTTATTTCAGCTGTCAACCAAATCGACAATTATTGCAAAAAACTTATATAAAATATTACAGACCCAATTTCCATATAAAAAACTGGGTATCTTGTGATGACCATTGCTTGCTAGGGAGCCTCTGATTAAGTATTTGCACGAGAAAGTTCACGGCTTACTTGGAGCCTTGCCAAAATCATCAAGACTAATTTCATAAACCCCTGATCTGTTTCTATTTGGCCCCTTTACAATTTCTTGGCTTGCCCAAGCATGCCCGTGCATTACTTCAAAGGTTGCGGGTATAAAATCATTAGTTCTTTGTTTTTCGTAAGCCTCTAGCATAGCAGTAAAGTTTTGTTTGCCCGTTAGACCTTTTTTTCTACTGATAGCGGCACTAGTAGCACCAATCGCTTTTAGGTCTTTGAGAGCTCCAATAGGTTTTTGATAGGTAAGGGTAAAATTTTCAACATCCATAACAGGCTGACCAAAACCATTTCTAATTAGGGCATCGCCAAAGTCGTGCATATCAATAAAAGTATTTACATGTTCTTCATTATCAACTTCTGCCCAAGCTTTTCTAAGTTCTTTTAGGGTATCAGGTCCCAAAGAAGTAACCATTAGTAGCGCTTCTGGTTTTAGTACTCGTCTAAATTCAGCTAAAACTGTGTCTAGATCATCACACCATTGCAACATTAGGTTAGAAACAATTAAATCCACCGACTTATCATTAAGAGGTATTTGGCTAGCATCAGCACAAACTAAGGATAGTCTAGCAGGCTTAAAGATAGATTTAATTTTGTTAACAAAGCTCTTTTTTATAAATTTTTGCTGGGCTTGATTAAGCATTTGTTTGGATAAATCCATAGCTATAATTTTTGCTTTTGGGTATTGATGAATTATTTTTTTTGTTAATATTCCAGTACCAGCCCCTATATCTAAAATAGTTTTAGGTTTTATGGTAGTTAGTTCTAGCCTTTCTTGTAAGTGTTTAGCAACTGTTTTTTGCAATACTGCAGCCTCGTCATAGCTTAGTGCAGCATGGTTAAAATGAGCTTGGATACTTTTTTTATTAAAATGGTGCATTTTTAGGTTTGCTTATTCCAGAAATCAAGTAGGATTTTAGCTGTTTTTTCAGGGTGTGAAAAAAATGGAATATGCCCACTACCTTCAATAATGGCTATCTCTGCTTGCGGTTGTAATTTTGCTAGATTTAACCGAATATCTTGTGGAATTAGTGGGTCTTTTTCACCTAATAACCACAGTGTTGGTTGTGATATTTGAGCTATCTGCTCGCGATTATCCATATCTTTTAATAAAATTAACCCTTGATTTAGAGGGATAAGTTTTGGTGTTTTTCTTTTCGACATATGGTTGATTAGTTCTTTCATTAGAGTACGCGAATTATCTGCTCCTTGTAATTGTAGACGCCAAAATTTCTTTAGTACGCTATTTATTTCTATACGAATAGCTTTAATAAAATCTCCAATTATTTGCGGACTAACCGAACGAGACCAGCCATCATTTTGAGTAAATCTTGGGGTAGAAGCAAGACAGACTAAACTAGTTATTTTTGTAGGATATACTAGGCTTAGTTGTTGAGCTAGCAACCCCCCTAATGACCAACCAAGTAGGTGAGTTTTATTAGGTAATACCCTTGCTAATGCTTGTAACCAATCAGCTTCTAAATCTTTGCTTTTTGTGATTTTGGGGCTATCACCAAAACCTGGTAAATCTATAAGAGTAATATTATAAAACTCGGCAAAGTATTTTGTTGCCCAGCTTTGCCAAACGGTACTTTCTGCCCCCCAACCATGAATTAGAGTAATATGTTTGGCATTAGTGTTTTTTGTACAGGGTATATATATAGTATTTAATTGCATATAGATTCTATTGCTGTTAAAAGTTTATTAATTTGCTTTTTTGTGTGCTCTGCTGAAAGAGTAATTCTTAGCCTAGCAGTATTTTTTGGTACTGTCGGCGGGCGAATGGGCATTACCCAAAAACCTTGTTGTTTTAAACTATCAGACCATTGTACAGCAACTGCACTTTTTTTTAAAATTATGGCTTGAATAGCGGTTTTAGAAGCACTTAGTTCTAAATTTAGTTTACTGATACCTTGCTGAAATTGCTTGATATTTTTTTGTAGTTGATTTCTTTGCCCTGTAGCTTTCATCACTAGTTGTAATGATTTACGACAAACTTTAGCATTAATTGGCGGTGTAGCAGTGGTATAAATATAAGGTCTTGCAAATTGGATTAGGGCTTCAATTAGTGTTGATGATCCAACAACAAAAGCTCCAAAACTACCAAAAGCTTTGCCGAAGGTTCCCATTACTATAGTATTAGAATTAATCTCTTGCTTAAAATGGGAGAAGACTCCCTTGCCATTTTCACCTAAGGTTCCAAATCCATGAGCATCATCAATATAAACCCAAGCCTGATATTTTTTTGCCAGACTTTGAATATTGTCTAGGGGGGCAAGATCTCCATCCATGCTAAAAACTCCATCACTAACGATTATTGCTTGTTGTTTATTTTGTTGTGCTTGGATTAATTTTTTTTCAAGAGCTAGCATATCTAAATGTGGATAACGTTTTAACTCTGCTTTGGAGTACAAGGCTCCATCTATTAGTGAACCATGGCAAAGTTTATCGGCAAGTATTAAATCTCCTTTGTGCATTATAGTTTGTAAAACAGCTAAGTTTGCCATATAACCCGTTGAAAAAAGCAACGCCCTTTCGGTATTTAACCAACTAGCAAGCTCTTGTTCTAATAAGTGATGTTCATTATTATGTCCAGTAACAAGGTGTGCGGCCCCAGAACCATAACTTAAATTAGTAAAATCTTGGGCAGTTTGTTTCAATTGCGGGTGGTTTGCTAAGCCTAGATAATCATTAGCAGAAAAATTTATTACTTCACTATTATTGATTTGCATATTGGTAGCTTGGGGGCTTAAAACTAAAGGGCGAGAACGATATAAATGCTCTTGATGCCTAAACTTTAAAGCTGCTGAAAATCTTTTGTTAATCGACTCTAAAGGCATTGATAAAAAACCTTAAGCAGTTAATTCAGTAATCTGGCTTGCCATTTTCTTAGCTTGTGATTCTGCTTTAATATTGCGTTGCATTTGAATTCCTAGCTTAGCAAATAAGCTTTCATCATGCCCTGCTTCTGGGTTATCGGTGGTTAATAGTTTATCACCATAAAATATAGAGTTAGCACCCCCCATAAAACATAAGGCTTGAGCTTCATCGGTTAAAGTCATTCTACCAGCTGATAAACGAACATAAGTTTGTGGCATAACTATTCTTGCTGTTGCTATTATGCGGATAAATTCAAAAGAGTCAGTTTTATCACGCATGTGGGCAAGGGGGGTTCCTTCAATAGGAACTAGCAAATTAATGGGTACAGAGTTTGGATGTATGTGCATATTACCAAAAGTTTTTAATAATTCTGCCCTATCTTTATGCTGTTCTCCCATGCCGATAATGCCTCCAGAGCAGACATTAATACCTGCTTTTTGTACTTTATCAATGGTATCTAGTCTATCTTGAAAAGTACGGGTAGTAATAATTTGTGGGTAAAAAGCTTCGGAGGTATCTAGGTTATGATTGTAATAATCTAAACCTACATCTTTTAATTGTTGAATTTGTATTTCATCTAACATGCCAAGGGTAAGGCAGGTTTCCATGCCCATAGCTTTAACTACCTTAACCATTTCCAATACTCGTGGGAAATCTTTTTTGGTGGGGTTACGCCAAGCTGCCCCCATGCATAAACGAGTAGCCCCTCGTTCTTGGGCAACTAAGGCCTGCTCAAGCACCTCTTGCACCTCCATCATCTGCTCTTTTTCTATATTAGTTTGGTTACGAGCAGATTGAGAGCAATAAGCACAGTCTTCTGCACAACCACCAGATTTAATATTTACTAAGGTGCTAGTTTGTACTTCATTTGGGTTAAAATGCATGCGGTGTATGGTTTGGGCTTGAAAAATTAAGTCATTAAAGGGCATGTCCATGATTTTACGGATTTGTTTAGTGGTCCAATTATGTTTAACTTCACCTAATTTCATATTTTAAACCTAATATTTTCTCTAGAATAAGATAGTATTATAACTGAACAAACCCAATATATTATGGAGTAAATAAGTTGACAAAACATATTTATAAGAATTATGGCAATTAATAATAAAAAGCCTTTTTCTTGGGTTGTGCTACATCTTGCAATTATTGGCTTAACGCTAATATCTTTACTAACAGGCTTGCGTATTGCTAGCCTATCACACTCTGAAATATTATTTTTTAATCTATTGTTACCACAGGGCTATATACATGATCTGCATTTTTATAGTGGATTAAGCTTATTAGCAATATTGGTTGTTTATGTTATTAGTTTTTTTGCTTCACTAAGTGCAAATAATAATACCAAAAATATCAGAATATTTCACCGTTTTGTAATTTATTTTGGTCGTTTGGTTCTATCAATCTCTATATTGACTGGGGTACTAATTTACATGGGGTTGTTTGCGTCTAGTTTATTAGTACAAGTACATTACTATTCTGCATTATTTTTGTTAGGGTATATCATTTTACATATAGGTGCTCACTTTATTCAATATGGCATTAAAGTATTTGGGGTAATTTTTTACCCTAATAAATTTATATTTAAAAAAGATTTTATTGTATTGTTTTCACTAGTATTTTTGGCTAGTGGTCTTATTTTTTTATCTGCAAACAAGTCTTACCACAATCTTTTAGTAAAATTAATCCCTATTGAAACTTTTATTAATATAGATGGCTACGCAAATGAGAGGGCATGGAAAGATGCACAAGAAATAGCAATACATACATTTTCTGGAGCCAACTTTAACGATGGGCAAACAAAAGTTACTATCAAAGCTATGCAAAACTCTGAAGCTATTTTTTTTCATTTTAGTTGGGAAGATCCCACAGAAAGTTTACAACATTTACCTCTAATTAAAACTAAAAATGGCTGGAAGATAATCGAAAAAGGTTTTAATCATTTCAATGAAAAATTACATTATGAAGATAAGTTTGCGCTAATGATTTCAACAAACTGTGAACTTGGGGCTTCAAAAACTGCACATTTAGGTCCTAAACCTCTTCATGATAAACCACCCAACTGGCATGGTAAGGGCTACCATTATGCACAAGATGCTACCCTTAGAGATCTTTGGCATTGGAAGGCTGTGCGTACCAATAATATGAAATTAGCTGATGATAACTTTATTAGCAAACCTGATTTTGTGCGTAGCGGTCTGCGTCGTTATTCAGCTGGTTATCAGGTAGATAGTAAAGATTCTGGTAGTTATGATGCAAATTGGCAATGGTATAGTCCTCAAGGGATAATCCCCAAATTATTACCTAGAAACCCTTCAGAGCTAGATATTTATAAAAAGGATATAGGAAAAAACAGTAATATAAATTGGTATATTCCATGGTTTGACTATCAAATTTATAATGCTAAAAAAGACAATTATCCTATTGGGACACTAATGCCTTCAGTATTGTATACATCTAATAGATTTGAAGGTGACCGAGCCAATGTACGAGCCTATGCCACATGGGATCAAGGAGTTTGGTCACTTGAAATATCCCGTAATCTAAACACCAATTCCCCTCACGATGTAAAATTTAGCGATGGCGTTTGTATTTGGGTTGCCGCTTTTGACCATGCACAAGTTGAGCATACTAGGCATGTTATGCCGATCCGCTTGCATTTTAGTGAGCCTAATAATGATTAAGCGTAGTTTTATTGTGCTATTAATAATAGCTGGGGTTATATTAATTGCCAAACTTAACCCTATCTCCTTGCCTAAATCGAACCCTGATAATCGCTTAATTAAGCTTAATTCTGATGGTGAGCCTATAAATGCTTGGGCAGGGCCTTGGAGCTGTGTATATGATAAAAAAACCAAACTTACCTGGGAAGTTAAATCCTATAAGGAAGACATCTATAGTCGTGAGTGTTCATTTTCTTGGTATAACGGTAAAGTAGGTACTAAACGGGGAGGAAACTGTTATACAAATAGTGGTAAAAGTGATACCAGTGATCTTATTAAAATAGCCAATAACGAACAACTCTGTGGTTTAAAAAAATGGCGTTTACCAACTAAATATGAGCTACAGACTTTATTTATAAACAATCCAAAACCAGGAGACCCTTACTTGTCTGTTGCTTATTTTCCATATACTGCAAAAGCGGCTTACTGGACATCAGATATAAATAAAAAACTGCACGGCCACTTTAGTTACTTGGGCAATGGAGCTGAGTCAGTTAATTTTAAAGACGCAAGTAATGCAACTATGCCTTATCGCAACGCAGCATTTGTTCGACTTGTTGCAAAAAACTAAGCTAAGACGCCACTTAAGGAGGCACTTAATATCAGTGTCGTTGTAAAATATTTTCTAACTTACTCATATCATTAATTACACTCCACTTGCCCCCACCTGATTCAACTTTTAACTGCCAAGATTCTAGCCGATTAAGATATTTTTTGGGGTCTATATTGTCTGAGCGTAATTTAGTTACATTTAGTGCCACTACAGAATAACCATTCACTTGCAGTGGAATATCTCTTTTATAGCCTTTTTTTAAATCTTCTTTCAAATCAGAAAAAATTAAAATCGTATTATGCCCTGCCCCAGCCTCATTTAAAAATTCAATCGCTTGCAATATTCCACCAGTAATATCTGTATAGGGGCTACTTTTAACTTCTGTAAGAAAAACATTAATTTTTTCAAGAAATTCTCGTTTTTGGCGATTAGCCATACTAGGACGATCTTGAAAGGTAACTTTAGCAACAATGTCTTTTTCACTAAAACTACCTGTATCAACTCTAGCAACAGCAAAAGATTCCTCAGAATCTAATTGAGAAAGTATATAGTTAATTACTTTTTGTGCTTGTTTTAATTCTTGAGTATAGGTACCAGAGGTATCCAACAACATATATACACCACGAGTACTAGGGATATTTTCTGCGGATTCACGACTACATGAATATAAAAAAAACATTGCTATAACTAATAATAAATAGATCTTATTTAATGATTTCATGTTTTAGTTCCTACTTTTGATTTTGAAGTGCTAGGTTTACTAATAACTTTTTTTGTAACATTAGATGAGGGTGCCGATTTATTAACCTTAGTTGTTTTAGTGGTTACTGAGGCAGTTGATTTATCAGGGCTTATTCGTGTAACTATTAACTTTTCAATACTTAACGGTAAAAATATAAGTAAATCATAGAGATGAACAAATATTTTCCCAAAAGACCTAAAAATGTTACCAATTAATCTTAGTAACCACTCTAATATTCTTAGTAGAGAAACTGCAAATATTCCAATTATTGTTCGTATAGAATGAATAAATGCCTCAAGAGGAATTGCTACAAAAGTTAAGGCAAAGGGCAGTATAAACCCCAGACCCATTTGTGAAGCGGTTGTTATCCATAAGGCAGAATTTTCTACTACTTCAACACCTCCCGTATCACTTAATAAGGCAAGTGTTGCTTGACTATCTTGCATTAATATTTCACGCATATAGGCTAGACCAGCTTCAACTGATGCTAATAAAAATAAAAAAGCAAAAGTTATCCAAGCCATTTTAATTCTTAAATTATCATTTAATGCCCCAATAATAGGAAATAATCGGGTAATACGCAATGACTCCATTAAAAATAACCCCAAGGATATTTCAACTAGAATTATTACCAAGGCAGCTATATTGGATGTTTTAAAGCCCATTAGTATATTTGAACCACCAACCATTTCAGACATGGGTCTAGCTATTAATTGGAAGTTAATAAACCCCCCACCAGCAGCAATAATAAGTACAAATGTAGCAATAAAAAACTGCGTCATAGATGATGATGATAATGTCCGCAGAGCTTTATCACTACCTTTTAATATATTTTCATAATCATTAATTAATCTGTCAATAGTTACCGATCTAGCCAGTAAGCTATTTATAGATTTATCGACCTGTTGTAAGTTTTTTGCAACATTACGCCATTGAGGCATTATTTTTTGCAATAATCTGTTGTGCTCCCTACTAGACTTACGATATTCTACTAAGGCTGATGTGCATGATTTCTCTAAAGATTTATGAATGGTTTGAAGAATATTACCAACTGTTGAGTCTCCTTTAGAAGTAGGAATTTTAGCTATGGTCTCAACAGCACTAACCCATTCTGGTGGGGCAGGAGGAACCACTGTGCTTTTTTTAAAGCTCTCATCTATTATGGTTATTTCTTCATTAAGATGGCGGTGTAACGCTGGGTAAGATGACAAGTCCTTATTTACAGTTTCATCAATGCGTTCAAATTCTCGCTCAATAATGCGTTCGCTTGTTTCACGACCTTGTGCCAGTAATACCTCACGATTGCGAACAATTAAAATAGTACGCAAAAGCTTTACTGATCTCGCACTTAACCGAAAATAATTGTGTACTGCTTCACTAAATGATAAAACACTATTATGTACACTATTACGAGAGATATAAAGAGCAATCATTAAGAGTATCACCCAAACGATGGTTGACAATATAGTGCTTGATGGTACAATCATAAAAATATCAATAAACATTATTACAGCCTTTTTTAATTTAAACTAAGGAAAATATATATAGTGTAAAATTGTAGGAATAGCTTTTTATAAAAATCAATATAACATATCAAATATGCTAAGTCTTACTTTTTAACCGTCAACTTTTAATCTAATATATTACAAATTATAATTATAGAAAGGGGTTTTTTTTGTGGCATAAAATTGAAGAAAGTATTTTCCCCCCAACTTGTGTAATTACTGGAGAAAAAGCTACTAGCACTAATCTAGATATTGGCGAACAAATATTAAACCAGCTTCAATTAGCCAAAGAAATATGCCCTATATGTGCTAGATATTCCTTAACCAACCGAACTTGTGGTAAGTGCTTAAAAGAGCCACCAATCATTACGCTAACCCAAGTAGGGTATTTGTTAGATGATATTTTAAAAGAAATGATTCACCAATATAAATATCATAACCAGCTATTTTATAGCAAATTATTTGCTGAATTATTAAGTCCCAAAATTAATCAAAAAAAAGTTGAGGCATTAATACCTGTACCTCTACATATAAACAGATTATCCACTAGGGGGTTTAATCAATCTCTAGAACTAGCAAAGTTTTTAGCTAAAAATTTTAATTTACCAATTATAGAAGCCATTAGTAGAGTAATTGATACTCCACAACAAACCAATTTAACAAAAAAAGAACGCAAAAAAAATTTACAAGGAGCCTTCACTGTTAATAAAATTTTATTAAAAAATATAAACTCTATTGCTATAGTCGATGATGTAATAACCACAGGCACAACAATAAATGAAATAGCCAAGCTATTACATAAAAGTAAACGAAGCCTAAAAATACAAGCTTGGGCAATAGCAAAAACTCCAAAATTAAAAACTAAAACTAAAACTCTCTGCTATTTGGAATAGTTATTGCTTAAGAAAGATCTGAAGAAGTCTGACTGTTTTAGTCTAACAAAAAGGGATAAAAAATGATGAATTTAAATTTTATAAAAAAAAATATATATTTAGTGAAGATAATAACAATTATTTCCATATCTATATCAATATTAATATCTTGTGCAGAAAATTCAATCGATCCGATTGGACAATCTAAATCTAATGTAGAAATTACTGTGAACGGAATGGGGAGTGTTACTTCATTACCTGCAGGGATTAATTGTGGAACTGATTGTTCTGCTGATTTTGATAAAAATACTTCTGTTTCCTTAAGTGCAACAGCTAATAATGGCAATCAATTTATTGGCTGGGCTGGGGATTGTAGTGGTACTGGCTCATGTATTATTAGCATGGAAGAAAATCGTTCAGTAACCGCTACATTTTCATCTCTAAATGCATCCCAATCTAATATAGCAGTTAGCGTAGTAGGAACAGGTAGTGTTAGTTCATCTCCTTCTGGAATTAGCTGTGGAACTAATTGCTCTGCTAATTTTGATAAAAACACTAATCTTTCTTTAACCGCAACAGCTGGTAACGGCTACCAATTTGCTGGTTGGAGTGGGGATTGTAATGGCAGTAGTTCATGCTCAGTTAGCATGGCACAAAATCGTTCTGTAACTGCAAGCTTTTCTCTTGTAGGTAACCCTCAACCTAATATTTTAATTGAAAACTATTCTCCTGCAGGTAATGCCTTTGAACTGGATAATGTCAATGATAATGCCTCAGGTATAATTTGGCATGAAAGCCTCCAACAATATTTGGTCGTAGAAAATAATGCTGCAAAAATTTACCGCTATGATATTAATTTTAATTATCAAGGTAAATTAAGAGTTAATGGAATTGACGATGACACAGAAGGACTGGCCTATATTGGTAATAATAAAGTCATGATAGTTTCAGAAGATGGATACGCTTCTAAATTAGAGATTAATTCAAATGTTACTAATATCAGTGGAGCACTACCCACTTCACAGCGCTATAGAATTATAGAAAACGGAGGTAATAAGGGGTTAGAAGGTATTGCAGCAAGAAAAGCAACTGCAACCACTCCAGTAAGAATTTATGCTTGTAATGAGAAAAAGCCAATGAGAGTAGTTTATTTTGATATGCCTAACCCAGATCCTGGGTTTTTATTAAATTACACTAACAACTTAAATGTTTATGAGCCATGGGATGCAGAAGTTGTTTTTGATGATGTAGCAAAAGATTTAGCAGGAATGGTGTACGATGAACGAACTGGGCATTTGATTATTCTTAGTGAAGATAGCAGTAAAGCTATGCAGGTTAACCCTGATACTGGTGAGATAATATCAGAACTTAACCTAAGCGGAGCTCCACAATTTGAAGGAGTAACTCTTGGTCCTAATGGGGAACTAGTTTTTGTTAGTGAGCCTAATTACATTAGAATATATACTTTAAATTAATTCTATCTATTTAAAAATTTCTACCCCCATGATAATTTTTTTGTGGGGAGGGTAAATGCTAATAAATATTATTTTACAATAATAGCTATATTGTAAAA
>DBOE01000003.1:28842-35469 GCA_002299585.1 Hydrogenovibrio sp. UBA654 | reverse complement strand
AAGAAAGCCCTTTTATAAATTCTAATATAGTAATTAGGTTATAATAAATAGCTAATACTATTTTTATATTTTTGAGAAATAAATATGTCCAAGTATACTCTTCAAACAGTTCTAATTAATGAATTAAAAACTTTAGTTGGCAAGTCTTATATACTAACTGATAGTGCAAAAATAGAGCCTTACAGTAAAGGGTTTCGGTTTGGTTCTGGTGAAGCGATGGCTGTAGTTAGGCCTGCTACATTATTAGAAATGTGGCAAGCATTACAAGCATGTGTTAAAGCCGATGTGGTGATTATTATGCAAGCGGCCAATACTGGGCTAACTGGCGGATCAACACCTGATGGTAATGATTATGACCGTCCTATCGTTATTATTAGTACTATGCGAATTGATCAGATTCAATTGATTAATAAGGCCCAGCAAATTATTGGTTTACCTGGTAGCACTCTTTTTGGTCTTGAAGAAATCCTAGCACCTCACGGACGGGAACCTCATTCAGTTATTGGCTCTTCTTGTATCGGTGCTTCTCTTGTTGGTGGAGTCTGCAACAACTCTGGTGGAGCTTTAGTACAAAGAGGCCCTTCTTATACAGAATTGTCGCTGTTTGCTCAAGTTCATAAAAATGGTGGGTTAGAACTAGTTAATAATTTGGGGATTGAGCTTGGATCGACTCCTGAAGAAATATTGCTGAATCTTCAGCAACAACAATATACAGATACTGATGTTTTAGCTTCTGAAAAACGTGCCTCGGACAATGAATATCATAAGCGAGTAAGAGAAATTGATTCTGCTATTCCATCAAGATTTAACAATGATGGTCGCCGTTTATATGAAGCATCTGGCTGTGCCGGCAAGTTAGCAGTATTTGCAGTTCGTTTAGATACCTATCCGATGGCTAAAAAAGAGCAGGTTTTTTATATAGGAACTAATGATTCTGCAGTCCTTGCCCAGGTGCGTCGTCATATTCTGACAGAATTTAAAAATCTGCCAGTATCTGGTGAATATTTACACCGTGATTATTATGATGTGTGTAAAAAATATGGTAAAGATACCTTTGTAGTGATAGATAAATTAGGTACAAAATATATTCCTAAGCTATTTTCTTTAAAAAGAAGCATTGATCGAATTGCCAAAAAATTTAAATTCTTACCTAATAAAGTATCTGACCATATAATGCAGTTTATTAGTAGTTTATTACCAAACCATTTACCTAAAAAAATGGAAAAATATCGTGATTTATACGAACATCACTGGATTCTTGAGATGAACAATGATGGAGTTGATGAAGCTCGTGCTTATTTGCAGAGTTTTTTCCAAACTGCTGAAGGTAATTACTTTGAATGTACCGCTAAAGAGGGTAAGAAAGCTATTTTACATAGGTTTGTTGCTGGTGGAGCAGCTGGTCGTTATCATGTTATTAAGAGTAAACAGTTTGGTGCAATGATGACTTTGGATGTAGCTTTGCCTCGTAATGAAAAGCAATGGTTTGAAGTATTACCACCAGAAATTGATGATTTTATTGAAGCAAAAATGTATTGTGGACATTTACTCTGTCATGTAATGCACCAAAACTACATTCTTAAAAAAGGGGTTGATGCTAAGGAATTAAAGAAAAAATTATTGGTCTTTTTTGATGAACGAGGAGCTGAATATCCAGCTGAACATAATGTAGGGCAAGAGTATTTTGCGAAAAAAAATTTAAAGGCATTTTATAAAAAGATAGACCCAACCAATACTTTTAATCCAGGAATAGGTAAAACTAGTAAGTTTAAAAACTGGGCTAAATCTGTAAAGACATAAATTTTCTACTTAATCAGAGACTCTTTAATTATTAAGCTTTTTTGTTAAATTGAAATGGAATATATAATGAATGTAAAATCTATAAATAGGGGTAAAATTAAAGATTATGCTTGGGGCAAAGGGGTTAAGTCCGCTATTCATAAAACTCCAGTTACTAAATTAGTCCTGTTAAGCTTTACAGGTTTAGAAGGGGATCAACAAGCAGATTTAAATAGTCATGGAGGCCTAGAAAAAGCACTGTTAATTATTCCTACGGATAATTACGATTTTTTTAATATTGACCAGCAATTTGGTTTTTTAGGCGAAAACCTTAGTATTTCTAGTATTGATGAGTATAGGCTTCAAATAGGTGATAGGTTGGTTATTGGAGAAGTAGTTTTAGAAATAACCCAGCCTCGTTCACCTTGTGCTAAATTAGGCGAGCATTCTGGTAGAAAAACCTTTGTTAAAGAATATTGTTCTTCTGGTAGAGTAGGCTTTTATTGCCGAGTTATCGAGCAAGGAAAAATACAGGCAGGCACAAGGGTAAGTATTATAAAAACTAACGAAAATAGTGTCACTATAGCAGATCTATTTCTGGCACAATTTACCCGTAAAAAGACCGAATATGATATATTAAATATTAAAACAGCATTAGCAACTACCACTCTATCAAAAGCATGGAGAACAAAGTTATCAAAGATAATCCTATAAAAATAACCAAAAAAAAACGCACTAAAAATTGGATAAAACCGCCAAAAAAAATTTTAAACATAATAGGTAGAGCAATTGCCCAATATAAAATGATAAAACAAGGTGATAAAATCATGCTTGGCCTTTCTGGAGGCAAAGATTCAATGGTTTTATTAACAGTATTTAAACATTTACAACGCCATTCACCAGTTAAGTTTGAACTAGCAGCCTGTACTATTGATTCACAAATACCTGGCTTTGATCCTTCGCCATTAAAGCACTGGCTTAAAAAAATGGAAACTCCTTATTTTTATGAATCTGAAGATCTAATAGCTTTGGCAAAAACTCATATGCAAGGCAAGTCTTTTTGTAGTTTTTGTGCAAGGCAAAAAAGAGGTAAGCTTTATAGCGTTTGTAGGCGTGAAGGGTATAATGTATTGGCACTAGCCCAGCATTTAGATGATTTGAGTGAAAGCTTTATCCTGTCGGCATTTTATGCAGGAGAGCTTAGGACTATGAAAGCCCATTATCTAAATAATGATAAAGATATTCGTGTAATACGCCCGTTAGTAAGGGTTAGAGAACCTCAAATCAGAGAGTTTGCAAAATCAGCAAATTTACCTATTATTGAAGATAATTGCCCAGCTTGTTATGCTAAACCACAACAAAGACAAAGAATTAAAGAACTATTGTTAATGGAACAACAACAAAATGAGCATTTGTATGCTAATTTATGGCGGGCAATGCAACCACTTATTGAAGACGATAACTATACTGGCAAAGCAAACTTAGAAGATAAATATGGCTAATAAACCCAACCAAGATAAACCAATTTTAGCTAATTTATTTATTGGTTTTATAAAGTTATTGTCATGCTTTTCGTTGAAAAATCAGCAACGGATTGGTGCATTTATCGGTTGGGTATTTAGTTTGTTTCCTAACTATAACAGAGAAGTTATAAGAGCAAATCTAGCAGTGGCTTACCCTAATTTATCTAAGCAAGAGTTAAAAATATTAGCTAATAAAACCCTACAAGAAAATGCTAAAAGTTTTACTGAATTAGGAGCGGTTTGGGAGTGGGGTGTTGACAAGCAGCTACCAATGATTAAAAAAATTTATGGGGAATATTTGTTAGATGCGGCTTATGAAAAGGGTAATGGTGTATTAATGTTGTCCCCCCATTTTGGTAATTGGGAAGTTTTAGGTTTTTATTTAAAAACCAAAGGGACTTTTACAGTTTTATATCAACCTCCGGCAATAAAATCTATTGAAAATTACTTAAATAAAGTAAGGGGTAGAGTAGGTAGACCCGTACCAACTGATATTGCTGGAGTAAAAACCATGTTTAAAGTATTAAAGCAAAATAAAATGGTGGCAATTTTACCAGACCAAGACCCAGGAAAATCAGGCGGTATTCATGCACCATTTTTTGGACACCCCGCTAGAACAATGACTTTAGTTTCTAAACTAGCCAATAAAACCAAGGCAGAAGTTTTATACATAATAGGTGAAAGATTGCCATCTGGAGAGGGTTTTGCTGTACATATTTTATCTGCAGTTGGCGAAATATCTTCAAAAGATGAGCTCATAGCAACCACCTCACTAAACAAAGGTGTAGAAAAATGCGTGGCAATTAACCCCAGCCAATATTTATGGAGTTACAAAAGATACCGCCACCCACCAAAAGGTGTTGCAGATATTTATTAATCAGAGGCTCCTTAACCAATAATATGAGACATTTTAATCCGTGAATTATCTCGCACAAAGGTCTCAATACGATTGTTTTAAAATAGCTGAACTAGGTGTTTTTTGGATCATTAATAATCTCTTCTAAAGATAAACCAGTTATTCCATGCACAGTTCGCCATAAATAATAAGCAATAGCCAGCATCATAATCATAGAAGGAATAGCAATTACAGGATAACTAAGCAAAGTCATTTGCCCTAACTGCTCATTAAATTCTACACTACCAGCAGGGCTAGTAACTACCCAAACCGCAAGAAAATAATTCATTATAGAAGAAAAGAAAAATGTCCCACTTAACATATAAGTAGAGTTCATCAAACGGAATTCAAATATTGAAGTTTTACCTAGTTCTTCTAGCTTTTTACCAATCTTTTCAACATTTAAAACCTTAGGGTTATAGAGTAAAGTTTTAATAAGAGGGTAGCGGGTTTTAGTAGAAATTAATACAATAATACCGATAATTCCAGGGATAGCAGCTTCCTTAATAGCTAACCATTGTGTATCTAAATGTAATAAACCAATACCACCAGTTAGTAGTACACTAATTAAACCTAGTAGAGCTATAAAATTAAATTTACGATATTTTATCAGTTCAAATATCCCCCAGACAAGCGGAAAAGATAAAGCTAAAATTAAGGCATTAGTAGCCCCTAAATCTTCATTACCACTAAGTTTCATCAAAATTACAGAAGGTATAATAATACTAATCAACAAATCAATAAACGGCCTAGGTTTATGAGTTGCAGTAGGTATATTTAGAGAGTTACTCATTTAATTACTCTTTATTAATTGAATTAGTGCCTGTTAGCAAAATAGTAAAAAGGGAAGTCATGGGCTCCCTAGGGAGCCTCTGATTAATAATATACTCAAATCTCTATTATATAATGGATGAAGCTAATATTTTTTATTTAGCGGCAAGATAAAGTTCAGAAACCTTGTTCCAGTTTACTACATCCCACCAAGCTTGCATATAAGCAGGGCGTAAGTTTTGATAGCGAAGGTAATAGGCATGTTCCCATACATCTAGTGCCAAAATTGGAGTACCTTTAGTGTTGGCAATATCCATTAATGGGTTATCTTGGTTTGGGGTTGATGAAATTTCTAGTTTACCAGCAGTAGAAACGGTTAACCATGCCCAGCCTGAGCCAAACTGGGTTGCACCTGCAGTTTGAAATTTTGTTTTCATTTCATCAAGGCTACCGAAAGTGGCATTAATATCATCAGCTAAAACACCTTCTGGTTTACCCATGCTATCACCAGTCATAATGCCCCAAAAAAACGAGTGATTCCAGTGCCCACCGCCGTTATTACGTACAGCAGGAGAGATAGAACCAGCCTTAGCAATTAGTTCTTCTAAAGACTTATAGGTATGTTCAGTATCGGCAATAGCATTGTTGAGATTAGTAATATAAGTATTGTGGTGTTTAGTGTGATGGATTTCCATAGTACGAGCATCAATAGATACTTCTAGTGCATTATAGTCATAAGGCAGATCAGAAAGAGTAAAAGCCATGTTATTTCCTCAATTATGTTATTTTAAATTTAACCTAGTATTTTGCTAGGTTATTATTGGCTATTATATATAAATATCTGCCAATTTTAAAAAATATTGTCTATTCGTTCTGGAGGAGCAGACATACTACCTATTTTTTCATTTTCTGTAGGAGGCATCTGTATGTAATAACCCTTATCTGCTAAAGAAGATATAATTTCCTTTGATTCAGAGCGGGGCAAAATTTTATTTTCGGTTAATTCAAAATCAAAAATATGCACTGGTTTCCCAAACATAACTAATAACTCATTTGGTAGTTCTTCTAAAGAAACTTGTCTATTATTTTTTTTAATGACAAACAAATACAACTCTGTTTTTTTAGCAGTTTTAAAAGCCGAAATTTGAATAGTTTGGAGCATTTTTTTGTCCTTTTTTATCTTTGTAGGGTTTATGTAAGAAAAACTTAACATAATTATAATCAGCATATATGGTTATAATGTAATTAATTACATTGAACGTGTTACTTGCATATTGAAACCAATAACTAAATTTTCCGATCCCTTGCTTGAGTGTTTAGTCATTTACAGCAAACTTCAGGGTAGACCTTTTTCTCGCCAATCTTTTATTGCCGGATTACCCTTACAAGATGAAAAAAGATTAACTCCTGAACTACTTATTCGTGCTGCCGCAAGAGCAAATATACAGGCCAGTATAAGAAACCGTAGCTTAGATTCCATCTCTAATCTCGCTCTACCCTGCATATTACCATTGCAAAATAATCAAGCATGCTTATTAGAAAAAATAGACGGAGATAAAGCTACCATCATAATAGCAGAAGCTAGTGATGGGCGTAAAGTAGTAGCGATTGATGATCTTAAAGAAGGATATCTAGGTTATGTTATTTATTTAACAGAGA
>DBOE01000003.1:0-28457 GCA_002299585.1 Hydrogenovibrio sp. UBA654 | reverse complement strand
ACTGGTTTTGGGCAACTTTTTTAGATAATAAATCTATCTATCGTGATGTAATTATTGCCTCTATTGTTATAAATATTTTTGTAATTGCTAGCCCTTTATTTGTGATGAATGTTTATGATCGTATAGTGCCCAATAACGCTGTTGAATCGCTGTGGGCACTGGCAATAGGCATTAGTGTAGTTTATACTTTTGATATTGTATTAAAATATTTGCGTTCATATTTTTTAGAAATTGCTAGTAAAAAAAGCGATGTTATTATCTCATCTAAGTTATTTGAACAAACACTTGGGCTAACTATGGAAAACAGACAAGGCTCTATTGGTGTTCTAGCAAGTAACCTAAAAGAATTTGATAGTATCCGAAACTTTTTTACCTCTGGCACCATAGCATCATTGGTAGATTTGCCATTTGTTATAATCTTTTTACTAGTTATATTTTTTATTGCTGGCACAATTGTATTTGTGCCTATTGCCATTATTGCTATAATATTAATTTTTAGCTTTATTATGATAAGACCGATTAAGAAAAGTGTTGAAGCCACTTATGAGTCCTCAGCACAAAAAAATGCTGTTCTTATTGAAGCCCTGACTTCAATTGAAACCATTAAGTCTTTAGGGGTAGAGGCAAGATCGCAATGGAAATGGGAACAGGCAGTTGGTGAAATTGCTAAAACCAGTTTAAAATCTAAAATGCTCCAAAGTTCTATTTCTAGAACAACTGGTTTTATGCAGCAAATGAGTACTGTAGTTATAGTTTTGACGGGAGTTTATTTAATTCAAGACGGCGACTTAACTATGGGGGGGTTAATTGCTACAGTAATGCTAAGTCAAAGAGCTATAGGGCCAACTGGACAGCTTGCTAACCTTGTTTCAAGCTATCAACAAACTAAAACTTCATTAAATTCTTTGAATGAATTAATGGCAAAAGATATTGAACGCCCAAAAAATAAGCAATTTATACAACACCCCATCATTAAAGGAGATATTGAGTTTAAAGATGTTATTTTTTACTATCCAGAAGAGACAAAACCAGCATTAAACGGCATTTCTTTTAAAATTAAAGCTGGTGAAAAAGTTGGTATTATTGGGCGTATTGGTTCAGGAAAATCAACCATAGAAAAACTAATTCTTGGTTTTTATAAGCCTACTTCTGGTTCAATATTAATAGATGGTATTGATATTACCCAGCTTGATCCTGCAGAACTAAGAAAAAATATTAATTATATACCACAAGAAGTTGTGCTTTTTAGTGGTGATGTAAGAGAAAACATTGCTTATAAAGCCCCATACATTGATGATAAGACTATTTTAAAAGCCGCTAAAATAGCTGGGGTAGATGATTTTATAAAAACTCACCCTTCTGGGTATAGCCTAACGGTTAATGAGGGAGGAACTTCTCTCTCGGGTGGGCAAAGGCAAAGTATAGGTGTGGCAAGAGCTTTATTAATACCTAGCCCTATATATTTATTTGATGAACCAACTAATGCAATGGACTCCAGTACAGAGTCAACTTTAATTAAACGCCTAAAGAAAAATACTATAGAAAACACCCTAATAATAGTAACTCATAAAATGACTATACTAGAGCTAGTAAATAAACTAATTGTAATAGAAAATGGTAAATTAGTTGCTGATGGCAGTAAAGACTCTATTTTAGAAGCCTTAAAATCTGGCAGACTAAACAAGAAAGCGAGTTAAAATGGCTAATAAAAATAAAAAATTAAGTAATGCAGACATTAAATTTATGTCTAGCTTAAGCCAAGCAGCTCTAGAAAAACCCACCTTTAAATCACAGATAATAGTTTGGATAGTTTTTCTATTTTTAATATTTTTTATTTTTTGGGCAAAAAATTCTGAGCTAGACAAGATTGTCCGTGGGGAAGGTAAGGTCGTGCCTTCAGGAAAAGTGCGTACTGTACAAAATTATGATGGGGGCATTGTCTCTGAAATCTTTGTTAATGCTGGAGATTTAGTTAAAAAAGGGCAGATTTTATTAAAACTTGATAATACACAGTTCTTAAGTGTTTTTGGGGAGACTAAAGATCAAGAGTTCGACCTATTAGCCCAATCAATAAGATTAAAATCAGAAGTATTAAATAAACCTTTCATTTATGATAGTGAGATAAAAGAAATACATTTAATTTCCGCCATAAAAAGAGAAAAATCCCTTTATAATAACCGAGCTAAGCAACTAAAAGCTTCATTAAATATACTTGATGAAAAAATTATTCAAAATTTGAATGAATTAAAAGAAGCCCATAGCCAAATAAACCAACTTAATCATTCGCATCAACTTCTAATAATAGAAATTAGTCTGATGAAAAAAGGTGTAAAGGAGGGTTATGCTTCGGAAGTAAATCTTTTAAAATTGCGCAGGGAGGCAAATGGAATACGCACCCAAATATTATCTACCGAACACGCAATCGATAAAATAAAATCTATAATTACAGAGTCTAAAACTAAGAGAGTTGAAGCAAAACAAATGTTTCAAAATGAAGCCCATGCCAAACTAAATGAAGTTTTAGCAAAGCTTGAACAAATAGAAAACTCAAAAACTGCCTTAGCGGATAAAGTACAAAGAACTAATATTCGTTCACCAGTACACGGAATAATCAGTGAACTATTCGTTAATACCATTGATGAAGTTGTACAAGCTGGTAGTGATATAGTTAAAATTATACCTAAAGATGACAATCTTGTGCTTGAAACTAAAATACTACCCGCAGACATTGGTTTTATTTATCCTGGATTAACTGCTAAAGTAAAATTTACTGCCTATGACTTTGCCATATATGGTGGACTAGATGGTGTAGTAGAAAAAATATCTGCAAATACTAAGGTTGATGATGAAGGTAATAGTTTTTATATGGCAAAAATAAAAACGAAACACAATTATCTTGGCTCTAAAAGTTCAACGCTTGTTTTATTGCCAGGAATGACTGCAACAGTTGATGTAATAGTTGGTAAGCATTCTATTCTTGACTATTTAATTAAACCAATTATCAAAGCAAAAGAATTGGCATTAAGAGAGTCCTAACCGCTTGAAGTATAAGGTTAAGACTCTTGCATTGTAATAATTATAACCCTATAATAACGGAGGGATGTAGCTCTCCATTTTAACATAGAATATTAAAAACATATTTGAGTACAAAATTTAAATGAAACAAAAATTATGTTATACAATTTTATCGACAATAGAAAAAACTTGGGCTTTGGCATTAGATGGTAAATGTCAACCGATTACTGATCTTGGCTTAGTTAATGCTTTTGACCCTGAGAAAACTATTATATTGTTACATAGCAGAAATAATTCTCAAGAGAATACAATAATAGAAGAGCTATTGCATAAGCGATATTTTGTTATATTTTTTTCAGATAACCCAACAACACAAGAGGCTATAAACTGGTTTCATAAAGGTATTAAAGGTTATCTAAATAGTCACGCAAGTTGTGAAAGAATAAAACAGGCCCTTCAAACAGTTATGGCAGGAAATATTTGGTTGGGGCAATCTGTAATGCAAGCTATTATAGCTAGTACCTATGAGCCTAAAATAGTAAATAATAGTTGGAATAAACTTATAACTGAAAGAGAAAAAAACACCCTTGATAATTTACTTACAGGTAAAACAAATAAGGAAATAGCCAACGTAATGGTCATTTCTGAAAGAACGGTAAAAGCCCATGTAAGCAGTTTATTTAAGAAGTTTAATGTAAAAGATAGATTAGCACTAGTATTATATATTAAAAACTTAAAGAAATAAAAATGAATAAATTAACCATTGTATCCTTGTTAATAACCCTATTATTTATTAGCACTAATTCACTATCTTTTACCATCCATGAAGCTATTGAAGATGCTATTATCCATAATCCAGAGTTTAGACAAGAAGTTAAAATTTTTCGTGCCAATCAATCAGAGGTAAGTCGAGCTAAAGGCGGTTATTTTCCAGTTATAGACATTAATGCTGGTATAGGATATGAAGAAGTTAACCGACCTGGCTTAAATAATTTAGATGAAGGTCTAACTCGTCGTGAGACATCCATAAAAATAACCCAAAACATTTTTGAGGGTTTTGGCACACTGAATGAAGTTAGAAGACAAGAATCTAAACGAGACTCTTCATCTTTTAAAGCCCATGCTACAGCTAATGAGGTTGCTTTAAAAATGGCTACCGCTTATATTAACCTACTGCGTGAAAAAGATATTATGTTATTGGCAGAAGATAATCTTGATACCCATATGAGCATTCTGCAACAAATAAATAAACGCTATCGGGCAGGTATTGGCAACCAAGTAGAAGTTGATCAGGCAAAAGCCCGTTTAGCTTTAGCTAGATCAAGTTTAGACTCTGCTGAAAATGGTTATTATGATGCTTTTGCCAAGTTTCAACGAATATTAGGTCGTAAGCCAAGTAATTCATTAGTTCGACCAAAATTTACTTTTAAACTACCTGCTACACTAGAAACGGCTACAAAAGAAGCTCTAATTAGCCATCCTATATTGCTTTCAGCTAATGCTGATATAGCAAGTGCCAAGGCACAGCGTGCTATAGCTAATAAAAATTACTATCCAAATATTAACCTTGATCTAGAGAAAACTTTTGATAGAAATCTTTCAGGAGTTGAAGGCAAAAATGAATTTTCTCAAGCAATGATACGCTTAAAATATAATCTTTATAACGGTGGTAAAGATAATAATAACTCAAAGAGAACTATTTCAGAACACCATAGATCTATTGAAATAAGAAATAACTCAAGACGACAAGTGATTGAGAATTTGCGTTTTGCCTGGAATGCCATTCGTTATATTAATGAACAGATTAGATATCAAAATCAACATATTAAATTAAGCTATAAAACTCTTACTGGTTACCGTAAACAATTTAACTTAGGTCGGCGTTCGCTACTAGATTTACTTAACACAAAAAATGAGAACACTACAGCAATTCGAACAATGATAAATAGTAAAGCAGATTTAATAACAGCCAAATACCGTGTATTATCAGCAACAGGTAGTTTGATTGATAAGTTAGGGATTAAATACTCATTTATAGCTGCCGAAGGTAACTATGACGATGAATAACAACTTCCCGAATCCCTGTGAAATTGGATATGATACTTAATCAGAGGCTCCCTAGGTGTTTGCAAAAAACTAGACTTTAATTGAATAGGCAAGATAAATCTGCCAACCTCCCATTAATATAATAGACATACCAGCTATTTTTCTTACCATTAAATTATGTGATAATCTAGTAAAGAAAAAAGCAAAAGACCCCATTAGCATTAGGTTTGGGACAGTACCCAAACCAAATGCTAACATAACCATACCCCCCTCTAATGCCGAGCCTGATGATAATGCCATAATAAGCATACTATAAACTAAACCACAAGGTAACCAACCCCAAACTAATCCATATAGCCAAGCCTGTGGTATTGTCCTTACCACCAACATTTTTGTAGAAAGAGGCTTTAAAAAACTCCATATCTTGGCACCAATTTTTTCAACTCTAACTATACCATTCCACCAACCAGCAATATACAAACCCAGTGCAAACATAAATAAACCTGCAAATATTTGTAAAACCTGTTGCATTGGTAAGAATTGGGCCAAATTAGTTAATGAGCTGCCTAGCCAACCAAATAATATTCCTATCATAGTGTAGCTACTAATTCTACCTAGGTTATAGGCTAGTTGATAAGGTAACTGCCTAATATAACTAACTTGTACTTCTGGTCTTAAATTAAAGGTCAGTGAACCAACAATCGCCCCGCACATAGCCATACAATGAACCCCACCTAAAATTCCGACTATTAATGCTGTTAAAAAGATTGACTCTGTAAACATTTACAAATTATTATTCAATTTACGATAAGATAGTGCTTCTCCAACATGAACCATATTTAGCTTATCTCCACTCATATCGGCTAAAGTAAGGGATATTTTAAGAATTCTGTGATAACCCCTAGCAGATAATCCAAGCTTATTAACTGCATTTTCTAACAATTTAATAGATGGTTCGTCTAAATCAATACTAGCCTTTAATTCTTTAGCACTTAATTCGGTATTTAGTTTTCCTTGACGGGCAAATTGCTTTTTTCTATTATTAATAACCCTTTGTCTAATAGTGGCAGAATCTTCTACTATAAATTGTGGAGTAGTTTGTAATTGGGCAAAAGATACTGGTTTTATCTCAAGATAACAATCAATTCTATCTAAAAGAGGCCCTGATATTTTCTGCATATAACGCGATATTTGTTCAGGGGTATCCTTACACCTTCCTAAATGGTCATCAGCAAAAAAACCACTAGGTGTTGGATTACAAGCAGCTATTAGCTGTACATTTGCGGGATAGGTTGCATGCCCATTTACCCTTGAAATGGATACTTTCTTAGACTCTAATGGCTCTCTTAAAGCCTCTAGTACATCGCGCCTAAATTCAGGTAATTCATCTAAAAATAAAATTGAATTATTTGCTAAACTTATTGCTCCTGGTTTAATAATGCTGCCTGATCCACCGCCAATTAGAGCCGCTGCAGTTACACTATGATGAGGAGCAACAATTTGCCGGTGCATAAAAGTTTCTGCTCTAACAGGAATTCCAGAGATTGATTTAATTACCGCAGTTTCTATTGCTTGTTGCTGAGTTAATTCAGGTAGTAAAGTAAGTAAACGAGTTGCTAACATACTTTTGCCAGACCCAGGCTCGCCAATCATTAATAATGAATGGCCACCTGTTGCACAAATTTCTAACAATCTTTTTGCTTGTAGTTGACCTTGTACATCTGCAATATCTTCACTATATTTTATTGCAAAATTATTAATTAAGGGTGGAGTAGTTAGCTGCGTTTGCTGTTGTAAAAAAGCCACTACATCTAATAGGTGTTTTGCTCCAAGAATTTTACCCTTCTCGACCAAGCTTGCCTCATTAAGGTTACCATCAGGGATAATTACAGTCTTATTAGATTTTTTAGCAGCTAATAAAGACGGCAATAAGCCAGACACTGATTTTATTTCGCCATTTAAAGAGAGTTCTCCATAAAACTCATAGTCATCAATTTCATTAGGTAATGTTATCTGCCCAGTGGCTGATAAAATAACCAAGGCAATTGGTAAATCATATCTGCTACCCTGCTTTGGCAAATCTCCTGGAGCAAGATTTAAAGTTATTCTCTTTGGAGGTAACTCAAAACCACTAGATAAAATTGCTGACCTTACCCTATCTCGGCTTTCTTTTACTGCCACTTCTGGCAGTCCAACCATGGATAACTGTGGCAGGCCGTTAGTAATATGAATTTCTACCTGCACCTGTGGTGAATTAATGCCTACAAAAGCTCTAGTTAAAATTGACGAATAGCTACTAGCCATTAGTATTTATTACTCTAAATTAGCAACTTGTTTTTCCAATTCTTCCAGTTTTTTTCTTGTTTTTGCCAGTACCTTCGTTTGAATATCAAATTCCTCACGAGTAACTAAATTCATCTTCATAAAAACACTGCTTAAAGTAGCCCTAAGGTTTTTTTGGGTATTTTCAGGTAAACTGCCTAATTGCTCTGGTATAACACTCGCAACGGCATCTACCAGTGAACTAATTTGTTTAGTATCTATCATCTCAATTTTTCCTTTTTATAAAGTATCTCCACGTTATAACTATACTAAATAATTAGCGAGTTATTAAAAGAGTTTAATAAATACACAAAAAAATATAAAATTATCCTTTTTTACTACCAATGAACCATGCGTATCGGTTTAGGCTTATACTTTCTGGCACTCCACTTAGCCATCCTTCACCATATATCTCTATGATTAGTTCTGAAAAAAGTTTGCTTAGTTCTCCAGAGTTTAAGTAAAAATTTTTATTTTTAGGGGCATTTTCTTGCACTGGTGCTAAAAATGTTTGGATAAATAGCTTGCCGTTTGGTTTTAGTGCTTGTTGAATTTGTTGAAATATACCACGGTTTAGATAGTTGGTTATTACTATCACATCATATTGTTGGTATGGAAATAACATTTGTTCTATATCACAAATGGTTGGAGTTATTGGCAAACGATTAAGTGTGGCAAAATTGTTGAGGCTAGTTAGAGCTACATCAGAAATATCCCAAGCATCAACGCTTAAGCCGCACCTAGCCAAAAACCTAGCATTGCCACCTAGGCCACAGGCAAGGTCTAGGGCTTTGCCAGTTAGCGGTAATAGTTGGCTGTGGTGGCTTAATACCCATGCTGGATTAGTTGGAGTATTATTTGGTAGGCTAAGATATTTTTGATCCCATTTTTTAGCGAGCTCACTTAGCATTTATTTTCTCCAAAATGCGGCAGTGAATAGCACTAATAGGGTAAATATTTCTAAACGCCCCAACAACATAGTAAAGGTTAGTACCCATTTTACTGGGTCAGAAACATTTTGAAAGTTATTTGCAACCTCTCCTAACCCTGGACCTAGGTTGTTTATAGTCGCGGCAACGGCTGAAAATGCGGTAACTTGATCTAATCCTAAGACCATTAAAATTAGCATTATACTCATAAATGAAACTATATAGAGTGAGAAAAACCCCCAAACTGCAGTAATTACTCGGTCTGGTACTACTTTACCATGTAGTTTTACTGGAATAATAGCATTTGGGTGTAATAGGCGAATTATTTCTCTACTACCTTGTTTAGCTAGTAGAATAATACGAATAACTTTCATGCCACCAGCAGTAGAACCTGCACAACCACCAATAAAGCTCATAAAAAGCAGTAATACAGGGATAAATGCTGGCCAAATTGAGTAGTCAACACTAGAAAATCCCGTAGTTGTAGCAAGAGATATAGTTTGAAAAGCCCCATGGCGTAAATTTTCTTGCCAGGTAGGGTAAACTGAATTTATGGTTAAATATAAAGTAGTTATGATAATAGCAAATACTAATAAACCTGTATAAATTTTTACTTCAGGGTCAAAACGATATGGAGAGGTTGATTTATTGCGAAAGGCAGTAAAGTGTAAAGCAAAATTAATGCCTGCTAAAAACATAAATACCATAGCAATAATTTCAATTTCTAGGCTCTTAAAATAGCCAATATTATCATCATGAGTGGAAAACCCACCAATTGCTACTGTTGAAAAACTATGTGAAATTGCATCAAACCAGTCCATGCCAGCAAACCAATAACTAACTGCACATGAGACAGTTAAACCTAAATAGATATACCAAAGAGCCTTAGCAGTTTCCGATATTCGAGGAGCAAGTTTTGAGTCTTTAACGGGGCCTGGGCTTTCTGCTCGGTATAACTGCATGCCACCAATACCAAGCATGGGTAAGATAGCAACTGCCAGTACAATAATACCCATTCCTCCTAACCATTGCAATTGCTGGCGATACCATAAAATTGAGTGGGGCATATTATCTAAGCCGGTAATTACGGTTGCTCCTGTTGTTGTTAAGGCAGAAAAAGATTCAAAAACAGCATTAGTAAAAGAGTTAGTTACAAAATAAAGGGGAATTGCTCCAACAAAACCTAATACTGTCCAAAACATAACTACAATTAAAAAACCATCTCTAATTTTTAGCTCGCGTTTATTTTTTCTAGTTGGATACCACATCATCAAGCCAGTAAATAGCAGGAAGATTAGAGATAATGAGAACTCTTTTAGCCCGCCATTATCATAAATATAAGCAACAATAATTGGAGGTATTAAAGTTAAGCTAAATATCATTAACAATAAACCAAGAATTTTAAAAATTAGTTTGTTGTGCATGTTGACCTCTCTAAAGCCAAGACTTTTTTTCTTTCACTAGGAAAAGTTTAGTAACTTCTTCTGCTCGTGAAGGGTCGGTTAAAAATAATACGATATGATCTTCAGCTTCAATAACTATATCACGATAAGCAATCATTACTTTCTCATCTCTGATTACGCAACCGATAGTAATATCAATTGGCCAATTTATCTCACCAATTTTCTTACCAATAATTTTCGAGCTATTCTCACTACCATGAACTATAACTTCCATAGCTTCAGCAGCTCCCCTCCTTAGGGTAGACACTTTTACGGCATCTTCCTCACGCATATAATGTAAAAGATGACTGGTAGTTATTTGGTTGGCAGATATTGCTATATCGATGCTATTACTCTGAATTAAATCTAAATATGATTGATTATTTACAAGGGAAATAACTCTTTTAACGCCTAACTTTTTTGCGAGCATTCCTGAGATAATATTAGCCTCATCAGAGTCAGTTATTGCGATAAATAAATCTATTTCGTCAATATTTTCTTCAATGAGCAAAGATTTATCCGCTACATTACCGTGGATTATTATTGCAACATCTAAGGTCTCAGCAATAAATCTAGCACGGGATATTTCACGATCAATTATTTTAACTTGGTGTTGTTTCTCTAACTCTTTTGCAAGACTAAAGCCAATATTACCTCCTCCGGCAATCATAATTTTTCGAGATGGTTTTGTTTTATCTCTTCTTAATTCATGTACTATGTGAGGTATATTCTCTGGAACAGCCATAAAAAACACCTCATCACCTTCCATAATAACCACATTACCAGTCGGCATCAAAATCTCTCCATGTCTATAAATGGCAACGATTCTAGTTTCAATTCCTTTTGGTAAATGATGTTTTATTTCTCTAATTTGTTTACCAATTAGTAGGCTACCTGCTTTTGAACGAATGGCAACAATTCTAACTTTTGCATCAGCAAAATCAACCACTTGTAAAGCACCAGGGTATTCAATTAACTGCATAATATGATCTTTTACCAAAGTTTCTGGGCTGATTAAAACATCAATTGGAATGGCATCTTCATTTTTACTTCTATCAAATAATTCTTGATGATTTAAGTAACTATTACTTCTAATGCGGGCAATCTTGGTTGGGGTTTTGTGTAAAATATGGGCAAAATGGCAGGCTAAAATATTAGTATCATCATTTTGAGTTGTGGCAATTAATATTTCAGTATCTTCTAAACCTGCTTGCAAAAGTATATCTGGGTCAGATGCAGAGCCATGAATTGTACGAATATCAAATCTATCTTGTAACTCTTGTAGCTTAGCAGAACTTAAATCAACTACTGTTACACTATTATTTTGCTTGGCAAGTACCTCGGTAAGTGAAGCACCTACTTGACCTGCTCCTAATATTAAGATGTTCATTTGTTTATGCCTCTGTTATACCTTTTACTTATCATATTTTTTCAAGTAAACAATAATAAAAGCCATCCATATTAGAGCTTATATTATCGTTTTGTTTGCCTGGTAAGATTTGTCTTCCTATATTATTTTTTGGTTTTATTCCCCAGCCAACTTGCAAAGGTATTTCTCTGGCATCAATGGTTTTATCAATAAATATCTTAAGCTGTTCACTATTCTCAGCAGGTAGAACAGAGCAGGTTGCATAGAGTAGTTTGCCTCCAATTTTTAGAGTAGCCCATAAAGCATTTAAAATAGTCGCTTGTAGTTCAACCAAAGAATTAATATCCTTTTCTGTTCTATGCCATTTTATATCTGGATGACGGCGAATAATTCCTGTTGCCGAGCAGGGAGCATCGAGTAATATTTTATCAAATTGTTTGCTATTCCACCAGTCAGCAGAAGAAGAGGCATCACCTATTTTAACCTCTGCAGTTAAACAAAGTCGGTCTAAATTTGCTGATAAACGCTCAATTCTACTCGGATCTTTTTCTAAAGCAAATAACTTAGCTTTATTATTTGAATATTCCAATAAATGACAGATTTTACCGCCAGGTGCGGCACAGGCATCTAAGATTAATTCGTTTTCTTGAGGTTGTAATATTTTTGCAGCTTGTTGAGCCGCTGCGTCTTGCACGCTAAACCCCCCTACCTCAAAAGTAGGCAGCTTACTAATGTCCGTAGATTTGGCTAATTGAATTCCCTCTGGACAATACATATGAGCCGTAGCGGCAATTTTTTGCTCTATTAATAAACTAAGTAGTTCATCTCGGCTTTGGAACATTTTATTAGTGCGTAAAATAATTGGGGCAGGTAGATTATTAGCGATTAAAATATCTTGCCATTTTTGTGGGTAGTTTATCCGCATAGCCTTAATAAACCATTGTGGATGGCTATACTTATGGGCAGGCTTAATATCCACTTTCGCTAAAATATTTTGTTGCTCTCGTAAAAAATTACGCAAAATACCATTAACAAGACCTTTTGCCCAAATTTTATTAAGTTTTTTGGTTAAAGCAACTGTTTCTGAAACAGCGGCATGTTCAGCAGTATCCATATAAAGTATTTGATACAAGCCTAATAAAACTAACTGATTAATGTCCTCATCCTTAGCCTTAAGAGGTTTTTTTACCAACAGCCCACGAATAGCCTCTAACCTTAGTTGCCAGCGTAAAGTTCCTAGCACTAAGTTTTGGATAAAAGCCCTTTGTCTTTTATCATCACATTTAGCAAGACCCTCACCTAACACTTGGCTTAATGAACGACCATGCTCTATTACATTTAAGCATATTTTAAGGGCGATGAAACGACTGTTAGGGATGTTAGCCTGATTACTCAAAAGACTTACCAACCAAATCACGAGCTTGGGCAAAATCATAGGCAGGCATGGCTTTTTTACCAGTTGGTTGTATGCTAGTTAGGCGAATAATACCCTTGCCAGTTACTATTTCAATTCCTTGTTTATCAATCTTAAGGATTACCCCCCCCCTAGCAGAGGATAATTGTTTATTAGAAGTTAGATCCACAATTTCTGCCTGCCAAATTCTTAACACTTGGCCTTGAAACTGAGTAAAAGCTACAGGCCAAGGGTTAAAGGCTTGAATTTTTTTAACGATGGTTTCGGCATTTTCTTGCCAATTAATTTGTGCCTCTGTTTTAGAAAGTTTATGTGCGTAGGTAACGAGATCTTCGTCTTGTTTTATGGGAACAAGTTTGCTCTGCTCAATTTCTTCTAAGGTTTTTAAAAGGGCAGTTGAACCAAGATTACTTAAACGATCATGGAGCATTTGCGCGGTATCTTTTGCGGTAATTTCAGTTGTCAAAATAGCCAATATATCACCAGTATCTAAGCCAATATCCATTTGCATAATGCTCACCCCACTTTCAGGGTCACCAGCTTCTATTGCCCGTTGAATCGGAGCCGCACCACGCCATCTTGGTAATATTGACGCATGAATATTTAAACAACCATATTTAGGAGTGTTTAGTACAATTTCAGGCAATATCAAGCCATAAGCCACCACAATCATCACATCTGCATTCATTGCGGCGAGTATTTGTTGTTGTTCGTGATTTTTTAAGTTTTCTGGTTGATAGATAGGAATATTATGTTCTAGAGCTTTTGCTTTTACGGCACTAGCCGTTAGCTTTCGTCCACGGCCAGCAGGACGCTCAGGCTGTGAATAAACGGCAATTACCTCATGCTTAGAGTTAATTAAAGCTTGTAAAGTTGGTACTGAAAAATCAGGAGTACCAGCAAAAATTATTTTCATTTCTGGTCGAGCTCTTTTTCTAACATATCTTTTTTATATTTTTTAAGGATTCTGTTCCTTTTTAAACTTGAAAGATGGTCAACAAACATTTTGCCATTTAAATGATCTATTTCATGTTGAATGCAAATAGCTAATAGATCATTTGCTTCCATTTCAATCATTTTACCATCCCTGTTCATCGCCTTAACCAAAATATTAGCGGGGCGAACTATATCTGCATAAACACCAGGTAAAGATAAACATCCTTCTTCATAAGTCATCTCGCCAGATGACTTTATTATCTCTGGGTTAATTAGCACCACTGGTTCGTCATTATTTTCAGAAACATCAGCTACAAATAAGCGTTTCATAACACCAATCTGCGAAGCGGCTAAACCTATCCCTGGGGCTTGGTACATGGTATAAAGCATTTCACCAATTATCTTATCAAGTCGATCGCTCATTACAGATACAGGTTTACAAACTTGGCGTAACCTAGTGTCTGGGTAAAGTAAAATATCTAATTCCTTCATCTTTTATTACAATATATTTTATTAATCGTACATTATACGCTTACAAGGGCTTTTAATAAATGCAACCACAAAAATTAAAAACTTGGCTTCAATTTCATTTTGCTAGAGTTTCAGCAGTACAAGTAGAAAAAATTATTAATACTTTTGGCTCTTTGGAACAATCTTTATTAAGACCACTACAGGATTGGCAAAAGAGTAAAATTTTAACTGAAAAAAAATTGTCTTACTTGTTTGCTGAAGATATAGAAGAAAAAACTATAGAGGCAATTAACTGGCAAAACCAACAAGAACAACAAAATATTATTGTTTTAGATGATGATAGTTATCCCAAGCTTTTAGCAGAAATTTCTAACCCACCAATTCTGCTTTATGTGCTTGGTAACTTAGCAATATTATCCGACCCACAACTGGGCATAGTTGGTAGTCGTAACGCGTCTAAATATGGAGTTAGCGTAACCCAAGATTTTGCACAACATCTAGCTAGTGTTGGCCTAACTATAACTAGTGGTTTAGCATCAGGAATAGACAAAGCAGCACATGTTGGTGCATTAAATACAGAAAAAAACCAAGTATCACCAGGAAGGGGGACTACTATTGCGGTTGTGGCTACTGGTTTAGATAGAGTTTACCCTGCGGCGAATAGAAACCTTGCTCATCAAATAGCACAAACGGGGGCTATAGTTTCTGAGTACCCTTTAGGAACTAAACCTTTAGCAAGATATTTTCCAGAAAGAAATAGAATTATTTCTGGCTTGAGTGTCGGAGTATTAGTAGTAGAGGCAGCTTTAAAAAGTGGTTCTTTAATTACTGCTCGTTTAGCAATGGAGCAGGGACGAGAAGTTTTTGCAGTACCTAATTCTATTAATAGTGCTCAATCTAAAGGTTGCCATCAATTAATTCGCCAAGGGGCTAAATTGGTGGAGTCTGGAGAAGATATTTTGGAAGATTTAGGAGCTATGTTGCAACTATCATTTTTTACAGAAAATAGCCAATCTCTAGCAAAAAAAACAGATAATTCTGGTTTACTTGAATGGATAGAATATGAACCTATAAGCCTAGATGAATTAGTGGTATTATCTAAAATGGCAGTTTCTGACATTCAAGCACAGCTTATTATTTTAGAAATGGCAGATAAAATAGAAGCTATGTCCGCAGGAAGATGGCGCAGATTAAAAATTTAACTTGCTTTTTTTAAAAAAATTATGCACTCTAATAAAAAGCAATAAACAACAAAATAAAATTTATAAGAAAATATAACATGACAAATTTAGTAATAGTAGAGTCGCCAGCCAAGGCGAAAACGATTGAAAAGTATTTAGGTAAAAACTTTGTGGTTAGATCTAGTTACGGGCATATTCGCGATATTCAAAAAAAAGGGATGGGCATAGATTTAGATAATGGTTTTACCCCAACCTATGAAATTTTGCCAGATAAAAAGAAAACCGTCGCTGAATTACGCAAACTTACCAAAGAAGCAACCGCCGTTTGGTTGGCAACTGATGAGGATCGCGAAGGGGAAGCTATTGCTTGGCACCTTGCAGAGGCCTTAAAGTTAGATGTTAAAACCACCAAAAGAATTGTTTTTCACGAGATTACTAAATCTGCTATTCAAAAAGCCGTTGCCGAGCCAAGAACAGTCGATATGGACTTGGTTGAAGCTCAGCAAGCTAGAAGATTACTCGATAGAATAGTTGGTTTTGAGCTTTCGCCAATTTTATGGAAAAAAATAAGAACGGGGCTTTCCGCAGGGCGTGTTCAATCGGTTGCAGTACGATTGATTGTAGAAAGAGAACGAGAAGTTAATGCTTTTAAGTCTAGTTTTTCTTTTAAGCTACAAGGGCAATTATCTTTATTAGATGCGAATAAAAAAATAGCTGCCAATATAGAAGTAAAAAGATCCGCCTCTTTTAAAACTGAAGCAGAAGCAAAAATATTTTTAGAGCGAATACAAAATGCCGATTTAACCATTGCCAGCTTAGAAGAAAAACCTGCCCAAAAAGCTCCCAAGCCCCCTTTTACCACTTCTACGATACAGCAAGAAGCCTCGGTAAAATTAGGTTTTTCAGTTAAGCAAACCATGATGGTGGCACAAAGATTATACGAGTCTGGAAAAATTACCTATATGCGTACCGACTCGGTTAACTTATCAGCAGAGGCGATTAAAAGTGCCGAGCAAGTAATAACTAAAGACTATGGTGCTAAATATGTAAAAACCAGACGCTATAAGACTAAAAATGCTGGGGCTCAAGAGGCTCACGAAGCAATTCGTCCAACCAGTTTTGCTAGTAGCAATGTTACTGGAGAAAAGAATGAACAACGCTTATATCAGTTAATTTGGCGGCGTGCAATAGCATCACAAATGTCCGATGCACAACTACAAAGAACCACTGTAGATGTAGCTATTTCTAACTTGCTAAATGATAAATTGGTAGCCAAAGGTGAGGTGATTATTTTTGACGGTTTCTTAAAAGTTTATAATCTAGATGATAAAAATGAAGACGGCTTATTACCACCGATAACTATCGGGCAAAATCTTGCTTTGGGAGATTTAAGAGTTAGGCAAAGTTTTTCGCGCCCACCAGCAAGATACAACGAAGCAAGCCTAGTTCGTACTCTTGAAGAAATGGGCATAGGTCGCCCATCAACCTATGCGCCCACCATAGATACGGTACAAAATCGTGGTTATGTGATAAAAGAAGATAGAGAGGGAACACCACGAGAATATCGCCAGTTACAATTAACTAAAGACGACTTAACGGTAGAGACTCTTAGTGAAAATGCTGGTTCAGAAAAAAACAAACTTTTTCCAACAGACATCGCCGGCATAGTGAATGATTTTTTAGTTAAACATTTTGGTGAAGTTTTAGATTTTAAATTTACCGCTAATGTAGAAACGCAATTTGATGTTATTGCTGCAGGTGATGAGTCTTGGGATGCTATGCTCGATAAATTTTATCAGCAATTCCACCCAAAAGTAGTAGCGGCTGAAGATGTTTCTCGTGAACAGGCTGGGCAATCACGTAGCCTAGGAAATGACCCAAAGACAGGCAAACCTATGTTTGTAAAAATTGGTCGTTTCGGGCCTTATGTACAACTTGGTGATGGCGAAAATGAAGAAAAGCCAACTTTTGCTAGCCTAGTGCCAGGGCAAAAAATGGATACTTTAAAGCTAGAAGATGCTACCGAATTATTTAAACTACCAAGAGAGGTAGGTAAAGTTAAAGCAAGCTTTTCTGCCGCGGCAGTTGACGGTACGGTATTTGAAGTAAAAAAAGGACAAATGTTAATTGCCAAGCAAGGTCCTTTTGGGCCTTATGTTGAGTATGGCACTAAAAAATATTGCCCAATTAAAGGTTTTAGCCCGCTAGAAATTAGTCTTGATGAGGCAAGTTCTCTAGTAGAGGCAAAAATAACTGCTGAGGCAGAAAAAATAATTAGAGTCTTTAAGGATACAGATGTAAAAATTCTAAAAGGCAGATGGGGTCCTTATATTACCGATGTAACTACTAAAAAGAATGCCAAAATAGCCAAAGATGAAGATGCTTTAAAATTAACTTTAACAGAATGCCAACAAAGATTAGATGAAGCACCTGAACCAAAAAAACGCGGACGAGTAGGCAGAAAAGCACCTGCTAAAAAAGCCCCAGTAAAAAAGAAAACTACTACTAAAAAAGTAACTAAAAAATAGCCTATTTTTTGTTCTTATTAGATATCTAGTGGTTTTTTTACATAGTATGTCATACTTCTTCAGAGGCTCTTTTAGAGTCTCCTTTATTTGCGTGATTTTTAATCCCTAAAATTTTAATTAGGTTAGAATACCGCAACTTATAAAAATGTCTAAAGGTTTCACATGAAACAAGTTGTTGCAGAAGCTTTACTATCTGTGGTTGAAAAATTAAAATCTGCGAAGATTTTGCCCGCTGATTTTACTGCACAAATTATAGTAGAAAATTCTAAGGATAAAGCACATGGTGACTTTGCTACCAATTTGGCGATGATGCTAACTAAACAAATTGGTAAACCACCTAGAGAAATTGCCCAACTAATAATAGACAAAATGCCTGCTACCGAAGCTATTACTAGGGTCGAAATAGCAGGTCCTGGCTTTATTAACTTTTTTATTGATGATTCTGCTAAATTTGCAGTAATTGATAAAATTTTGGCAGAAAAAGCAAACTTTGGTTGCAGTAATTTGGGACAAGATAAATCAGTTTTAGTTGAATTTGTATCGGCAAATCCAACCGGCCCTTTACATGTAGGGCATGGTCGTGGAGCATCTTATGGTGCCAGCCTTGCTAATCTTTTACAGGCGGCAGGTTTTAAAGTATCTAATGAATATTATGTAAATGATGCTGGTCGGCAAATGGATATTTTAGCTACCTCTGTTTGGTTAAGATATTTAATGTTCAATTCTCAAGAAATAATTTTCCCTGTTAATGCCTATAAAGGTAATTATGTCATTGATATAGCCAAACAATTATCTGAAAAATTTGCAGATAAATTTGTCGTAGATGCCATTAAAGTTACGATAGATGTGCCTGCTGATGAACTAAAAGATAGTGCTGGAGAAATAATTAGCGGTGATAAAGAAAAACATATTGATGGTTTAATTTTTAATGCTAAACAGCTATTAGGAGAAACAAATTATCGAATGATTTTTGATTTAGCACTAAATTTAATTATTGCAGATATCAAACAGGATTTAACTGATTTTAAAGTTGAGTTTGACCAATGGTTTTCGGAAAAATCATTAATGGATACTGGCGTTATTGATTCTGCAATTAACAAGTTACAAGTCGCTGGTAAAATCTATGAACAAAACGGTGCTTTATGGTTTAAATCTACCGATTATGGTGATGAAAAAGACCGAGTAGTGGTTCGTGATAATGGCTTAAAAACCTATTTTGCCTCCGATATTGCTTACCACTTAAATAAACTTGAAAGAGGCTTTGACATTCTAATTGATGTATGGGGTTCTGATCATCATGGTTATGTGCCAAGGGTTAAAGCAGGTATGCAAGCAATGGGAGCAGACCCTGCCACTTTAGAAGTCTTATTAGTTCAGTTTGCTATTTTATACCGTGCGGGTAAAAAATTAGCCATGTCCACTCGTTCTGGGCAGTTTGTAACCTTGCGAGAGCTACGCACAGAAGTTGGCACTGATGCTGCTAGATTTTTTTATGTACAAAGGAAATCTGAACAGCATATGGATTTTGATTTAGACTTAGCTAAATCAAAATCAAATGATAATCCTGTTTATTATATTCAATATGCTCATGCTCGGATTTGTCGAGTATTTGAACAAGCTTTAGCCAAAGGATTTACGACGAATTATTTTTGTACAGGTATATCAAGATGCTATAAACTAGAGCAAGAAAACCATTTAGCAATTTTGTTAGGTAAATATCCAGATATGATCAACCGTGCAGCCATGGCTCGTGAACCTCATCAAATAGCTTATTATTTGAAAGATTTAGCTCATGGTTTGCACAGCTATTACAATGCTTGTCAGTTTATAGTTGATGATGAAAATATTAGAAATCAGCGTTTTGCATTGATTGCTGCAGTTAAGCAAGTTTTGCAGAATGGTTTAGCAATTATTGGAGTTTCTGCTCCAACGAGTATGTAATAAATAAAGTGACTAGAGATTATAAACAAGCACGAATTGTGCGTAAAAAAAACTTCAAAAGAAAATCACAACAATTTGCTAAAAAAACAACAGTAAATAATCAAAAGTTTCCTTTGTTAAAATTTGTTATTTTGTTAATGATTTCTATATCAGCTACTTTTTTTATTACTAAGCACTTTGTAAATAAAGAAAAAATAGTAGAAACCAAACCTGAAAAAAACTTTAATACTGAACAAATAAAGGCAAAAGAGCAACCTAAACTACCAAAACAAGTAATAATTGAACCTATTACAAAATCTAAAATAACTGAAAGCTCCATAAAATATAGTTTTTACAGTGCTCTAGCAAAAACAGAAATTATCGTTGATGTTGAACCAATTTCTATAGCATTAGATGACCCTTATTTCATTCAAGCAGGCACTTTTAGAAAAGAAGAACGAGCATTAGTAGAGCAGTCACGACTTGCTAAAAAAGGTCTGCAATTAAGGGTTTCAAAAATAACAATAAAAAATAAAACCTACTATCGTTTAAGAATTGGTCCTTTTATTAATCGCCTAGAAATGAATAAAACACGCAATATTTTAAGACGCCTTGGAGTGGATACTCTATTAATAAAATCAAGCAGTTATTCAGTGTCTTCTAAAGGAGAAACTGAATAGTAGGGTTAGAATTTACTGAAAAAAATGGGTTTTGTTGTTGGTTATATCACGCCCATACAGAATAAGATTTGTTTATTTTTGTAAAAGCTTTGGAGCATCAAAGAAATATCCCTGATATAAATTAATCCCTAAGCCATTAAAAGCTTGAAGTTGTCGTTTATTTTCAATAGCCATGGCAATTATGTCAATGTCTAGACTTTGGCACATATCAACCAAGCTAGCTATATAGGATATTGTTTGTTCATCAGTTTCAATAGATTTATTAAAAGAGGGATCCAGCTTGATATAACTGGGGAGGAGTGTTTGTAAATGTACCATGTTAGAAAAATGGCTACCAAAATTATCAATACCAAAACGAATACCGAGAGTTTTTAATTGTTTAATTAGAGATTGTATAGCTGCCTTATTATTAATAATTAATTTTTCTGTAGTTTCAAATGAAAGTTGATTAGGGTTTATAGTTTTTAATTTATTTTGTATGTTGTGGATATAATGATTATCTTCAATAGTTGTTAGATTGATAGCTATATTTTCATTAGTATTTTTATCAAGAGACATTAAATATTTAATTGCCATTGAAAACACTAATTGGTCAATTTCACTGCCTCTACCTAATTGTTGCACTGTAGGCATAAAATATCCTGCGGACTGAATCTTGTTGTTTAGATCTTTTAAGCGGATAAATAGTTCTTTAGAATAGGCTTGATTTTTATCGGTATAAGTAGTTTGCTGAAATAGTAAAAAACGATTTTCTTGCATAGCATCATTAATGGTTTTTTGCCAATCTTCATTAGATACTTTTTGGTTATTATTAGCTTCATAGTGGATATATGAGTTGAGATTTTCTTGAGATTTATCAATGGCATAATCTAGTTTAGCTAGTAGTTGCTGGCGTTTATCGCCAGGTTGGTAATCTATAACACCGATGCTTAGGTTAATAAACTTTTCTGGGATATTTATTTTTTTATTTATCTCTGGTAAATACTCATATATTGTTTTCATAGCTTGCATAATAGAATCACTAGCGGCAGAGGGGACTACAATAATGATTTCTGTTCCATTTAGTCGGGCACAAAAAGTGTCTTTTTGAGCAAGAGTTAGTTGTACTTTGTTAGTTAAAAGCTGGATAAACTTATCGCCAATTAAATAGCCACTCTCATCGTTTAATTTTTTTAAATCATGAATTCTTATCATACAGATAATGCCACCAGTAGCCTCTTGATTTTGATCAAGTAAGGGTTCAATATTCATTTCAAAATGAGTTCTATTTGATAGGCCAGTAACCTTATCTTGGTAGGCTATTTTCTGTAGTTTTTCCGCTATTTTGGCATCTCTGTCAAAAATAGTTTTTATTTTATTAATCATAGTGTTCATAGCTAAAACTACTTGTCTAAATTCTGTGGTATTTGGTAGGTTTTCTTGTATAAAATACTCTTTACGAACAATTGCTTCTGCTTGTTCTTCCATTTTTTTAAGGGGTCTAAGCATAGTTTTAATCGTAACATAAGCTAAAAAAACAGTAAAAATAGTAGCTATTAAAAACCAAATTGCAATAGCAATAGTGCTATTCCAAAGTTTTGTATAGGCAAGTTCTGGAGCACTTTCTACTTTTAGCTTACCAATAGGCATCCAGCCAGATTGAATTAATGCCTCTGCCCTGGGAGCTTGTATAGATATTATGCTTATAAACCAGTTAGGAACAGATTCAATATTATTGGTTTTTTCTCTAAAGTATATGGGCTTATTATTAGTATTAGTTAGAGTTATTTTGGTATAATCACCACGATCAAAAACAGCGTTAATCATGGTTTCCATACTAGAAGAATCTTCTAAATCAGCAACTGAGCTTAATGATAAACCTAAAGATGTAGCACTATCTTGGGCATGTGATTCTAGTTGAGCTTCTAAGTAGGACTTGGTATGGTTAAAATCTAATATGAATGTGCCTGCCAATATTGTTAATAAGATTGATATTACAAATATTGTCATTTTCTTAGTTAAGCTCATGGTTTTTATCCTTTAGTTTTTTTAGTAGCTTTTGCCACTGTTTAATTGCTTGAGCACCGCCTTTAATTGCCTTGCTTTTGCCGCGTTGTTTAGCTAACCATAGACCATCACCATTAAAACTGTAGATTGGAATTAAATCTTTGCGTTTAGTTGCTTTTAAAATTCTACTGTTAATATTGTCTAATACTAAAGGAATGGTATTGGGTTTTTTAAAATAAGTTAGCACCATATGAGCTTGCCTTAAGCGGATTGATTTAACATAAGACAAATATAGTTTGTCATTGTCTACACCCATGGCTTTTAAGGTAATATATTTTGCAATTACATAATCTTCGCAGTCACCAGCATCTTTAATTAATAATTCTACTGGAGTTGCCCAATAATCTTTTTTATGCCAGTTTTCTTGATCACTGACAAATTTTGCTTCATTAAAAAAATCATTTACTAGGCGTAATTTTAAAGTTTCTGGTTTTTTATAGCCAGTATTTACTAAATTTTGCCAAGCACCTAAACGCCTAGCAGCCAGTACTCCATACTTTGCTTGTATTTTAGATATTTTAGTGGAGCTAATAACCTGTAGGGGGGGGGTTGACCAAGCTAAGCCCACAAAGCCAAGTAACAAAGTGGCTAGGGGCTTAATATAGCACGACATATTTAGGTTGTTAAGCTATTTTACTGCTGGATTGAAATAATTTTTCATGCTCGTTGGGATTTGTAATTTGACTCCAACAGGTAGGTTATGTTTATTGGTAATGGAAAATCTAATCCGTCTATTTTGTTGACGACCTTTTTCGGTAAGATTACTTCCAATAGGAAAACCTTCTCCTTTACCATAAATTAGAATTTTATTGGCATCATAATTAAGGTTTTTAACCAAATAGAATTTTATTTCCTGTGCTCTATGCCAAGATAACTTTTTATTTTTTAAGACTCCCCCTATACTGTCGGTATGACCAGTTATTACTATAAATTCATTAAATTTTACATTTTTTAGATGGCTAATATTTCTATCTAATACAGATTTTTGGTCAGCACGAATTTTGTAAGAATTATAGTCAAAAATAATATTGGAGATAACTATTTTTTTAGAGATACAGCCAAAACTGTTAACTTTGTTACCTTTAGGAGTTCTAGGGCATTTATCCTTAGAGTTAATAACTCCATCACCATCTGAATCAATATTTATACTACAACCTCTAGTATTAATCTTTGTGCCTATAGTTGTGTGTGGGCATCGATCGTTATGATCAACCACTCTATCAAAATCTTTGTCTCTTTCACAACCAAGAAAGTTTACTTTTCGCCCCTCAATAGTTTTAGGGCATTGATCATTACTGTCATAAATGCCATCTTTATCAGAGTCAAGCTCACAGCCATTTTTATCTATTTTATAACCTAAAGCAGAGTTGGCACAAAAGTCTTGCTTGTCAGCAACGCCATCTTCATCTAAGTCATGGTATGGGTTTTTGGAGTAAAGATTGCTATTTGAGTCAAGACTTTTAATCGTTTCTATTGATAAACGGTTTTGTTTACTCTCAGAGCCAAAAATTATAGTAGGTATTGTTAACAATAACACAAGGATCAATAGTTTCATAATGGTGTTCCAATAAAAGTTTATGTACAAAGGATTTTTTATTATGTACATTGAAAAAGTCTATGAGTATTATATTCTAGTATAGAAAATTATTCTATACAATAACCAAAATGGTATTTGTCATTGTTTTTATAGGTTTTTTTAAAACTTTATCAAGCTAAAGTCACTGCTTTAGCAGTGCTTTTAATCCTTTAAGGGTAGAGTTAGCGTTGTTTTTTTTATCTTCTGCCGACATTTCTATATTTGGGTTACCATCCCATTGCAATAACTCAGGGGGTAGCTCTGCTAAAAAACGGCTTGGTTGGCAGTTTGTTTTTTCGCCATATTTTTTGCGTTTTTTGGCATAGGTCATGGTTAAGCTTTTTTCTGCCCTTGTTATACCTACATAGGCGAGCCTTCTTTCTTCTTCTAAGCCCGGGGATTCTAAGTTTTGAGCGTGTGGTAATAGCTCCTCTTCCATGCCAATTAAAAACACATGTGAAAACTCTAAACCTTTCGAAGCATGCAAAGTCATTAAGGAGATTTGATTTTGTTCAACATCGCCCTCATTATTTTCCATCATATCCATTAGTGTCATATAGCTAACAATTTTATCTAGCTTTAAGTGCTCACCATCTTCATTTTTTGCCTTATCGATAATTCGCTCAATCCATAACAACAAATCACGCACCTGTTTGATTCTTTTCTCGGCTTGCCTAGAAGTAGCAGAAGTTTCTTGCAACCAATTATCATATTCAATTTTTTCAATTAACTGGCGTAAAAAAGCAATCACTTCTGAACCAGTTAGATTTTCAGCTTGTTTTGCCCAGTCTAATATCATCTGTCCAAAGCGTTCAACTCTAACCAACCCTTTACCATCTAAAGCACTGCTTAAGCCTAGCTCTTGACTGGCATCAAATAAGCTAACATTTCTTTTAGTTGCATAGCCTGATAATTTAATTAAGCTGGTAGCACCTATTTCTCGCCTAGGTGTATTAACGATTCTTAAAAAAGCAGCATCATCATCAGGGTTTACGATTAGTTTTAAATACGACATAACATCTTTAATTTCAGATTTATCAAAAAAAGACTGCCCGCCAGAAATTTTATAAGGTAAATTTTGTTCGCGTAATGCTCTTTCAAATAAGCGAGCTTGGAAATTACCACGATACAAAACCGCATAATCTTTAAATTTGGTTTGGTATTTGAACTTATGCACTATAATTTCTGAAACCACTCTTTCTGCTTCATGGTTCTCGTCATTACAGGCTAGTACACGAATCATTTCTCCCATGCCCATTTTTGACCAGAGTTTTTTCTCAAACACATGAGGGTTGTTAGAAATAAGCTGGTTAGCTGTTTGTAGAATGCGATTAGAAGAACGATAATTTTGTTCGAGTTTAATAATTTCTAGTTGTGGAAAATCCTCTTTGAGTAAATTTAAGTTTTCAGGTTGAGCCCCTCGCCAAGCATAGATAGACTGGTCATCATCACCAACCACGGTAAACCTAGCCTGAATACCCACTAATAGCTTAACTAATTCATATTGTGAGGCATTAGTATCTTGGTATTCATCCACTAGAAGATAACGGACTTTATTTTGCCATTTATCTAAAATTTCTGGATTTTTTTTAAAAAGCTTAACTGGTAGACTGATTAAATCATCAAAATCAATTGCATTATAAGCTTTAAGCTGTTTTTCATAGAGGTCAAATAGGATAGCTCTTGCTTGTTCAAGTTGGTTTTTAGCGTTTTCTAAAGCTTGTTCTGGGGTAAGTAGAGCATTTTTCCAATTCGAAATATCCCATTGAGCATTTTCTAACGCCTCCTCATCTAGCTTCTTCTTTTTTAATAAATCCTTCATTATTTGCCGTGTATCAGACGCGTCCATAATAGTGAAATTGGCCTTATAACCTAAAATTTTATATTCTTGACGAATGATATTTAAGCCCAAATGATGAAAAGTAGAGACATTAATGCCTTGTGCATTGTCATTTTTCAATAATTTTGTAACCCTTTCTTTCATTTCTTTAGCAGATTTATTAGTAAAGGTTAGAGCATAGATATTAAAGGGTTTAATTTCTAATTTACGGATTAGGTGAGCAATTTTTTCGCTAATGACTCTAGTTTTACCCGAACCTGCACCAGCTAAAACTAAAGTAGGCGTTTGAGTATGTAAAACAGCTTGTGATTGTCGCTCATTTAGAGAGTGCATTTAGAGTAGAATAGCCATAAATAAAAAAGGTATTTTAGCAGTTATGCGTTTAATAGAGGAATTAAAAAAAGACATTCAGTTTGTCGCAAATTTAAAAGACCAACAACTACAATTTAATACTACTTGGGGAGTATTTTCACCAAGGGGAATTGATGCAGGTACGCAACTTTTTTTAAAGCATTTAGAGCTTACAGACAATGAAGTAGCTTTAGATATCGGCTGTGGTTACGGACCAATTGGTTTGTGTATTGCTAGTTATTCCAAAAATAGTGAAGTTCATCTTGTGGATAAGGATTTTGTTGCGGTTGATTATGCCAACAAAAATGCCCAACAAAACAATTTGGACAATGCTAAAGCTTATTTATCAAATGGTTTAAGTGCTGTTGCTAAGGATAAGAAATTCACGACGATAGTTTCTAATATCCCTGCTAAAGTTGGTAAAGAAATGTTATCTATTTTATTACATGATGTCCGCGAGTATTTAGAGCCAAATGGGCAGTTTGTAGTAGTGACTATTAATGGACTAAGGCAGTACATTAAACGCAATTTTATGGAAGTATTTGGAAATTATGAAAAAATAAAGCAAAGCAAAAACTATACTATTTCGCGTTGTGTTAAAATCTGATAAGATATTTTGTTGTTAGACTAGAGTGTGGTAAGTCAGTATGTAAAACTATTTTGATTTCTATACAATTTATATGTAACTTTATATGGACTTTTAAAAAATGAAAAAACTACTATTTGCTTTATCCTCGGTATTATTTCTAACTATTTCTTGCGAAAGCAATACAAAAGTTGACGGAGATAATCTTCCGATTAAGAAAACATACCAAATGAGTGCTGAAGCACAGAACAATCTTGGCATTAAATATGCCAGTGGTGAAGGTATAGTAAAGGATTATAAACAGGCAGGAGCTTGGTTTCTAAAAGCCGCTAATCGGGGGCATGCTGGTGCTCAGCACAATCTTGGAAATCTGTATAGCAATGGTCAAGGTGTAAAAAAGGATTATAAACAAGCGGTAGCTTGGTATAGAAAAGCGGCGCATCAGGGAGTTGTTGCCGCAGAGTTTAATCTTGGAAATCTGTATAGCAATGGCCAAGGTGTAACAAAGGATTATAAACAAGCAGTATTTTGGTATAAAAAAGCAGCTAATCAGGGGGATGCCAATGCACAGTTAAATCTTGGTGTTATGTATTACTCTGGACAAGGTGTTAAAAAAAATAAATATAAAGCTTATCAATTTTGGACATTAGCAGCTAAGCAAGGAGATGTGTCTGCTCAAAATGATCTAGATCGTCTTTGTAGAGAAAGTCCATGGGCTTGTAAATAATCATACTTGTTCAGAGGCTCCCTAAGGAAAATCTACACTATTTTAAGATGTGTTAGAATGTAGCTAACATTTTTAAAGGAAAATAAATAAAATGAAAAAAATATTGTTAATCTTAATTACTATCACCAGTTTTTCTATGTTTGTTCAGGTTGCAGAGGCTAAAAGATTTGGTGGTGGCAAAAGCTTTGGTTATTCAAAAAAAATGGCTCCAAAACAATATGGGCAAAAAACACCTGCAAAAAATATCAAACCAACAGCTACTGGAGCAGGAGCAACAAGTGGTGCATCTAGATGGTTAGGACCCTTAGCTGGTATTGCCGCAGGGGGGTTATTAGCTGCGATGATATTTGGTGATGGTTTTGAAGGTTTACAATTATTTGATATTTTATTAATGGGTCTAGTTGCTTTTGTATTATTTAAATTATTTACACGCAGAAAAATGCAGCAATATGCTGGTCATCAGCAGCAAGATAGTGATGATTCTGCCAATGAACAACCTTATCAAACTAGGCAAGCCCATCAAACAAACAAAACTTCTTATAGCTCTGGTACTGGCTCAATTATAGGCTCTGCTATAGCAGATGATGCACAGCAAATAACCTCATTACCAGCATGGTTTGATGAGCAAGGATTTATCCAAAATTCTAAAGAGCATTTTGTGGCAGTGCAAAAAGCATGGGATATGGCAGATGCTAGAGAAATAGAAGGTTATTGTTCACCAGAATTATTTAATGAACTATCCGCAGAAATGGCAAAAATGCAAGCAGGAGATAACCATACAAAAATAGATGAATTAAATGTTGAATTTGTTGAAGCAGTTATTGATGGCGAATATCTGGTAGTAAGCGTTAGATTTTCAGGTTATATTATTGAGCAAAAGGGGGCAGATGCTCATTCTTTTAATGAAGTTTGGCACATTCGTCGCTTAGAGATTGGGGAAGGTAACTGGCAAATATCAGGTATCCAACAATAAGGAGGCACTTAACAACTGATTAAAACGTGGCGTTGCCAGAAATTATGATACTTAATCAGAGGCTCCCTAGCGAACAAGGACTAGCACTTTATATCCAATTCCTAT
>DBOE01000059.1 GCA_002299585.1 Hydrogenovibrio sp. UBA654 | reverse complement strand
TCACGAGCAACTTGAGCAACAGATTTATTTCCTTCGATTGCCATTTCTATGGCTTGGTTTTTTAATTCAACTGGGTAACTCATACTATTTTCCTTTTCAAAGTGGTGAGATTATCTCATTTCTTTGTGTCGGTTTAGTGTAGCAAGTCCAATTTTTTAACCCTTGGCTTAGTGGCGTTTATTTTTAAATAAAATATAAACCGCTCCTGTGCCTCCATCTTTAGGTTTAGCACTACACAATGCCAGTATATTTGGATGACCAGTTAACATTTGTTTTACTAGGTTTTTTAGGGCAGGTTTTTCACTGTTAGAATTATATCCTTTGCCATGAATTAGCAGGCCGTGCTTGTAATTATGTTGCATAGCTTCTTGTAGAAACAGGTGGATAGACTTCTCTGCTATAGATTCTGTTTTTACATGCAAATCCTCAGTAATTTCAATAGTAAACAGCCCTTTCTTAAGCTTTTTTATGTCTTGTTTTCTAACTCCTGACTGTTGAAAAAACATACTTTGATGTGCAGAAACCGGTGAGCAGTCATTATTTGTAAAGTCATAATTACCATAAGAAAATACATCAGTAATCAGACATTTGTTTTTCATTTTTTTAGTTTTGATATTCGAAGTTTTTTTGGATAATACTGGCTTGTTCGCGATTTTAGTTACATCTTTAGTCGCCTTGGCAAATAAGTCTTTATCTTCTTTGGATAGTTCGCACATAATTTTATTTATTATCGGGTAAAATAATCGTCATATTATTACAGAAACCAGTTAAAAAAATGAAAGTATTAATTTCTAATGATGATGGTTATGACTCGCTTGGCATAAAAGCATTAAAAAAATGTTTATTAGAGCTAGATTTTCAAAGCGAAATTGTGTTGATTGCTCCAGATCGTAATAGAAGTGCAGCTAGCAATTCTTTGACTTTGCTTGAACCTTTGCGCATAAAAAATCATGGCAACAATATTTATAGTGTAAATGGCACGCCTACTGATTGTGTGCATATGGGGATTAATGGGGCTTTAGATTTCAAACCAGATATAGTTATCTCTGGTATTAATGACGGAGCTAACTTAGGAGATGATGTTCTTTATTCTGGTACGGTAGCAGCTGCTACCGAAGGGCGTTTTTTAGGTAAACCATCAATTGCAATTTCTCTAACTGGTAATAAGCATTTTGCAACAGCTGCCCATGTTTTAGTTGAGTTTTTACAAAAATATAATCAACTTAAATTAGATAAAAATACCATTATTAATATCAATGTTCCTGATATACCATTAGTAGAATTAAAAGGCATTAAACTGACTAGACTGGGACAAAGACATTGCTCTGAACCTGTAGTAAAAACTAAAGATCCAAGGGGCGGAGATACTTATTGGGTGGGTCCGGCAGGTGTTGCTGCTGATGCTTCTATAGGTACTGATTTTTATGCAGTAGAACATAATTATGCTTCTATAACGCCATTAAAAATAGATTTAACAAATTATCAAATGCACACACAATTAGCTAAGTTTTTTGATGAATAATCCCAAGATACATTCTTTAATTACTGCAAAGCCTGTTTTTCCTAATTCTATATTTGAACAGTCTCAGGGTGTGGGTATGATCTCACAACGCACCCGTAATCGCTTAATTAAACAATTAATAGAATTAGGTGTTGAAAATTTTGCAGTCTTAAATGCGATTAAGGTTACTCCTCGGCATTTGTTCTTAGACGAAGCTATGGCAAGTAGAGCTTATGAAAATACTGCTTTACCGATAGGCTTTCAACAAACTCTCTCTCAGCCTTTAGTGGTGGCAAAAATGTCATCTTGGTTATTCCAGGGGGGGGGGCTAGATAAATTACTAGAGGTAGGTACTGGTTCTGGCTATCAAACTTCAATTTTGGCTCAAATTGCCAAACAAGTATATAGTGTTGAGCGAATTCAGCCTTTGTTAAATAAAGCAAAAAAAGTACTAGAATATTTACAAATAAAAAATGTTGAGTTTTTATTAACCGACGGTCATTGGGGTTGGTCACAGTATGCAAAATATGATGGTATTATTTCTGCCGCATCTCCTGCTAAAGTTCCTGAAGCTTTAATTGAACAGTTAAAAGAGGGTGGAAGGTTAGTAATGCCCATCGGCGAAAAAGAGCAATTACTGTATGGTTTTATTAAAACTTCTACAGGCTACACTAAAGAGTGTTTAGGGGAGGTTTTATTTGTGCCAATGAAAGAGGGAGTAGTAGAACAATGAAAATATTTAGCTACTTATATGATAAAACATTAAAATGGTCAAAACACCGTAAAGCACCTTATTATTTGGCAGGGATGAGTTTTGCAGAGTCTTCATTTTTCCCTATTCCTCCAGATGTTATGCTAATGCCAATGTGTTTGGCAAAACCAACAAAAGCCTATAAATTTGCTTTAATAACCACAGTTTTTTCCTTATTAGGTGGTTTATTTGGTTATTTAATTGGTTTTACCTTAATCGAGATTTTAATACCTTTTTTTGAACAAATTAATTATTTAGAAAAATATAATAAAGTAGCCGAGCTTTTTAGTGAATATGGTTTTTGGGTGGTTTTTATCGCAGGGTTTAGCCCAATTCCTTATAAGTTATTTACCATCGCCGCAGGAGCTTCGGCAATGGCTCTGCTACCCTTTATCATTGCTTCATTCATCGGCCGTGGGGCAAGATTTTTTTTAGTTGCTTTTTTAATGAAAGTTGGTGGTGAAAAATTTGAACCAAAAATAAGAAAATCAGTAGATGCCTTAGGTTATGCCCTGATAGTAATTATTACTATATATATAGTGGCTAAGTATGTTTAGAGTCTTCCTTATTACTTGTTTAATAATGGTTTTAAGTTCTTGTTCTAATTCAAAATATAATAGTTGGTCAAGTGGTAGTAAATATTTTGAAAATGATAACAATGCTGCTCTAAATAGAAACCCCACTTTTATAGGCAGCTGCCCAAATTTATATATAGTAAAATATGGAGATACCTTAAGTGGTATAGCTCAAAAATGTGGGCTAAGGCAAGTAAATTTAGCTAGAATTAACCAATTAGATTCACCTTATTGGTTAAGGGAAGGTCAAAAACTAAAATTATTTTCCTCAAATAAATCTTTGGTTAAAAAAAGCAGGTATGTTTTTCCTAAAAAAAACTTTATCTGGCCAGTAAAAAATAAAATAAATTATAAATTCATAAAGGATGCCACAGGTAATTCCACATTAATAATAAAAGCACAACGAGGTACACCTGTATATGCAGTAGCAGATGGTAAGGTTGTTTATTCTGGTGGGGACATTAAAGAATTTGGTAAAATGATCATTTTAAAGCATCGAAATGGTTACCTTACCTTGTATGCACATAATAATAATTTAAAGGTAAAAGAAGGGCAAAAAGTAAAACAAAAACAAATAATTGCAACAATAGGTTTAACTGGAGAAGTTAAAGAGTCTCAATTATTGTTTGAGGTAAGATATAAAGGTAAAAAAGTTGATGCTAAGAAAAGTTTGAAGTAAAATTTTTAGCCAAGTAAATATACTTTAGAGGTTATTATGTATTTTTCAGAAGAACATGTATGGGTTTATTTAGAAATCGATGGGTCAGCTACTCTAGGTATTACAGAGTTTGCCCAAGAACAGTTAGGAGACTTAGTTTTTATAGAATTACCAGATATTGATACAGAAATACTAGAATATGAGCCTATTGGAACTATAGAATCAGTAAAAATAGCTTCAGATTTTATTGCCCCAGTAAGCGGTAGAGTAATTATGGTTAATAATGAGTTAGAATATGAACCAGAATTAGTAAATGAACAAGCTCTTAAAACCTGGATCATTAGAATTGAATTAGCCGATAAATCACAGCTAGAAAATTTAATGAGTGAAGAAGAATATCAAAGTATGTTTGATAGATAAAAAATCACCAATTTATATAAATTAATTTAGAGAGATTAGTTAAAAAAATGTTAGACCCAAAACTATTAAGAACCAACCTAGAAGTTGTTGCTAGTAAATTAAAAACCCGTGGTTTTAATTTAGATGTTGCAAAAATAAAGCAACTAGAACAGCAAAGAAAAGAGTTGCAAACTACAGCAGAAAACTTACAAGCAGAAAAAAATAGCAAATCAAAAAATATTGGTCAAGCCAAAGCTCAAGGTATAGACATACAACCACTGTTATCTGAAGTTGCAGACTTGGTGGATAAGCTAAAACAAGCAGAAGTAGCTAGTAATGCAATTATTGCCAAGTTAGAAGAAATTCAAGTAGGTATTCCAAATATTCCCGATCAGTCCACTACTATTGGTACGGATGAAGTAAATAATCTAGAAATAAAAAACTGGGGCAAGCCTGCCCAGTTTGATTTTAAAGTTAAAGATCATGTAGATTTAGCAGAAGCAAGGGGTTGGTATGATAATGATGCGGCAGTAAAAATTACCTCAGCCCGTTTTTCAGTATTAAAAGGCTCTATGGCAAAGTTGCAACGCTCTTTAATTCAATTTATGCTAGATATTCATGAACGAGCAGGGTTTGAGGAAGTATATGTGCCTTTTATCGTAAATCAAGAAAGTTTATTTGCTACTGGACAGTTGCCAAAATTTGAAGCAGATTCGTATAAAATATCTAAAAATATAGAGCATAATGATACTAATGATAGAGATTTATACTTAATACCAACAGGTGAAGTGCCTATAACCAATATTTATCGTAATCAAATACTAGAGACTAGTAAACTACCAATAAAAATGGCAGGTCATACTCCATGCTTTAGATCAGAGGCAGGCTCTTATGGTAGAGATACCAAAGGCCTAATTAGACAACACCAGTTTGAAAAAGTAGAAATGGTAGTGCTTTCTAAACCTGAAGACTCACATAAAGCCCTTGACGAGCTAACGCTACAAGCAGAAACCATCTTGCAAAAACTAGAGTTACCATATCGAGTAATGTCACTATGTACAGGAGACCTAGGTTTTTCTGCCGCCAAAACTAATGATTTAGAAGTCTGGCTACCAGGTCAGCAAGCCTATCGAGAAATATCTTCAATCTCAAATTGTGCAGATTTTCAAGCAAGAAGATTAAAGCTAAGGTACCGAAAAGGTCAGGAAAAACCGCGACTAGTACATACTTTAAATGGTTCAGGGCTAGCAGTAGGCAGAACTTTAGTCGCAATATTAGAAAATTATCAAAATGAAGACGGAAGTATCTCTATACCCAGGGTATTACAGCCATACTTAGGAGGGATTAGTAAAATATAAATAATTAATCAAGGCTTCCATAAAATACTGTCTTAAACTTTATTTACAAAGTTTACATTATTTCAAATGCCTGTAATGTCCACAAGTCTGTTATAAGTTTTTTATTAGCATCATGATTTAAGTGATGATTAAGGGTTTTATAGTCTATTCGTTTATTATTACAAAGTAATTTAATAAACTCACTAGTTGCATTAAATATAGTCCATTGTGTGCCATTTATATAAAAACTGATTTTATTATTATCTTCATAATAAGCAAAACGGCAAACTGGATCAATTTGAATACCGTCACTTTCTTGTAAACTAGCAATTATAGTCTCAATATTATCTACTTCATCTTCACTAAGAGGCTCAGGTAATCTTTCTGCACTATTAGTATCTAATTGGGTTGCAAAACGCCCAAACCATTTTTTAAACAGTTGTTCATTATCCAATACAGATTGAAGCAGTTTTTGAGCTTGTTGCCAGCTAGCATCAGTAATTTGTCCGGCTTGAGTATCTAGCCAGCTAGGGTCTTGATAAAGGCTCTGGAAACTATTAGTTTCGGCTAAATAATCCCCAAAACTATCCCAAACTTCAAGCCCTTTATAGCTACGATAACCAAACGAAAAGGTTAAGCAATCATCGGTTAAGCTTATGCCGTGGTGTCCCCATAATGGCGGGATATACAATAGGTCGCCAGCTTCACAAATATAGTCATCTTCTACAATAAAGCTTTCCATTAAGCGAATATCTAGGCCTTGAATATAATTTCCAGGATTACAGTTTTGTGAGCTTAGTTGCCAGTTGCGTTTACCTTGAGCTTGTAATAAAAACACATCATAATTATCATAATGAGGTCCAACATTACCACCTATTGTGGCATAGCTTACCATAACATCATCTAAACGCCAATTGGGTATAAAGTTAAAATTGGGGATTAAATCTGCAACTTCTGGGATTAATTTATCCATTCCTTGAATTAATAAAGTCCAGTTTTTTTCAGGTAGTTTTTGAAAATAATTTTCGTTAAATGGTCCAGTTTTTAAACTATAGTCGTTAGTAGCATTTTGAATAATAATTCTGCTTTCTACTTCTTCTTCTAAAGATAAACCTGCTAATTCTTCAGCACTAATTGGGGTTTTGAAGTTAGTAAAAGCATTTTTAATTAATAAAGGTTTTTTTTGCCAATATTCCGTTAAAAAAGTTTGTTTGTCAAATTTTCCATTAAACACTAATTAGTGTCCTTTTAGAATAGTTAGTGCTAGTTCAATGTTCTCTGCTTGTTGCTTGGCGTTACCGATATAGCTAGCAGGAGTCATTTCTTTTAGGGCTTGTTTAGCTTGTTCTGGTAGCTCTAGACTCTCGACAAAATCTTGCATTATTTGTTGATTTACACGGCGGCCACGAGTTAGTTCTTTTAGTTTTTCATAAGGTTGCTCTATGGCAAAACGACGCATTACGGTTTGAATAGCTTCAGCTAAGACTTCCCAATTGTTGTTAAGATCGTCTGCCATAGCTTGGGAATTTACTTCTAATTTATTTAACCCTTTTATTGTCGCATTAAATGAAATCATGCTGTGACCAACCCCAACCCCTAAATTTCTTAAAACGGTTGAGTCGGTTAAATCTCTTTGCCATCTTGAGATAGGTAGTTTTTGCCCTAAATGGTCAAAAATAACATTTGCCATGCCCAAATTGCCTTCAGAATTTTCAAAATCAATAGGGTTTACTTTGTGTGGCATGGTCGATGAACCAATTTCACCAGCAACAGTTTTTTGCTTGAAAAAACCAATCGAAATATAACTCCAAATATCACGGTCAAAGTCGATTAATATAGTATTAAAGCGTTGCATGGCATGAAAATATTCTGCAATATAATCATGGGGTTCAATTTGAATAGTATAGGGGTTCCAAGCTAGCCCAAGACTTTGTACAAATTGTTCGGTTAGTTCGTACCAGTTAATGGCAGGGTAGGCAGCTAAATGAGCATTATAATTACCAGTTGCACCATTGATTTTACCCATGATTTGTACGCTCATTAGTTGTTTAACTTGGCGTTGTAAACGGTAGGCTACATTGGCAAATTCTTTGCCTGCTGTTGTTGGTGAGGCAGGTTGCCCGTGGGTTCTTGACATCATTGGAATATCTGCCATAGCGGCTGCCATTTGTGCAATTTTGTCGATTAGCTCTTGCATTTTTGGCACAATAGCTTCACTGCGAGCATCTTTTAACATTAGAGCGTAAGCTAGGTTATTAATGTCTTCTGAAGTACAGGCAAAATGGACAAATTCACCGATAGCATTTAATTCATCATTATCCGCAAAATGTTCTTTAATTAGGTATTCAACGGCTTTCATATCGTGGTTGGTTGTGCTTTCAATATCTTTTACTCTTTGTGCCATTGCTAATGTAAACTCATCTACTAATTTCATTAGATGATTTTCTGCATTTGCACTTAGCTTTGGTACTTCTGGAATTGCTGGATGATTAGCCAACATTCTTAGCCAAGAGATCTCAACTTTCACGCGATTTTTTATTAGTCCAAATTCACTAAAAATTTCTTTTAAATCATTTAATCTAGAGCCATATCTTCCATCAATAGGCGAGATAGCAGTTAGTTCTGAAAGTTGCATTATGTAGGTTCCTCATCTAAAAAATCACAATATGTTATTATATCCGATTAAAAAGAATATAACAGAATCACTAATTCATAATAATAAAAGCAATAATAATAAAAAACGCCAGCTTGTGATTTCTAAATAGGAGAAAAAATGTTAGAAAGTTATAGAGAGCATGTAGTAGAGAGGGAAAAAGAGGGACTACCGCCTTTAGCATTAGATGCAGAGCAAACAGCCTCATTAGTTAAGCTAATTAAAAACCCACCAAGCGGTGAAGAAGAGTTTATGGTTGATTTATTAACTAACCGCATACCACCAGGGGTTGATGAAGCCTCTTATGTAAAGGCTGGGTTTTTAACAGATGTTGCAAAAGAAACTTTTAAATCTCCGCTAATTAGTGCCGATAGAGCTACTTTTTTACTAGGAACTATGCTCGGTGGTTACAATGTTGCTCCTTTGGTTGAGTTGTTAGACTCTACTAATCAAAAAGTAGTTGCCCAAGCGGTAGCATCTTTATGTAAAACTCTATTAGTTTATGAAGACTTTCATGATATAGTCGAAAAATCCAAAACCAACCCACATGCCAAAAAAGTATTACAGTCTTGGGCTGATGCAGAATGGTTTATCTCAAAGCCCAAAATGGCAGAGCAAATTAGCGTAACCGTTTTTAAGGTTGATGGTGAAACTAATACTGATGATTTATCGCCCGCAACCGCAGCTTGGTCACGACCAGATATCCCTTTACATGCCATAGAAATGCTTAAAGCTAGGCTAGATGATGTTGGTGGCACCATTGCCCAATTAAAAGCAAAAGGTCATCCAGTTGCTTATGTGGGCGATGTTGTTGGCACAGGTTCTTCAAGAAAATCTGCGATGAATTCTGTCATGTGGTTTTTTGGTAATGAGATACCTTTTGTGCCTAATAAAAAAACTGGTGGAGTAGTTTTAGGTGGAGTTATTGCTCCTATTTTCTTCAATACAGCAGAAGATTCAGGTTCATTACCAATTAACTGTGATGTGCAGAAAATGAATATGGGTGATGTTATTACTATTTTCCCTTATGCCGGTAAAATTACCAATGAAGCAGGTGAAGTTATTTCAGAATTTGAATTAGCACCTGATACTATGCCTGATGAAGTTAGAGCAGGAGGCAGAATCCCATTAATTATTGGTCGTGGATTAACTGATAATGCTCGTAAAGCTTTAAATTTAGAACCCTCTAATGTATTTATGCGTCCACAAGATAAATCACAAGCTAAACATGGTTATACTCTTGCTCAAAAAATGGTTGGCAAAGCCTGTGGCATAGAAGGAGTTCGCCCAGGTATGTATTGTGAGCCACATATGACAACTGTTGGCTCACAAGATACCACTGGAGCTATGACCAGAGATGAAATGAAAGAGCTAGCCTGTTTAGGATTTTCTGCCGATTTAGTTATGCAATCATTTTGTCATACGGCGGCCTACCCAAAGCCAGTTGACATAACCTTACAACATTCTTTACCAGATTTTATGACCAGTAGGGGGGGGGTAGCCTTACGCCCTGGTGATGGAGTAATTCATTCATGGTTAAATCGACTATTGTTACCTGATACAGTGGGTACAGGCGGTGATTCGCATACTCGTTTTCCAATCGGCATTTCTTTTCCTGCCGGCTCTGGGCTAGTTGCCTTTGGCGCAACCCTAGGGGTAATGCCATTAAATATGCCAGAATCAGTATTAGTTAGATTTAAAGGAGAAATGCAACCAGGAATTACCTTGCGTGATTTAGTAAATGCTATCCCTTACCAAGCAATTCAGGACGGTCTTTTAACCGTTGAAAAAAAGGGCAAAATTAATGTTTTTAATGGTCGAGTGCTTGAAGTTGAAGGCTTAGAACAATTAAAGGTTGAGCAAGCATTTGAATTATCAGATGCCTCCGCAGAGCGATCAGCTAATGGTTGTGCAGTAAAACTTGGTAAAGAATCAATTACTGATTTTTTAAAGTCAAATATAACGCTAATTGATTGGATGGTGAAAAATAATTATCAAGACCAACGCACTTTACTGCGTCGGCGTAATGAAATGCAAGAGTGGATTAAAAACCCAGAACTTATAAGCTCAGATACAGATGCACAATATGCACAAATAATAGAAATTGATTTAAACACCATCAAAGAACCAATAGTTGCTTGCCCAAATGACCCAGATGATGTGAAATTATTATCAGCAGTTGCAGGCACTAAAATTGATGAAGTTTTTATAGGTTCATGTATGACCAATATTGGGCATTATCGAGCAGCAGGTAAAGTGCTAGAAAACATTAAAAGAGTCCCGACAACCCTATGGATAGCACCACCGACTAAAATGGATGAACGCCAACTAACTGAAGAAGGTTATTACAGTATTTTTGGCAGGGTAGGAGCAAGAACTGAAATGCCCGGTTGTTCATTATGTATGGGTAACCAAGCAAGAGTAGAAGATAATGCGGTGGTATTTTCCACCTCAACCAGAAACTTTCCCAATCGGTTAGGTAATGGAGCCGATGTTTATTTAGGTTCTGCCGAATTAGCAGCGGTTTGTGCAACTATTGGAGCTTTACCAACTGTTGCAGAATACATGGAAAAAGTTGTAATGCTTGATACTATGAAAGATGATATTTATCGTTATTTGCAGTTTGATGAAATGTCTTCCTATGAAGTAACAAAACCTAAACAATTATCAGATATTGCGGTTGCCGTCTAAAAAAAGCGTCTCCTTAATTTATTTTTGGTAATTTTAATGTAAAAACAGGGTCTAATATATGGGAGGGGGATTAGCCTTTGAACAATTCAATTGTTAATATTGATAATATATTAAATTCTAAAAATAATTTTACTAAAGCTTATGAAAGTGGCTTAAGTAGGCGTGATTTTTTAAAATTGCCGGCAACCAGTAGTTTATTGGCTGGAATAATTCACACAAAGCCTATTTTTGCTAAACTTAAATCTACCCAAAACACTTTTAATAAACACCAAAATAAAACTATGCTTGCGGTGCAACAAATTCTTTTTCCTAATGACGGAGATGGACCCTCTGCCTATGATTTAAATGCGTTACGCTATTTACACTGGGCATTATCAGACCCTGATAATATCGCCGACGGTGATCCTGCATACTTAATAAAAGGCCTAGTTAGCTTAGATGTTTTTACCGAAGATTTAAATGCTAAAAAATTCATAGATCTATCAATAAACCAACAAAATACTGCCTTAGAACAGATTCAGCTCTCAGATTTTGGTGAAAATTGGTTATCATTAATTATCTATTATCTGCTAGAAGCCCTATTGCTTGACCCCGCTTATGGCGGTAATCCAGATGGAATAGGCTGGAAATGGTTAGAGCATCAAGCAGGGTTTCCTCTCCCAAGTAAAGAAAATAGCTATATAAATTATATGTTTAATTATGAAACTTAATAAAAACACTAAACAAGTTGATGTTTGTATTGTCGGTAGTGGAGCAGGAGCAGGCCCTATAGCCTATGAACTATCAAAAGCAGGTTATTCGGTTATTGTTTTAGAAAAGGGCGGTTGGTTTGATGAACAAGATTTTTTTAAAGATGAGCAATTAACCAGAAAAGGTGCTTTTAAATCTAATACAAAATATGAAAGGCATATTTTAGAAGAGCCTACTGCTAAGGGAGAATGGTTAAGTTATGAAACTGGTCAGTTTTGGGGAGGCAATATTGTTGGTGGTGCCTCTAACTTTATGAGCGGCTATTTCCATCGTTTAAAACCAGAAGACTTTCGCTTGGTTTCTGAATTTGGCAAAATTGCAGGGGCTAACACAGTTGATTGGCCAATTAGTTATGAAGATTTAGAACCCTATTATACTAAAGTAGAGAAGATAGTAGGGGTATCAGGCAAGGTAGTACAGCATCCTAATTTAGAACCTCGTTCAACTCCAGATTATCCTTTTGCACCAACTTGGGAACACCCAATTGCAAATTGGTTTGATAAATCTTGTAAAAACTTAGGTTTTAATCCCTTACCAATGGCTAGGGGTATTTTATCTAAACCGCATAATGGGCGTAATAGTTGCGAATATTCAGGCTATTGCGGTAGTTATGGCTGCCATTCTGGAGCAAAAGCCAGCTCGCGAGCAGCATTATTAAATACCGCAGTAGCAACCGGTAACTGCAAAATCATCCCCTATGCCAAGGCATATAAAATAAATACCAACTCAAAAGGTAATGCACAATCTGTTTCTTACTATGATAAAACTAATCAAACAATCAATGTACAGGCAAAGATAATTGTAGTAGCTTGTTATTCAATAGAATCAAGCAGGTTATTACTTGCCTCGCAAACCAAAGAGCATCCTCAAGGCATTGGTAATAAATATCAACAAATAGGTAAAAACTTGCATTGCTGTGCAGGAGGTACAGGGCATGGTATTTTTGATTTAAATAATTTTAGCCAACAGCAAGCTAAAGATTTAAAAGTAAGAGGGCCATTTTTTAATCGAGCATTACAAGATTGGTATTTTATTAATGATAAAAAAACATTTGCTAAAAGAGTGAAAGGTGGCACACTAGATTTTGTGTTTGATCCACCAAGCCCAACAGCAGATGCAAATACACTAAAACGAGAAGATGGCAAATTGATTTGGGGAACAGCTTTAAAGCAGAAAATAAAAAAACATTTTACAGAAACTAGAGATTTTAAATATGAAGTTTTTTGTGACTGGCTAACTAACGATAATTGTTTTGTTTCGCTAGATACCACTAATAAAGACAAATGGGGTTCGCCTGTTGCAAAAGTAAAAGTAGGCTACCATCCGCATGATTTAAAGGTTGCACAATATCTAGTGGACAAGGGCAAACAAGTAATGCACGAGATGGGAGCCAGCCAAGTTTGGGGTAATGCCTTTAGCTCACCAACCCCTAATTTAATTGCAGGAGGTTTAAGGTTTGGTAAAAACCCCAAGACCTCGGCTTTAGATGCGGATTGCCGAGTACATGGTACAGATAATTTATTTATAACCGATGGTAGCTTTATGCCTAATGGAGGAAGCATAACCCCAACATTTACTATCTACGCAAATTCATTTAGAGTTGCTGATTTAATTAAGGATTCTATAAGGAGCCTCTGAATAACTGATTGAAATTCTGCGTGTAATTCTAGCTTATCATCTATAGGCATGTCTTGCAGGCAATAGCTGGCTATTG
>DBOE01000026.1 GCA_002299585.1 Hydrogenovibrio sp. UBA654 | reverse complement strand
GATTAGAATTTTACTGAGAAAAAATGTGCGTCAAGTTTCGTTAAATGCGTCGTAATAGCTGGCTATTGCGTCGAATTTTACGGAAGTTGTCGTGCATTTTAGCCAGTAAAAAATAATTGGCGGTTGTTAAGCGTCTCCTTAAGTAGGAACTTAATAACTGATTAAAATTCTAGCAACACCAAGTTTTCAGCATCAAGGCATAATTTTTTACTCTAGATCACTTGTTTTTATCCCTAAAAACATATTTAACCCTTTTTTATTTAAAAAGTATTGTAGTTTTCGTTGTTGGTTTACGCTTGCTTGATTTTGGTTTAATCCTTGACCTTTTAAACTTACTATATTGCCAGAAATTAGTTTATTTTTTTCATAAAAGGTAACATTTAATTGGCTACGCATAATATAAAACCCTTCAGCATTAGTAGATTTAGTGGAGCTGGTTAGTTTAATGGTATTGGTAGCAATATTTTTTGTGGTAACTTTAAAACCCGCTTTAGTTAAATAGTTAGCTAGTTGAGTTATGGTGTGTTTTTGATTATATTTAATTTTAAAAATAACTTTAGATGCCTGTTGTTTAAAATTTTGAGAAACTTCTTTTAGATGCTGTAGATATTTGTAGATAACGGATTTTGGGGCTAAAGTTTGATAGATTGATAACATATTATCAAATTTCTTTAATCCTTTAAAGTGCTGTAAAACCTGTAGATACTTTAAATATCCTGCTTGTTGGTTATAAATTTTTTGGTCTTGCTGGTAATTAGTTATTTGTTTATCTAGTCGTTTTTTGTAGTCGCTGGCAAGCTTTTGCTTGTTGCTTTTTATTAGGGTTATAAATTGTTCATAACCAATTTGTTCCATTTTTAATTGGCTAAATTGGTTAATTTTAATTTGGTTAATTTCCATAGTGGTACTTTTATCTAATTGAGTTTCATTAAACTGATAAACTCCTCGGTATAAAGTTTTATTTATTGTGGTTGTCGAAGATACTGATACACTAAGTTTTGTCGCTAAATAAACTAGTGCATTTTGTACTGCCATAGCTGGATTTTCTCCAATACCTACAGCATAAAGATCTTGTTGTGTATCAGCAGGTGGGTTCTGATACCAGCTTGGTAGCTGGGGAGGAGCTATAAGGTTTTCTGGAGGTGATGTTTGACAAGAGCTTATAAACAGACTTATTAAAATAAAGATTAAAGCCCTCATTTTTTAATTATTTCGTAGTTGTTTTTGTGCTTTGTCATTATTATATATAACTATATTTATACGCTCTAACGCCTCGTTTACTGTATCATTTGAGCTTTTTAATAAAGCATTTGTGAGAATGTATAATTGTTTTGCTTTAACATATTCCGCTTGCGATTCTTTTACTACACCGAGATTATAAAGAGCTACAAAACATTGTGACTTGGTCTCAAACACCAGCTTACTTAAAACTTTATCTGCTTTTTCTATTTTTTCTTTTTTAATAAAGTCTAAACCTTTTACTAGCAATTTTTCTTCTTTATTAGAATAATTAATCTTGGGGTTATCTAACAATTTTATTTCACGATAAGAAAAGGTGGGGGTAATTTCTCGTATGAATTCATTAGCAATTTGATTAGTTTGCCTTGCCCAAACCTCTTCAGGTTCAGAAATAGAGTCATAGTATTGGTCCCTACAAGTTAGCCAAGAGTTATTTTTTTCATAGTTATGAGTAAAAATTATTTTTGAGGTTTCTATTTTTATTATTTTTATGTTTGCACCAAGTTGAACACTTCGTCTGATGCACTTTACTCTATATTTTCTTATGTGATTGCATTTTTTATCTAGACATTTTTGCCGAGTTTGGTAGGAAATTTTATCACTATAGGTTTTTGAATAAATCCTCCCTGTTATAAAAGCTTGAGAGGCAATTAATTGACCTAGTTCTACAGGATTTTCATCAGTAGTTATACCAGAGTATTGGCGTCTTTGTTCAGCTATAATCTCGTCAATATTATCTCTATTGAGAAGAGTAAAGTATGCTTTGCCATTAATTTTTTTTTGGTCTATTTTTTCCTCTATTTTACTAGCCAAGCCTAGGGTATCATTTTTAAACTCTTCTACGGATATGCGCTTAAGTCTACTCATCTCACCAATTTGAGCAGGGTCTAAGTATTTTATTTTAGTCGTAGTAGAACAAGAATAAATTGATAAAAATAGAAAGATAACCAAGATGAATTTTAGCGTTTCCAAACAAATGCCCTCAAAGTTAAGGTTCAAATATGATATTTTAAACTTTTCCTTTACGAAAACAAGTTACTAAAGTAATATTAATCTTTTTATTGTAAAAACAATTGGTTTATTTAATGTCACAAGCTATAAATTTACAAGAAACTGTCTTTTCAGTAACAGTTTTAAATATATTAAGTGATGATATTGAACAGGTTAAATCTGAAATTAATCAACATATTAAGAAAAATTATAGTTTATTTACTGGTAAGTCGGTTGTTATAGAACCTAAAATAGAACTTAATGATCCAGTTTTTTTAGCTTTATTAGTTGAGTTTTTATATCAATTAGAAATAATTCCTGTAGCCATTAGAACACAAAATGAAAAAATTAAACTACAAGCAGAATATGCAGGCTTAGCAGTTTTTTCTGAAGCTTTTGATAAAACAAAAATAGAAGATGAAAAAATCTTTGATCAAACATTATCCATAAAAACGGCCTTAATCATTAATAATGTTCGCTCTGGACAGCATATCTATGCAAAAAACAGAGATCTTATTGTTATGGGCTATGTAAACCCTGGTGCTGAAGTTATAGCGGATGGTAATGTGCATATTTATGGAAAAATCCTAGGTAAGGTATTTGCTGGGGCATCAGGATTAAAACAAGCAAAGATATTTGCTAATAATTTAAATCCTGAAATGTTGAGCATAGCAGGAAGATACCAATTATCTGGAAAAATTAATAAAAATTATAAACAATGCTTTGTAGAAGTTAGTTTAGATTCTGAAAGTTCTTCGATAAAATATAGGAAGGTTTTGTGGGACGAGTAATTGTTGTTACCTCAGGAAAAGGGGGGGTAGGCAAGACCACTACCAGTGCGAGTATTTCTGTAGGTTTAGCTTTAAAGGGCTATACAGTTGCGGTTATAGACTTTGATGTTGGTTTAAGAAACCTAGATTTAATGATGGGTTGTGAAAAAAATATAGTACATGATTTTTTAAATGTTGCAAAAAATCAAGCATCTATAACACAAGCATTAATCGCTGATAAATGGGTCAAAAATTTATATATCCTAGCTTCATCACAAACTGGTAATAAAGATGATTTAACTACACAAGGAGTATCAAAAGTAATTGATGCTCTAAAAAAAGCAGGTTTTGACTTTATTATTTGTGATTCACCAGCCGGAATTGAAAAAGGTGCTAAGCTAGCTTTACACTATGCAGATGAAGCAATAGTTATAACTAATCCTGAAATAACATCAGTTCGTGATGCTGATAGAATTTTAGGAGTTATACAAGATACTTCAAAGCGATCAAAAGAAAATAAATCTCCAGTATTAGAACATTTAGTACTAACAAGATACCAACCAACAAAAGTAAAAAATGGAGAAATGTTAGCGGTTGATAAAATAGTAACAATGTTAGATATACCTCTATTGGGGGTAGTCCCAGAAGCAGAGCAAGTATTAAGTGCTATAAATTCAGGCAGACCAGTAATTCTAGATAAGGGAACAGATGTTTCTGAGGCTTATAAAGATATAGTGGCAAGACTATTAGGCGAAGACTGCCAGCAAAGATTTTTAACCGAACCAAAAAAAGGTTTTTTTAGTAGGATATTTAAGTAGGGTTATTTTTCTACCAATATTCGTATAAATCTACCTGTTTTTTTTTGCTCTATTAGCTTGAAACCACACTCTTTTAACATATAAATAATATCTTCACCATGATAACGGTTGTGTTCTAGGAAGTGTTCAAAAGCGTCTTCTAAATCAGCAACACTAGTTTGCTCTGCTGCTAGGCTGGTTTGTTGGTATTTATATGCTAGATATTCTTCTAGTGGTTGGCGTACTAGGTCTATTACGCAAAATCTACCACCTTTTTTTAACCAGCTGTATGTGGCTTTAAACATCTTAATGGGTTGGGTAAGTTCATGTACCACCATATTTGCCATGACCATGCTTAGGCTATTGTCTTTAATTTCAACAGTTGGGTTATGTAGGTCGTCTTGAATAAGTTTAGCATTATTTGGTAAGTCTAGAGAATGTTGTACCATATAGTCGGCTGCATCTATTCCGTAAACTAATGAACTTGGGTAATGATTAGCACAGTCGTTGATAAACTGCCCTATGCCTGCTCCTAAATCTACTATGCCATCACCTTCTTGGTGGTTTTTGGCTACTTTTTGTTGCCAAAACTGCCAAAACTTTTCATCATGCCTTCGCCCATAACTGGTAGTTATCATTTTCCGAGCATGCTCTGCATTTCCACCATGGTGTTTAAGAATTTGTGCTTTAGTTTTTTGCATCTATATTTCTTGCTTAAAAGATTTTTTTATAAACTCTGCCATATCTACTATTTCTTGGTGGCAAAATTGGTGCTCCGTAGGGTAGTTTTTGGGCTGCGGCTGGTAATTTAGTTTGGTTAGTTTTTGCTTAGCATCGTCCGCTAGTATAAATGGTACTACTTGGTCTTGAATTCCATGGGCTATTAAAATTGGTATATTAGTTGGTTGTTGGATATTTTCTGTACCCTTAAGTGGTAGGTAGCTTGATAGAGCGATAATGCCTGCTAGAGGTTTTTTACTTTGTAGTGCTACTCTATAAGCTATTACTCCACCTTGGGAAAAACCGATTAGTAGTGTATTTTTGCTGGCAAATCCTTCTTGCTCTACTTGTTGTATTAATTTATTTATATAGTTTTCACTTTGTTGTATACCTCGCCAATCCATGTCTTCACTAATTGATGATGAATTTCTAATATCAAACCAGGCAGGCATTACCATATTGTTGTTAATCGTTACTGGTATTTGTGGTGCATTGGGAAAAATATATTTTATTGCTAATCCTGTTTTTAGTTCTGGTATTATCGATTCAAAATCATGCCCATTCGCACCCAGACCATGCATCCATATTATGCAAAACTCCGCTTTTTTTTGCCCATTTAAGTCTTCTATAACAACTGGATTATGCATTATTTTTTTACAATTCCATTTCTTCTTTAATTTGCTGAACCCACTCAACAACTCTAGTTTCTGTTAGTTCTGGTTGTTGGTCTTCATCAATCCCTAACCCTACAAAAAAATCTTCGTCTTCTGTTAGAGCTTTTGATTCATCCCATTCAAAACCTTCTGTTGACATATATCCCGCTGGAATACCGCCATTTTCAAGAGCTATATCATGCATAAAACCCATGGCATCTAAAAAATATTCTGAATAGTCCGCTTGGTCGCCTAAGCCAAAACAGGCAAAAGTTTTACCAGTAAAATCTATAGTTTTAAAGTCATCCCAAAAGTCTTCCCAGCTACTTTGTAGTTCACCGTAATACCAAGTTGGATGGCCAAGAATAAGCTTGTCATATTTTGCGAAATCTGCGACACTTGCAGAGGCAATATCATGAATTTCTACTACGACATCACTACCTAACTCATCTTTAATCATCTCAGCAACTCGTTCGGTATTTCCTGTATCTGTGCCATAAAAAAGACCTATTTTGCTCATTTTTTTTCCTTATATATTTTTATTAAGCTTGGTACGGTACGCCATGTTATCATAAACTGATGCTAGCAAACTAATATATACACTTAAATAATTTTTTATTACCTTACTATGAGTAAAATTAATAACCCTACAAACAATAACCCTATTGATTGCTTTAAATGCAAGTATTTATATATTACTTGGGATACTATTAACCCTAGGGGATGCCGAGCTTTTTCTTTTAAGACCACTAAAATGCCAAGTATAGTGGTGCTTGAAACCTCTGGTGAACCTTGTTATAAATTTATCCTTAAAGATAATATACTTACTACTAATAAACCAAAGACTAGTTAGACGGCTTAGTTTTATAAAAGCTTTTGCCAATCAAAACTTTTGCCTGGGTCTGTTTTTCTATTTGGAGAAATATGATTATGGCCTACAATGTTGTTAAGCGTTTGTGGATAGGCTTTTTGTAATATCGTTAATAGACTATTTAATTGTTGATATTGCTCGTCTGTGTAGACTATATAATCTGCCCCTTCTAGCTCTATGCCTATTGAGAAATCATTACAACTCTTCCTGTTCTTAAAACTAGACTCTCCAGCATGCCATGCCCTTTTATTAAAAGGAACAAATTGTATAATCTGTCCTGTTCTTTTTATGTATAGATGAGATGACAATCTTAGCCGATATATTTTTTTATAAAAAATATCTTCTGTTGGGTCTAGTTTGTTACAAAATAATTGCTCGACCCCTTTGCCTCCAAACTTATTTGGCGGTAAGCTAATGCCGTGTATAACAATTAATGAAATATCTTTTTCATCTGGTCGATCATCACAATTTGGGCTGACTATAAAATTTATGTTTTTTATTAAATGCTTTTTTAAATCTATGTTTAATGTTTTATCCATGTAATAAGTATAAGCTACAATACTCACTATAATTAAAATTTAGAGAGAAAAATGTCAGAAATTAATTTTTTTGCAGATCTTGCTATTAATGTTAAACAAGCTTTAGATGAAGACATAGGTGCTGGTGATTTAACAGCTAGTTTAATCAGTCATAAAGCCATGGCTAGTGCAAAAATAATCGCTAAAGAAAATGCTATTGTTTGTGGTCGCCCTTGGTTTGATGCTGTTTTTAATATAGTATCTAAAGATATTAAAATCGATTGGTTGGTACAAGAAGGTGAAAAAGTATCTACCAATACAATTATTTGTAAGCTAAAAGGTCCTGCAACTAGTTTATTAACATCCGAACGCAGTGCGTTGAATTTTTTGCAAACTTTATCGTCTACTGCAACCTTAACTGCTTCTTATATTGAACATTTAAAAAATACTAATACAAAATTATTAGATACTAGAAAAACTATACCTTGCCTTAGGTTAGCCCAAAAATATGCGGTTAAGTGTGGTGGAGGAACTAACCATAGGGTTGGTTTATATGATGCTATTTTAATCAAAGAAAATCATATAATGTCCGCAGGAAGTATTGAAAAAGCCTTATTTATCGCTAAAAATAAATACCCAAGCATTAAAGTAGAGGTTGAAATAGAAACTATAGCTGAATTACAACAAGCTCTTGATGCAAAATCAGATATTATTATGCTTGATAATTTTTCAACTAAATTAATTATTGAAGCGGTAAAAATAAATAAAAACCATAGCAACACAGCAAAACTTGAAGTCTCTGGCAATATTGAAATAAACCGTTTGTCTGAGCTGGCAACAATAGGAGTAGATTTTATTTCTACTGGAGCAATAACTAAAAACATTCAAGCCATAGATTATTCTATGCGTTTTGAGATTATATAGATTTAATAGGTAAATAATAAAATGGAACATGGAGCAAATAGTCACTTACTTACTAATATAGTTATATTGCTTGGTTTTACAATCTTATTAACATCTATTGCTAGGCGAGTTTATATACCGCAAATTTTAACCTATATTATAGTTGGCATTTTTGTAGGTCCTTTTGGCTTTGCTCTTGTTGAAAGTGAAGAAAATATACTTTTTTTAGCAGAATTTGGCATAGTTTTTTTACTATTTTCTATAGGTTTAGAGTTTTCATTAACTCAAATGATGTCTATGAGAAAAATAGTATTCGCTATAGGTGGTTTGCAGGTTTTTACCACGGCAATAATAACTTATGGTATCGAAATGCTACTGGATTTAGGTTTAATAATGAGCTTTGTAATCGCTTCAGCTTTTTCTTTATCATCAACTGCGATTGTTATTAAACAATTAACCGAACAATCTGAAATACAAACCCGCCATGGCAGAAATGCAATTGGTATATTAATTTTCCAAGATATAATTGCGATTCCTTTATTAATTATAATTCCTACTCTTGCTACGTCTGATGGGGGTTCTTTAATGTCCGAGTTAGGCACATCCTTAGTAAAAGGATTATTTGTTGTTGGGGTTATTCTAGCGGTAGGACATTATGTTTTAAAGCCTTTATTTCACGAAGTAGCTCAATCTAAATCACAAGAACTATTTACCCTAACCGTTTTAACAATGGTTTTAGCGGCTGCCGCTTTTACTGGAGAAATGGGAGTTTCTATGACTTTAGGGGCATTTATGGCTGGAATGATGCTCGGAGAAACAGAATTTAAGCATCAAATAGAATCTGATATTAAACCCTTTCAAGACATATTGCTGGGGCTGTTTTTTATAACCGTTGGCATGCTTATTTCGCCAAATATAGTTTTAGAAAATATAGTCATTATCTTGCTGATTACTGCCTCAATTATAATTTTAAAAACTCTAGTTATCTACTTGATAATGGTTGTTTTTAAAAACCCAACAGGGGTTAGCTTTCGTAGTGCTATTACCCTGTCACAAGTTGGTGAATTTGGTTTAGTTATTATTACTCTTGCCTTAACCAATGGTCTATTAGAGCATAAACTTTCACAAATAATTATTTCAGCAATAGTATTAAGCATGATGCTAGCTCCATTTTTAATAAAAGCTAATGGTAAAATCGCTAAAAAAATATTTAATAAAAGCTATAGTGCAAATTTTTATGAATTAGAATCTAAAATTGAAGCAGATACTAAACACAAAAAAGATCATGTAGTCGTACTTGGTTTTGGTAGGGTTGGGCAAACAACGATCAAATTCTTAGAAAAATTTAATGTGCCTTTTGTAGCTCTTGATTTAGATATAAAACGAGTGAAAGAAGCTCAAGAAGGAGGCTTGCCTATCTATTTTGGTGATGCCGCAAAGCATAGCATAATAAAATCAGCAAACATAGCAAAAGCTAAGGCAGTTATAATAACCTTTACCGAACATAACATGACTATAAAGGCTCTAAAAACCTTAAAAAATGAAGCTCCCGATGTTCCAGTAATAGTTAGGTCAATCGATGATTCTAATTTACATGAACTTATTAATAATGGGGCAACAGAAGTTATCCCTGATATTTTTGAGTCAAGTATTATGCTTTCATCACACTTATTATTAATGTTAGGAAAACCAATCGACCATGTTTTTAAAGAAGCAAGGAAAGCTAGAGAAAACAGATACAGCCTATTAGAAGGAATTTATCAAGGGGAAACTGATCATGCATCCTTTGATTCTTCTCAAATAGGGCAAATAGTTCATCCAGTACATATAAATCCATCTTCTTTTGCGGTAGGTAAAACTTTAGAAGAACTAAATTTAGCAAAACATAATGTAGTTGTTAAATCTATAAGAAGAGGTTCAATAAGAGGCAATGATCCCGATATAAAAACTAAAGTAAGAGTTGACGATAGCTTAGTTATCCAAGGATTACCAGAAAATATAGAACATATAGAAAACTGCCTACATTCAGGAGGAAAATAACCAACTAATAGTCTAACCAAATTAAAGTAGCCATTCTGCCAGTTTTTTGATTGCGACGATAGGAATAAAATTTATCTACATTTAAATAGGTACAAAGATTACTCTTAGTTATGTTTGCTACCCCTAAACTTTGCATTTCTAACACAGCAATCCCTACCAAATCAGCTTTATACTTTGTTAATGAACCTTGTTGAAAAAAACTGGTGTTTTTTTGATTTTTTTTAACAAACATATTCATAAAATCGACATCCACCTCAAAGTTTTCTTGGCTTATTGATGGTCCGATCCAAACTATTAAATTTTGTGCCTTATCAGGTAATTGCAAAATAGCTTTAGTAACTATGCCATCTAATAAACCTTGCCAGCCTGCGTGTATTGCTACCACAAATGACTCTTCTTTATTAGTTATTAAAATTGGCTGGCAATCAGCAGTCATAACACTAAGTGCTAAATTAGGTTTGTTTGTCCAAGTAGCATCAGCAACTGGCGGCTCAATAAACTCTTGTCCTTGCCATGTTATTAATTTAGTAGTGTGTTGTTGATTTAACCATAATGGTGGCTTGGGTAAAGCTAATTTCTTAACTAATATTTCTCTGTTTTTTAATACATTTGCTAAATCATCCTCCACATGGCTAGCTAAGTTAAAACTTTCAAAAGGTTCTTGGCTACCCCCCCCCTTTCGAGTAGTAGTAAACGCCTGTATTTTATTAGATACTTGCCAATTAGGTTTTATAAAATCAATCATCAACTATATTCGCATCTGTTATCCATTCAATTTCAACATCTTCGTTATAATCATAAGCATCATAGTTTTGTAAATTTTGGGCTTGATAAGCCTCTAAATCATCACGCAACATATCTACCAAATCAAGCATTATATCTGGCATAGTTACTTTCCACTTCATTTGTTTACCAGTTTTTGGGTGAGTTAAACTTAATTGACCTGCGTGTAAAGCTTGGTGTTTATAATTTCTTAAAATCTCTATAAATTCGGGCATCATTTTCTTTGGAATTTTTAATCTACCTCCATAGGTAGGGTCGCCAACCAAAGGGAGACCAAGTGAAGCCATATGTACCCTAATTTGGTGAGTTCTTCCTGTTTCTAACTGTACACGAATACGAGTATGTGCTCGAAATTTTTCTAATACTCTATAGTGAGAAACCGCTTTTTTTCCACCATGATCCAATACTGCCATGCGTACTCTATCAGTTGGATGACGGCCAATATTAGTAGTAATTGTTCCGCCAGATTTCATATTACCAACCACAATAGCATCATATATCCTACCTACACTATGTTTTTGTAACTGCTCTATTAAATGTGTTTGTGTTGGAATATTTTTTGCCACCACCATTAAACCAGATGTCTGTTTATCTAAACGATGGACTATGCCAGCTCTTGGTACTTCTCTAATTTTAGGATAATGAAACAATAAAGCATTCAATAAAGTTGCATTAGGGTTGCCTGCCCCCGGGTGAACTACTAACCCGATAGGTTTATTAATAATAATAATATCATTATCTTCATATATTATATCAAGTGGGATTTTTTCAGGTATCGATACAACTTCATCTGTAAACTCTGCCATTATAAAAACCTTCTCACCACCAAAAACTTTAAAATTTGGCTTTATACATAGTTTGCCATCAAGAGTAACCTTACCTAGCTTAATCCAGTTTTTAATTCTACTACGAGAATAGTCAGCAAATAATTCTGCCAGCACTGCATCTAATCTAGTTGATATTTTAGCCAATGGTATTTTTGCGGTTAATTCTAAGCAGCTCAAAGTTAAGTCTCATATTTTAGTGTACAAACAATTACCTTCATATTTATTTGTTGTTTATAGTCTAATTATTAAGGTATAATTTTTATTTTTTAATATTCTACCTAATTTTATGATATTTCGTTTAACTTCACTGGTTTTTAAAAGAGTTTTTATTATCATAATATCTATAATGTTCTTTAGTGGTTGTGCTGTTTTTGAAGAAAAAGATGAATCAGAATGGACAGTTAAAGAATTTTATGACTATGCAAAAGACTTTCATGACCGAGGTCAATGGCAAAGTGCGATTACCTACTACGAAAAACTAAAGTCCTACTTCCCTTATGGAGTTTATGCCGAAAAATCCTACTTAGAACTCGCCTATTCTTATAATCAATTTGGTGAGCCAGAATCTGCTAGGCTAGAATTAGAAGAATTTATAAGAATCTACCCAAAACATAAATTCTTATCTTATGCTTACCATTTAAAAGCCTTAGCAATTGACTCAATAAACCAAAGCTGGCTAGATGCTCATATAACAGACCCTGCAAATAGAGATGTAAAGTCAACTAAAGAAGCCTACAAAGCCTATAGTCAACTAATAGAACGCTTTCCAAATAGCAAATATGTACCTAACGCTAAAAAAAGAATAGTAGTTTTATTTAATACCATCTCTAGAAATGAATATCTAGTAGCAAAATATTATTACGAACGAAAAGCTTATCTAGCAGCTGCATCAAGAGTAAAATTTGTACTAGAAAACTATTCTGGTGCTAAAGTAACTCTAGCTTCATTAAAAATAATGCGCAATTCTTATAATAAACTTGGCATGCAACAACACGCCAAAGATACGCAACAAATTATTGACTCTAATTTCAAATAATTAACTCACTTCAGTTGCTATACCAGCAATTATTTTATTAAAAACATCACTAGGACGCATTACCTGTGTCGCAACATCTACACTTGGCTGATAATAACCTTGTAAATTTACTGCAATTGCTTTGTTAGTATTTAATTGCTTAATAATTGTTTGCTTTTTAATAAATAACTCTTCTGCAAAAGGTTTGAATTGTTTTTGTATTGTTAAATCATCTACTTGTGTAGCTAGCTCTTCTGCCCAATATAAAGCTAGATAAAAATGGCTAGTTTTATTATCTATCTCAGTAACTTTTCTTGCTGGCGACTTATTATTTGCTAATAATTTTTCAGTAGCTTTATCTAGAGTTTTAGATAAAATATTTGCTTTTTTATTATCAAATCTATTTGCTAGATGTTGATAAGAAGCGGCTATTGCTAAAAACTCTCCCAAAGAATCCCACCGCAAATGATTTTCTGCTATAAGCTGCTGTACATGTTTTGGCGCTGAACCTCCTGCCCCTGTTTCAAATAATCCACCACCATTCATTAGTGGCACTATTGAGAGCATTTTAGCCGAGGTTCCAAGTTCTAAAATTGGAAATAGATCCGTCAAATAATCTCGTAAAACATTACCTGTTATTGAGATAACATTTTGCCCCTCTGCTACATGACGAAGTGTGTACCTAGTTGCTTCTTCTGGTGGCATTATATGGATTTCAAGCCCCTTAGTATCATGAGTAAGTAAATAATCATTTACTTTTTTAATTACCTCATTGTCATGGGCTCGCTCATTATCTAGCCAAAATACTGCTGGATAATGTGTTGCTTTTGCTCTAGTTACCGCTAATTTCACCCAGTCTTTAATTGGAGCATCTTTAGTCTGGCACATACGAAAAATATCACCAGAATCTACATTTTGCGACAACAAAGTCTCTCCTTGTGCGGTTACGACCTTAATAGCACCTGCTTGTTCAACTTGAAAAGTTTTATCGTGAGAACCGTATTCTTCCGCCTTTTGAGCCATTAAGCCAACATTAGGAACTGTACCCATAGTTGTTGGATCAAATGCCCCATGTTGTTTACAAAATTTTATTGTCTCATTATAAACACCAGCATAACAACGATCAGGTATTACTGCCATAGTATCTTGTGGTTGTCCATTTTTATTCCACATTTGCCCAGAGGTTCTAATCATTGCAGGCATAGATGCATCAATAATCACATCAGAAGGCACATGTAAGTTAGTAATTCCTTTATCTGAATCTACCATTGCCAAACTTGGTTGTGCTTTTAAAATTATTTCAATATCTTTTTCTATAGCCTCTTTTTTATTAATTGGCAAAGATTCAATTTTATTGATTAGATCACCAAAACCATTATTTAAATTAATCTCAAGTTTTATAAAAGTTGCTTCATGTTTACTAAACAAATCTTGAAAGAAAACACTAACTGCCTGCCCAAAAATTATCGGGTCTGATACTTTCATCATTGTTGCTTTTAAGTGTAAAGAAAACAATATATCTTTTTGTTTTGCTTCATAAATTGCTTCATTAAAAAACTTAATTAAGGCAACTTTTTTCATCACTGCAGTATCTATAATTTCACCAGCTAATAAAGTTGCATAACCTTTTAATTCAACCTGTTCACCAGAGATTTTATTAAAAATAATTTTATAATCAGTTTCTTTTTGTATAGTTGTTGAGGTTTCTGAACCATAAAAATCTCCTGCAGACATACTTTTTACAATTGTTTTAGAATCCGCTGCCCAAGCCCCCATTGAGTGAGGATTATTTTTAACATGATTTTTTACCGCATCAGGAGCACGGCGATCAGAATTACCTTCGCGCAACACTGGATTTACTGCACTACCTAATATTTTTGCATATATATTTTTAATAGATATTTCTTTATCTGTTTTTGGCTCAACTAGATAATTTGGAATAGCATAACCCTGCTCTTGTAATTCACCTATTGCGGCGATTAACTGTGGCACAGAGGCACTAATATTAGGTAATTTAATAATATTAGTATCTGCAAATACTACTAATTTACCTAGTTCTACTAAGGCATCCTCTGTTTTTTGCTCTGCTGATAAATAATCCGTAAAGTTAGCTAAAATTCTTGCCGCTAAAGAAATATCTTTTGTTTCCACATCTATCATCGCCACCTTTGAAAATGCCTGCACAACCGGTAGTAATGAATAGGTTGCTAAAGCAGGAGCCTCATCTGTAAGTGTGTAAATAATCTTTTGCGACATGTAAATACCTGTAAAAATGTTAGAATTATGCTAATTCTAACTTATTGCCCATAACTATTCATGAGCCAAATACTAATTTTTAATAAACCTTTTCAAGTTCTTTGTCAGTTTAGCGATAAAAGTAGCACCAAAAAAAGACAAACTCTGGCAAATTTTATTAAAATACCCAATTTTTATGCGGCAGGCAGGCTTGATTTTGACTCAGAAGGATTATTAATTTTAACTAGCAATGGTAAATTACAAAATCAAATAAGCAACCCTGACTTTAAACTACCAAAAACCTATCTTGTACAAGTAGAGGGAAAAATTAGTAAGCAAGAATTAGCAAATTTAACAAAAGGTGTAGAATTAAAAGATGGCATTAGCAAACCTGCCAAGGTTAAAATGAGCAAACAACCACAATGGCTATGGGCTAGAAACCCTCCAATTAGAAAAAGAAAAAATATACCAACCAGCTGGATTGAAATAACTATTAGCGAAGGTAAAAATAGACAAATAAGAAGAATGACGGCTGCTGTAGGCTACCCCACCCTAAGATTAGTCAGAATAAAAATTGGCAAATGGACATTAAATAAATTACAACCTGGAGAATATATTGAACATACTTGCCCATAATCCAGCAAATAAAAATATAAAAGTTATTGTAGGCATGTCTGGTGGAGTTGACTCATCTACTACCGCATTAATCTTGAAAAAACAGGGTTACGATGTGGAAGGATTTTTTATGAAAAACTGGGACAAGGATGATGAAAAAGACTATTGCCCTGTAAAAGAAGATATGTTGGATGCCGCAGAAGTTTGCAAAAAAATAGGTATTAATTTTCATAAAAAAAACTTCTCTAGGGATTATTGGGATAGTGTTTTTGAACATTTTATTAGTGAGTACAAAGCTGGTAGAACCCCTAATCCAGACATACTATGTAATAAAGAAGTAAAATTTAAAGTATTTTTAAATTATGCGCTAAAACTTGGTGCTGATTATATTGCTACAGGGCATTATGCAAGAGTAAATCAGCTTAATAATAAATTCCAATTATTAAAAGGAGTTGACGATAATAAAGACCAAAGTTATTTCTTATACACCCTACAGCAAGATCAATTAGCAAAAGTACTGTTTCCCATAGGTGAATTAAAAAAACCATTAGTAAGGCAGTTGGCTGAAGAAGCTGGCTTTACTATACATGACAAAAAAGATAGTACTGGTATTTGCTTTATTGGTGAGCGTAAATTTAAAGATTTTTTACAACAGTTCATACCCACCAACCCTGGTGATATTGTTAATACAGATAATATTGTAATTGGCAAACATGATGGACTAATGTACCATACCTTGGGACAAAGAAAAGGTTTAGGCATTGGAGGAGGTCATGGTGAAACTGATGACCCATGGTTTGTTGCTGATAAAGATCTGCAAAATAATCGATTAATTGCGGTACAAGGAAAGCAACACCCTTTATTAAATCACCAATATTTAGTGGCTGAAAACTTAGACTGGGTCGCACAAGTAGCTCCTAAAAATAAAACTTTATTAAAAGCTAAAATACGCTATCGGCAAATAGAACAACCCTGTACAATAATAAAAAATACAGGACAAAAAATTACAGTGAAGTTTACAGAAGAGCAAACGGCAATAGCCCCTGGACAATCAATAGTGTTTTATGAAAATGATAAGTGCTTAGGTGGTGGCATAATAACAAATCGTTTCCACAGATATGAAGAAGCAATAAAATGACCCAACAAAGCCAATACATTCAACAAGATAGAACGATTTCTTTAATCGGAATTTACCAAGTAGCAAGACAAGTCTATGAACTGGCTACAACTGGAAAAACAGATGAAGTTGCTTTTCAATCCAGCATAAACTCATTATTTGCAGAAAATCCTGCAAGCACTATAGATGTATTTGGTGATGCTAGCAAAATCCAATTAGGTACAGATACATTACTATCTCAAATGTCTTCAAACCAGACAGTACAATCAAGAAATATAGAAATAACTAAATATGCATTAAGCCTAATAATGTTGGAAAAAAAAATATCCGCTAAAGAAGAAATATTACCAAAAGTCTTCAGAACAATTGAATCCGCCAAAAATAATCGTAGTCACTTTGGAGATTTTCACGAAAATATAATAGCAACCCTAGCAAGAGCTTATAGTGAAAATATCAGCCAAATACAACCAAGAATAATGGTTAATGGGTCTCATGGGCACCTACAAAACCCTAAGATAACTAACAAAATAAGGGCTCTACTATTAGCTGGAATAAGGTCATGTATGCTATGGAGACAAGTAGGAGGAAGTAGATGGGGGCTGTTATTATCTCGTAAAAAATACCTTCAATCGGCTAAAACTCTGGTTAGAAATTAGCTACTTACTTATTCAGAGGTTCCCTAAAAAATAAAGCTCTTAGCTTAATCTTACTAACGGTTTTGATATTCTAACGACACATCTACTAAAAATTTATCTTGTATGAATTTTCTACCTAATAACATAGGAAATTGCATAGAAGACCGATCAGTAAGAGATATTTCTGCTTCATAGTCTTTATTAAACATAGTTATTGTTGTTTTTATAAAAATACGATTTTCTACTGAGCCATTAGAACTTTTAACTTCACTTATTTTTGATATTTTAAAAGTTCTTAAATTACCATCATACATTTCATAATTTGAATCCAATAATTTAACATACACTTCTGTGCCGGCAGTGTTTATGCTAATTTCATGACAGTGAAGCGATGGAGAATAAGCTCCGGTATCCACTTTTACTTTTAAACCTAATAAGTTTAATTTTTTTAAATCTACTTTTTCATATCTGCCTATAGTTTTCATATTATTTTAGAATATCCACTAAATTATAAAAAATATTAAAAGCCTAACTGGTTAAGTTGTTGTTTTAACTTAGCTAAATATTTAGGATCTGCTTTGTCTAAATCATCTTCGTGCAATATATAAGAGGCATCGGTGACTGCTTTATCGATAGCATCAATTAAAAAATAGATTCGCATATCTTTTTCTATTTCTTCCCAATTTCTTTTTTTTGCTCTCCATAAACTATTAAGGTTTTTATCTTTATCTAAAATACTTTGAATTGAGGTTAACATTTCAGTCAAGGGTTTTATAGATTGGAATGGCCAAAAAGGTCTTCCTGTTTGAATATCATAATAACTAATTCTGTCTAAAATGGCTAGGTTAAAAGCAGGGTTTATTGCTCCAATACCTACGGCAATTGCCGCATGTTTTGCTGATTCTATTTTGCCAATAGATATAATCGGAGCATTAGACTTCCAGCGAGAATAAATTATGTAAATATTATATCTATCTATAAACATTAATTGCCCAGAGCTAAGCTTCATCGCTTTATCTGCAGGGACTATAAACTCTAACTGTTTATTTATTAAATTAGTAGTATCTTGCCAAATCTCCCAACCAGATTGGGAGCTAATACTTCCATCTGTATCTATTGCTATAGGCTCGCAAGACAAGCCATAATCATGGCCTTCTACAAAATCAGTTACTGCTATTTGATAGCCTCCTTTTGCAGTAATTTTTCTAACTATTCCAATTATATATGCATCATTTTTAATGTTATTTGCAGGAAAAGCTACCAAAATAGTTTCCCCGACTTTAAAGGTTTTTGCTGGCAATAATCCACTGATAAATATTAAACATAATACCAAACACATTCTAAAAAAATTCATTTAACAATCTCCTTTTTAATCGCAATATTATTTCTTAAATACAAGGGTAATGGAATCTTTTCCCTTAAATTTTTTGCCTGTTTTATTCTTTGACTTGCTATATCTGCTACAAATTGTGCATTAGGATATGCACTATTCCAGCTTGAAAATAATTTTATTAACTCTGGGAATTCTTCAGCTATATCTCCTATCCCACTTTGTACCCCTGCTTTTTTAATCAATTTATTCGCATTTTCTTCAGAAATTATTTTTGGGATAGTTGAATTTAGTTTACCCTCAATAATTTCACATTCTTGCAAATATAATTCATTCATTCTGGCATCAAGGCAAGCTATTATTTTTAAGCTATTGTTTTCTTTATATGCCTGCCAAGCAAGAGCATCTAAGCTTGATACTCCAAGTACAGGTTTATCCCAACCATAAGCCAAACCCTGAATAACACCAGTAGCAATTCTAATTCCTGTAAAAGCACCCGGACCTTCACAAAAAGATAATATATCAATATCCTTACCTTTTATCCCCACCTTTTTTAATACTGAATCAACCATAATTAACATTAAATTTGCATGTTGCTGTGGAGCTATTTTAAATTCTGTATGACTTTTACCCTTATATAATAAGCTTACTGAGCAGGCTTTAGTAGATGATTCAACAGCTAAAATTGTTGTCATTTTTTATTCTCTTCTAAAAAATCTATCGCTTCTTGTGAATTAAACACCCATTTAAAGGGAGGCAAACTATTAACTATAATGCGACCATATTGTTTAGTGAGTAATCTAGGGTCGCAGATTACCAAAACTCCAGTATCCTTAGTCGATCTAATTAATCTACCGGCTCCTTGCTTTAATCCGATAGTCGCTTCAGGTACTTGAAAGTTAAAAAAACTATTTAAACCTTTTTCTCTAAGAGCAGATTCTCTTGCTTGCACTAAGGGGTCATCTGGTGGAATAAAGGGAATTCTATCAATCATTACCAGCTTAAGAGCATCTCCCCTAATATCCACCCCTTCCCAAAAACTGCTAGTGCCTAATAAAATTGGCGATGCCGAGTTTTTAAATTTAGTTATTAACTCATTTTTAGGGCTATCTCCCTGTGATAATACACTACCTTGCCAATGCTCATCTAATATTTGCTTTGCCTCTGCTAAAGCTTTATAGCTTGTAAATAATAAAAAAGCATGCCCTTCAGTTGCTTTTAATAATTTCCAAACAGCCCTCATACATATTTTAATATAGCCCTGCGTTCTTGGTTCTGGCAAACCAATAGGGTGATAAATTAAAGCCTGACTTGAAAAATCAAAGGGACTTTCCCAACTTATATTTTTAGAGTCTAACAAACCCAATCTATTGGTAAAATATTCAAAATCATTATTTACGCTCAAAGTCGCCGAAGTAAAAACCCAACTACCCCCTAGGTTATCTTTTTGCCGATTAAATTGTTCCGCGATGCTTAAAGGCGTTAAATTTAATTTAAATCTTGCCTGTGATGATTCTAGCCATCTTATCTTATTTTTTGAATCGGTAGTCAACCAAGTATTTAACTGCCCCTCAATATCTTGACATTTTTTATAAATCGCTGTAATTTGCTTTCCCCTTTCTTTTAAGGGTTTTAGCATGTCAATTAACAAGCCTAGTTGATTTTTAATTGCTGTTAATAATTTTAGAACTGATTCATTGGTAGAAAACTCCTCCCAAAGCCACCTTTTATCCCACTTACCTAATGATAAATTAAACTTTTGGATACTAGTTTCCAATAACTTAACCTGCTCAAATATTTCTATCGACTCTATTGACTCTGCTTTTTGGGCATTACGGATATCCCTAGCTAACTCATCTAATTGTGAACGGCTTATACTAAAGCCTAAAAATTGGGCGGCTATGTCTGGTAGTTGATGAGCTTCATCAAAGATATAAATATCAGCCTCTGGTAAGACACTACCAAAGCCCTGTTCACGCATAGCTAAATCGGCACTAAATAAATGATGATTTACCACTAATATTTGTGCTTCATTGGCTTGCTCTTTAACCTTAGCATAAAAACAACCTTTATCAGCTGTACAACCATTCGGCACACAAAATTCTTGCCGTGAACTTACCTTTGTCCAAATAAAATCATTTTCAGCTATTGTTGACAATTCTGCTTTATCGCCATCTATAGTTTGCTGTTGCCAATCACTAATTAGGGCTAGCTTTTTCCAAGCCAACTTAGTATTTTGCTCAGCTGTTTGTGCAATATCTAAGCGTTGCGAACAGAGATAATTTTCCCGGCCTTTTAATAATCTTGCACTACCTTGCACCCTACATTGTTTAAGTAAGAAAGGAATATCTTTAGTTAATAATTGTTCTTGTAAAGTTTTAGTAGCTGTAGAAATAATAACTTTTTTGCCTGCAAGCATTGCTGGTGCTAAATAAGCAAAGGTTTTACCCGTCCCTGTACCGGCTTCAGCAACTAATACTTCTTCATTTTCAATAGCACAAGAAACGGCTAAAGCCATTTCTATTTGAACTTTTCTAACTTCAAAACCATCTATTTTTAAAGATATTTTACTATCCTTAGAAAAAAGATCTTTAACCTCCTTTGATAAACTAGATAATGACAATTCTATAAACCTTATAAGTTAAAAGAGATATTAAACTTCATTTATCAAACAACAATATAAATAATTAATTTTTTTATGTTAAAAACCAGTAAATACTGGACATTTGTAGTCTTTTTAAGTAGAATCCATCCATAAAACTTGAACTGCTAGGAAGCTAGCTTAAACTAATAGGAATAAAAACATGAAAATTTTATCTTCTTTAAAATCAGCTAAAACGCGTCATAAAGATTGCCAAATTGTTAGACGCCGTGGCAAAGTATATGTAATTAGCAAAACTAATCCAAGATTTAAAGCTCGTCAGCGTTAATCTTTAGTTTACTTTGACCTCTAAAAAAGCGCTTTCTTAGTGCTTTTTTATTCCTAAATTTAACCTATTAACATTTTTACTGGTCTAAAACTTTTTCTGTAACCCTCTATCAACCCTAATTTAGCCATCTTTTCTAAATGTAGCTTGGTAGGATAGCCTTTATGCTTAGCAAAACCATATTGTGGGTAGTCTTTATCTAAGACTCTCATCTGGTTATCTCTAGTTACTTTAGCTAAAATAGACGCTGCACTAATGGCTAAAACTTTGCTATCTCCTTTAACTATTGCTTCACAAGGAATTGATATATCAGGACATTTGTTACCATCAACTAAGACCAAATCAACCTTAATATTTATCCCCTCTACTGCTCTTTTCATTGCCAGCATAGTTGCGGACAAAATATTTAGCTGGTCTATTTCTGCGGGGCTAGCTCTAGCTATTTTATAATCAATTGCCTGCTCAATTATTAGCTCATAAAAATAAATTAATTTCTTTTCAGAAAGTTTTTTTGAATCTACTAATTTTAGGTCGCAATGTTTAGGTAAAACTACTGCAGCTGTTACAACATTGCCAATTAATGGCCCCCTGCCTACTTCATCAACTCCTGCAACATGGACTATTTCATCCATGAAATTATTGCCTCAGCGGCTAATCTTGAGGCGTTTTGTTTAAGCATTTTATGCTGATTTTTAAAAGCTATTATTTGTATATTTCTTTTTTTATTATCTGTAATTATTTCTAACATTTTGTCAGTAAGATTACTTACAGTTGCATTTTGTTGAATAAGTTCACTAACTAACTCTTTTTGGGCAAGAATATTGGGCAGACCTATCCATTTAGTTGTTGCTAATTTTTTCATTAACCAATAGGATATTGGATGAACTTTTATGGCTAATACCAAAGGCTTAGCATGTAAAGCAACTTCTAAAGTTGCTGTGCCAGAAGTAACTAAAACTTGATTAGAGGCTTCAATAATCAACTCAGCCTGTTTTAAAAAAACTTTAAAACTTTTATCATTATTAGCAAATTCCTGCAAAGATTGCTCTACTCTTAATTTTATTTTTTTATTTATACAAGGAATTAAAAAAACCATAGCAGGGAATTTATTTTTTATATTAAGTGCTGTTTGTACATATAGGTCAATCATTTGATTGACTTCTGAGCACCTAGAACCAGGCATTAATCCTGTAACCATAGCATTTGCATCAAGATTTAATTTTTCTCTTGCATCTTGAGTATAATCTTCTCCACTGATTTGATTAGCTAAAGGATGACCAACAAATTTAACAGGAATATTATATTTATGATAATATTTTTCTTCAAAGGGGAATAGAACTAACATTCCATCAATTTGAGTTTTGATTTTTTTTAATCTATTTTCTCGCCAAGCCCATACCGATGGTCCTACATAATGAATAGCGGTTATACCCTGTTCTTTTAAAGACTGTTCTACTTTAAAATTAAAATCTGGGGCATCTATACCAATAAATACATCTGGCTTTAAAGCTATTAATTTATTAATTAAATTTTTTCTTAATTTAAGTAGTTCAAATAAATGTTTTAAAACCTCAAAAATACCCATTATGGATAATTTTTCCATTGGATACCAGGAGTTAAAACCTTCCGTTTGCATTCTTTCACCACCAATACCAACAAAGCTGGCATGTGGATAATGCTTTTTTAAAGATTTAATTAAATCTCCACCAAGTAAATCTCCAGAAGATTCACCAGCTACCATAGCAAAGACAGGGGGCTTTATTATGTTAGAACTAACGGACAATACCACGAGAAGAATTTTTCAAGAATTTTATTAATGTTCCCAAAGAGTTTTTTTGGTCATTAATATCTTCAATTTCTGCAATAGCTTTTTCCAAGCCATAGCTGTTACGATATAAAATACGGTAAGATTTTTTAACTAAACTAAGTTGCTCTTTATCAAAACCTCGCCTTTTTAAACCCTCTAGATTAATACCTCTAGGATAAGCTAAATTACCAGAAACTGTTACAAAACTCGGTACATCTTGGCTGATAACACTACCCATACCACAAAAACTATGTTCTCCTAACCTACAAAATTGATGCACTAAAGTATAACCTCCAAGAATCGCCCAATCATTAACGGTTACATGTCCTGCCAAAGCAGAGGCATTCGCAAAAATTGTATTATTACCAATAATACAATCATGGGCTATATGTACTCCTGCCATTATCCAATTATCATTACCAATAAATGTTTCACCGCGATCTTGAATGGTGCCACGATTGATCGTCACATTCTCACGAAAAGTATTATTATTTCCTATAACTAGAGTAGTAGGCCCATCAATATATTTTTTATCTTGTGGAGCTGCTCCAATAGAACCAAATTGAAAAAAATGATTATTTTTACCAATTGTAGTAGACCCTGAAATAACCACATGAGGCTCTATTTTAGTATTATCATCAATAGTTACCTGTTCACCAATTATGCTATAAGCACCTATCTCAACATTATTACCAATTATAGAGTTTTTATGTACAATAGCAGTAGAATGAATCATTTTATAATCTCTTAAATGTCTCTTTGAGCACACATCATGTCACATGAGGCTATAATTTTCCCTTCAACCTTGGTCACACAAGAAAACTTCCAAATTCCGCGTTTTTTATTGGAGGTAATTACTTCAAAATCTAATCTATCTCCTGGCACAGCTGGTTTTCTAAAACGGCAATTATCAACTGATGCCAAATAATACATGGTTTTACCATCTAATTTAGTTCCTTGCGATTTAAAGGCCAATATTCCCGTACATTGAGCCATAGCTTCAACAATCAAAACTCCAGGCATTATCGGATTTTCTGGAAAATGTCCAGTAAATTGTGGTTCATTAAAAGTAATATTTTTGAATGCTTTTAGCGATTCTCCAAGCTTAAAATCAACGACCCTATCTACCAATAAAAATGGGTATCTGTGGGGTAAATAGTCAAATATTTCTTTAATATCCATCTGCATAATTATTTTTCCAAAACTCTTTTTAATTTTTGTAATTCTTTTTCTAAATCTTTAATTTTTTTTGCCACTTTATCTAAAGATTTTATTCTAACCACCGATTTTTGCCAACTAGCCGTTTCAATAGCAGGGAACCCTGAATAATTACCCGCTAATTTAACATTATTAGTAATACCCGCTTTTGCTCCAAAATGGCAGTTATCCGCTGTATTTATATGCCCTGTTATACCAACCTGACCTGCAAAAACATTGTATTTACCTATTTTAGTACTACCTGCAAAACCTACTTGTCCCGCTATTGCACTGCCGCAACCTATTTCAACATTATGGGCAATATGCACTAGATTATCAATAATACAATTATCCTCAATAATAGTGTTATTGAGAGTGCCTCGATCAATAGAGCAGTTATTACCAATCCACACATTATTACCAATAAGCACTCTACCTATTTGAGGGATTCTTAACCACTGACCTTTATTATTGGCAAAACCAAATCCTTGACCACCTATTACTGTGCCAGATTCTATTGAGGTATTATTGCCAATTTTACAATTTTTTTCAATTACCACATTGCTATATATAGTTACATTATTACCAATAATACAATCATCTTTTATTACACTACCTGCTCCAATTATACAATTTTTACCAATTTTAACATTATCACAAATAACAACATTTGCTTCAATTTGACATGAACTAGGAACAGTTACTAAAGTTGAAACTATAGCTGAAACAGCTATACCTGGTTTTAAATTTATTATGTTTAAAAACTGAGAAACTATCGCATAAGCTACATAAGGATCTTCAACAAAAATTTTACAACTACTAACCTGTTCAGCATATTTTTCTTGCAAGATTACTATACCTGCACTAGTATTTTGCAGTTCAGTAAGCCTTTTTAGATCATTAAAAAAACTAATATTATTTTCATTAGCTTCTATTAAACCTGATACCTGATTAACTTCAGAGCTATTTGTTCCGCTAAAAAAAGCTGAAATACCTTTTTTTTCAAGAAGTTTAACTATTTCAAGAGCTGTCATTTATAAACTACTTACGATATTTTTTCTTCAAATGTTCAAGAACTTTTTTAGTTACATCTAAGCGATTATTTGTGTAAGCAATACCTTCATAAAGAATTAAATCTAATTTTTCTTGCTTGCCTACCTCCTTTATAGCTTGATTAACAACATTCTGTAAACTAACTAACTTTTCATTTCTTTTTATATTAACTAGTTCTTGAATGTCATTTTTTTTTCTTTGCATATCTCTATTAAGAACTTCAATTTCTCTTTGTGAAAACTGTAGTTGTGACTCGGACATTACTAATTTATTTTTTTGGAAATTCTTCTGTTTTTTTTCCATTTGTTGGACTAGTCTAGTTAACTGTGCTTGCTGGGGGGCAAATTCTTTTTCAAGGGACTTAGATGCAGCTTTTGCTTGTGGTGTTTGCTCTAATAGTAAACCAACATTAACAACACCTATTTTTAATTGTTGTGCAAAACCAACTGTTGTAAAAAATGTTGCAAAACATACTAATAAGACAATAAATAATTGGCGCATAAAAAACCTTTTAGTTTGGATATAAAAACAAGCAGACATTATACCCAATTTTACTAGGTTTATACGCATAATTATCTATAGAGGAATCCCTAGATTAAATTGAAAGACTTGCGTGTTATCTCCTGTTCTATCATTTAATGTCCTAGCAAGACTAAATGCTAAGGGGCCCATAGGAGTAATCCAAAACACCCCTAATCCAGCAGAAGTACGAAGGCCATTTATATCAGCTGAATTAAAATTTTGAAAAACATTTCCTGCATCAGCAAATAAACTAAAACGAAAGTTTCCAGGATCTTCAATAAATGGCATAGGGAAAATTAGCTCTACATTAGAAAGAGCCCTAAAAGCACCCCCTGAAGGATTTGAAGAGCCATCTGCAACTAAGTCAAAACGTGGGCCAAGTGAGTTGGGAGCATAGCCCCTTACACTACCTATGCCTCCTGCATAAAAGTTTTCATAAAATGGTATTCCTTGGAATCCATTATAGCCATCACCATATGCAACCCCTGCCTTTATCTTTAAGGTAAGTTTTTTTGAAACGGGAACAAAAACACTTTGATTAGCAAATATTTTATAAAAAGAAAGATTTGTTCCAGTAGGCACAACTAACTCCATGTTTAAACTGGTTTTTTGCCCCGCAGAAGGAAAGTAAAATGCATTTTTAGTATCGTAATTCCAACCTGTAGAAAGTCGTATAGAGTTAAAATGCTTACCTTTATCTGCTATATAACTGGTACAAGCATTAAAACTATCTTGGCAAAGAATATTTTGATCATCGGCTTTTACCGCAAAAGATAAGTTGCTCCATTCACTAGATGGGTAAGAGGTACTTAAACGAACACCATAATGATTAGTGGTATAAGGTGCGACACCAAGTTGTTGCGCATCCATTTCTCTATGGTAAACCCCTACGCCAAGAGAAACCGCATCATTAGTAAAATATGGATTAGTTACACCTAGATCTAGTGACCTAATTGCTACATTATAATTAGTGTTTAAATTTGCCCTGTAACCTGAACCTATTACATTTCTTTCTGTAATCCCTATTGTAAAATTAGTTCCAAATAATTGAGAATAACCAACCCCGGCATTAAATGACCCTGTAGATTGCTCTTCAACAGTTATGACTAAGTCAACTAAATCATCTGCAACTTTTTTAGTATCTATTTTAGCAAGCTTAAAAAAGCCTAACCTATTTAGCCTCGTATTAGATCTTCTAACTAACTTTAATGAATAAGGAGCTGACTCTAACTGCCTTAACTCTCTCCTTATCACTGAATCCTTAGTCCTGGTATTGCCTTTTATAATTATTCTTCTAACATAGATTCTCTTTTTAGGTTCTATACTAAAATTTATACTTACTTTTTTAGTTGCTGAATCTAGCTTTATTTTGGGTTCTATTTCTGCAAAGGCATAACCTTCTTCACTTAGACGATCCCTCATACTATTAAGCGTTGCAACTACTTTACTTCTGGAGTATAAATCTTTATTCGCAATTAGTAGTAATTTAACCAGCTCATTATTTTCTAAGATGGTTTCTCCAGAAAACTTTATTTCTGCAATTTTGTACTGAGGACCCTCTTCAAAGTTAATTGTTATAAAAACTTCTGTTTTATCAACTGATAGGCTAACTTGACTATCTTTATGTTTAAAATCTGCAAAACCTCTATCCATATAATAAGACTTAATCGTTTCTTCATCAGACAATAGCTTAGGCTTAGAGTAGCTGTCTCCATCACCAAATATTGACCAATCAGAAAGTAACAAAAGCCCTTTTAATTTACTATCAGAATAAGTTTTATTTCCAACTAAAGTAATTCTACTTATAGCTGCAGGCTTTCCTTCTTCAACATTTACTTTTAATGACACTCTGTTTCTAAGTAAATCTTTAACAATAATTTCTATTTCCGCAGCATAGTAACCTTGGTTTTGGTATTGTTTTTTTAAATCTATAACTATTTTTTCTAATTGATTTTTATTAAAAATCCTACCTTTCCTCACCCCTAATGCAGACAGGGCTTTTTCTAAATCTTCGGTTTTGATTAATTCATTACCTTCCATTGATATGTCTGCAATAGATGGGCTCTCCAATACCACTATTTTTAAAATGCCATTTTTTTGTTTATATAAAGAAATATCTTTAAAAAATTTAGTTTGGTAGAGTTGTTTTAAACTACTTGCAGAGAGCTCTTTAGTTAAAACATCCCCTGCTTCAACAGGTAAATAGCTACGGATTGTCTCAAAACTAATTCTTTGATTACCTTCTACAATAATCTTCTTGATTGCAAAATCATTAGCATAAACTACTTGATTAATTAATAAAAACAGCAAAAATATACTAAAATTTTTAATCATTGAAAATACGAACCAGATCATTAAATATTACAAAAAAAGTTAAACTAAAAATTACTAACACCCCAAATTGTTGCAAAATTAATTCAATTTGAGAACTTAAAGGGGTTCCCTTAATTATTTCAATCATATATAAAGACAGATGTCCTCCATCAAGCACCGGTATTGGTAATAGATTTATAATACCTAAACTTAAACTTAATAGTGCTAATAAACTAAAAAAAGCTCCCCAACCTAACTGTAGTGCTTGTCCTGAATAGTCAGCGATTGAAATAGGACCAGACAAATTAGCAACATCAACATCTCCAAACAACATTCTTTTAATCATTACCAAGCTCATTTTAATTAAATCTATAGTGTGATCATATCCTAACAACATTGCCTCATAAAATGAATAATTAGTTTTTGTTCTATATGATGTATATAAACTTTCATCAAATAAAATAGTTGCTCCAAAAAAACCTATTTCTTTATTGTTTGTAGTTAAAGAAGCTATTTTTACATTTTTAGAATAAACAACACCTTTACGAGAATAGGTTATTAATAACTCTTTATTTGGATTTTTTCTTACCAGGGAAACAAAATCATGCCAACTTTTTATAAAAACATTATCAACAGTTAATATTTTATCTCCACTAATAAACCCTGCCCTTTTAGCTGGAGAATTGTCTTTAACCTCTCCTAGTATTGCAGGCATACTTGGTAATTTAGGAATAAAGCCAAGTTTTTTTATGCGATTTATTTTAGGGTTATTTATATCTAAACTAGCTAATGGTAATTCAAACGACAATAGCTTAGTAGTTACATGAAAAGAAATCGCTTCAACTTTAATTAATGGTAATTGGTTCACGAGTGATAGAAGTATGTTTTGATCAACTTCATTCCAAGTGTTAACTTTTTTCCCATTAATTTTTATAATCTGTATTGGTTCATCTAAATCACTTAATTTAGAAGCCAGTGGACTAGATTCTTCAACCTTTTGAAACTGGGGTTTAAAGCCAGTAATACCCGAAAAATAGATTAAACTAAATACCACCCAAGCAAAAATTAAGTTAACTAGAGGCCCTGCGATAACCACTGCAAATTTTACAAAAATGCTTTGCCTATTATAAGCTCTAGAACAATCTTCATTATCTTTTTTTACAAAGCTTTCTTCTCGCTCATCTAAAAACTTTACAAAACCACCAAGGGGAATCATCGCTAATTGAAAATTTGTTTCTCCATACTGAAAGGAAAATATCTTTTTACCAAAACCTATAGAAAAATCAGTTACTTTAATATTAAATAAGCGGGCAACAGAATAATGACCCCATTCATGAATAGTAACTAATATTGCTATAGCTAAAATAAAGCCTGCTATAGACCATAAAATAGTCATCTAAATTGATATCCATTGCCAGATTAGTAAAAATAAAGGCATCGCAAGAATTAAACTATCTAATCTATCTAATACTCCACCATGACCTGGTAAAATTTGGCTGCTATCTTTCATTGCCACTTGCCTTTTTAAAATACTCTCAAATAAATCACCAAATATAGATAAGGCACCAATAGTGCTTAATATTACGGCTAATAACAAATATGATACATTAATTTCTGGTTGAATTATGTATAGTCCTAAATAGCTAACTAGAAATGAAAGCACAACCCCTCCAAAAACGCCCTCCCATGATTTTCCTGGGCTAACATATAATGCAAGTTTTGTTTTACCAAATTTTCTACCTACAAAATAAGCTCCAATATCAACCGCCCAAATAGCAAAAAAACTTATTAATATTATTGCTATAGAAAAATTTTCTTTTATAGCAAGCATCGCATAGTAAAAGGGATAAATGACTAGGATACCTAACAAAAATAAGCCAAAACTATTGGTAATTATACTTTTTGCTTTTCTTAATTGAAACAAGACAACTAAAAAAACCATAATAATCAAAGGAATAAAAAATAAAAAATCAAGAAATATGTTATTGGCTAAAAATATATCGAGTAAAAAAATGGCAGTTAAAAATGCCCCCCCCCAAACCACTTTTATTAAAGAAGAATCTTTTTTAGCAAAACCTGCCCATTCAAACCCTATAACAAACACAATTAATAGCAATAGTTGTTGCCACCAAAAATCATTAGCAAACACCAGCATAAAACTAACACCAATAACTAGAACTAAAGCGGTAATTATTCTAGTTTTTAGCATTGGTTTACCTGCTCACTAGTTTTACCAAAACGCCTTTCTCTATTAGTAAAAGACTCTATTGCCTTATCAATTGATTTTTTATCAAAGTCTGGCCATAACTCATCACTAAAGTAAAATTCTGCATAGGCCATTTGCCAAATTAAAAAATTACTAATTCTTTGTTCACCACCTGTTCTGATTAATAGATCAGGTAAAGGTTGGTCTGATAAAGATAAAAATGGGGATAATTTTTCTTCTGTTAAATCATCCAGTGTTGCCATTGGAAACTCTTTTTGCCATTTTTTAACAGCACTAATAATATCTAAACGACCACCATAGTTGGCGGCAATATTTAAGGTTAAGCCATTGTTTTTGGCAGTCAAATACTCTGCTTTAATTATATGCTCTTGTATCTCTTTTGATAATGCTGATTTATTACCGATAATTACCAAACGAACATTATTTTCATGCAGTTTTTGTACTTCTTTTTGTAATAGCTTAAGAAATAAAGACATTAATTTGCTTACTTCGTCTTTTGGTCTTTGCCAATTTTCAGTACTAAAAGCAAATAAGCTAAGTGATTCAATACCTATTTCAGAACAATGTGCAACAATCTTTTTAAGAGCAGACACTCCTTTTTGATGGCCCATAAATCTAGGCAACATTCTTTGTTTAGCCCAGCGTCCATTGCCGTCCATTATTATGGCAATATGTTTAGGTAAAATTGGGGTTTTTTTTTTATTGCTCAAATTAGTCACGTTTAAACTTGTATTACAAATAAAGCTAGCATAATGATATTTTTATAACCAAAGCCAATATCCTGTCAGAGTATGGGATGTTTGCCATAAAACAACTTATATTTCTAATAAAGTTGCTTCTTTTTCAGCTAATAATTGTTCAACTTGTTTGATAAAAGAATCAGTTGCTTGTTGAACATTATCCTCGCTATCTCTTAACTCATCATCGGTAATTTTTTTATCTTTATTTAAAAATTTAAAATCAGAATTTGCATCTCTTCTAATGTTACGGATAGCAATTTTAGCATTTTCAGCATCTGCTTTAGCAATCTTAATAAACTCCTTTCTGCGTTCTTCAGTTAAGGGGGGCATAGGAATACGGATCAAACTCCCACTAGTAGCTGGGTTAATGCCTAAGTCAGATTGCATAATTGCTTTTTCAACAACGGCAACCATTGGTTGCTCCCAAGGCTGAACAGCTAAGGTTCTTGAATCTTCTATATTTATGTTTGCTACTTGGCTAATAGGAACACTAGAACCATAATAATCAACCATAACACTATCCAAAATGCTTGGGTGAGCTCGTCCCGTTCTAATTTTTGCAAAATTTCCCTCTAAATTTTCTACTGATTTAGACATTCTTGATTTTGAATCTTCTTGGATTTCACTTATCATATAAAGTTCCTTTTAAAAATTTTATTGGACCAAGGTTCCTTCTTGCTCACCTTTTACTATACGAACCACAGCATTTTCTTTAAACATATCGAATACGCGAATAGGCATATTATTTTCTTTACAAAGAATAAATGCAGTCATATCCATTACTTGCAAGCCTTTTTGAATAACCTCATCAAAAGATAATTTTGAATATAGAGTTGCGCTAGTATCTTTGACTGGGTCTGCACTATAGATACCATCAACTTTAGTTGCTTTTAAAACTATATTAGCCTCTATTTCTATACCTCTTAAAGCGGCTGCTGAATCCGTAGTAAAGTAAGGGTTTCCTGTACCAGCTGCAAAAATGACAACAATACCTTCTTGCAAATCTTTTTTAGCTTGGTTCGCATTAAACGCGATTGAAACTCCTTCTATAGATATAGCAGAATATATTTTAGCCTGCATGCCCATATCTTCAAGAACATCTCTTAGAGCTAAAGCATTCATTACTGTTGCCATCATGCCCATTTGGTCACCAGTGGTTCTTTGAATGCCTGATCCTGCAATCTGTGCTCCACGAAAAATATTACCTCCGCCAACAACAAGAGCCACTTCAACACTAAGCTTTCGTAGTGATTTTACTTCACCGACTACTTGACGCAAGGTATTAGCATCTAAACCAAAACTTCCTTGTCCCATTAAAGCTTCACCACTAAACTTTAACAATATTCTTGAATATTTAAGCGACATATTTTATTCCTTAAAAAGGCTAAAAAAAACCGCTTCCTATGCTAGCACAGAATGCGGTTTTTATAATGATTTAAAGCAATTTACCCAGTTACCGCGGCTGCAGCTGCCGCTACTTCATCAGCAAAATCAATTTCTTCTATTTCAATACCTTCGCCAACTTCTAAGCGAATAAATGCAGTTACGCTTGCCCCATTTGTGGTTAATAATTTTTCAACTGTTTGCTCAGGATCTTTAACAAAAGGTTGCCCAACTAAGGTAATCTCTTGCAAATATTTACGCATACGACCTTCAATCATTTTTTCAATAATCTCTGCAGGCTTTCCTGAATCAGAAGCTTGTTCTATTTGGAACTTGCGCTCTTTTTCAAGCATTTTTTGATCAACTTCAGCAGCAGAAATAGCTGAAGGGTTAACTGCCGCAATATGCATAGCAATATCATGCATTAGTGCATCATCAGCAGCTGACATTGCCACAATAACACCAATTTTCTCACCATGTTGATACTTACCAATAACACCATCAGTACTAACCATTTCAACACGACTAACTGCCATGTTTTCACCAATTTTAGCTACTAGTGTACGGCGAGTAGTATCAATAGTTTCCCCTGATACCATAAGCTGATTCATTAATGAATCAATATCAGTATTTGCCGTAGATAATGCAATAGATGCAACTTCATTAGCGAAACTCTTAAACTCATCACCTTTAGCAACAAAGTCTGTTTCACAATTCACCTCAGTAATAATAGCTTTTTTCTTATCAGCAGAAACAGCAATTGCTATAACACCTTCTGCGGCAACTCTACCTGCTTTTTTATCCGCCCCAGCCATACCTTTTTTGCGTAAAAACTCAATAGCTTCTTCAACATTACCTTCTGTTTCTGAAAGAGCTTTTTTGCAATCCATCATCCCTGCACCAGTTATAGTACGCAGTTCTTTAACCATAGATGCTGTAATCGCCATCTTATAATCCCTTTTTATATTTTTTTAAGCTTTTGGTTCTACTTTTGGTTCTACTGAAACCTCTTCTACAAAGTCATCGCCCTTAACTGCTGTGGTGATAGATCCTTTACCTTCTAGTACTGCATCTGCGACTGCACTAAGGTATAAGCTAATTGCTCGAACTGCATCATCATTGCCAGGAATAACATAATCTAAGCCATCAGGATTATTGTTGGTATCTACAACGCCAACAACAGGAATACTAAGGTTTTTAGCTTCTTGAATTGCAATCTTTTCATTACCTGTATCAATTACAAAAATAGCATCAGGCATAGCACGCATGTCTTTAATTCCACCTAAAGACAGTTCTAATTTAGTTTTTTGGCGAGTACGCATTAGAGCTTCTTTTTTGGTAATTTTATCAAAAGTACCATCTTGTTCTTGTACTTCAAGCTCTTTTAAGCGCTTGATAGACTGCTTGATAGTTTTAAAGTTAGTAAGCATACCTCCTAACCAACGGTGATCAACATAGGGCATTCCACAACGCTTTGCTTCTTGGGCAACCAACTCCCCTGCCGCTTTTTTAGTACCAACAAATAAAACACTACCTTTACTTGCGACTATACCACCTAAAAAATTTAATGAGTCATTAAACATCGGTAGGGTTTTTTCTAAATTTATAATATGAATTTTATTGCGAGAACCAAAAATATATTCATCCATCTTTGGGTTCCAATAACGAGTTTGATGCCCAAAATGAACACCTGCTTCTAACATTTGGCGCATAGTAACTTTTGCCATAATTTTCTCCAATTTTTGGGTTAAGCCTCCGCCTATCCAAAAAACGAACCCTTTAACAGCTATTTAAACTGCTTAACTTAATTAGTTAAAAAGTTAATTAGGCACCCCGTTTTTTGTAAAAAATAAGCGTGTGGTTTATTAAATTAAATTTACTCAAAAACACTGATAAGTTTTCAAGCGAGGGATTTATACCATAAATACTATAAAAACTCAACTAACAACAATAGAATTGTTAGGGCTACCGCATATAAATCACTGTTGAAATACCACTTTAGCTCTATATTCATCGCTCCATGCTGATTTACGTTTTTTCTTGGCTAGACTTATTTTTATGCCCTCTTCTTGAAACAAATTCATGCAAGGATG
>DBOE01000021.1 GCA_002299585.1 Hydrogenovibrio sp. UBA654 | reverse complement strand
GGTTTATCTGTAGTTGAAAAAGCCGCTGAATATGGCAAAAAGTGTGCAGTGGTCGAAGCCAAAAAACTCGGTGGTACTTGTGTCAATATCGGTTGTGTGCCCAAAAAAGTCATGTGGTTCGGGGCACATATTGCTGAAGCAATTCGTGATGCGAATGATTTTGGCTTTGATGTTAAACAAAATGGTTTTGACTGGTCAACATTAGTCGAAAAACGCGAAAACTATATTAACAACATTACCACTTGGTACGATGGTTATTTAAAAGATTTAGGCATTGATCTACTAACTGGCTGGGGCAGCTTGGTTGATAAGAATACTGTGCTAGTTAATGGTAAAACCTACACAGCTGAGACTATTGTAATTGCCCCTGGTGGCAAACCTTTAATTCCAAATGCTACCAAAAATGCTAACTTAGGTATTACTTCTGACGGTTTTTTTGCCCTAACTGAACAGCCTAAAAAAGTAGCGGTAATTGGTAGTGGCTATATTGCAGTTGAGCTAGCAGGAGTTTTACAAGCTCTTGGCAGTGAAACCTGTTTGATTAGCCGTAAAGTTTTAGTCTTGCGAGGTTTTGATGAGATGATTCGCAAAACCTTAACCGAAGCGATGATAAATAGTGGCATAACTAAACATTATCACTTTTCTGCTAAAAAACTAACCAAAGAAGATAATGGCACTATCACTATTGAATCGACCAATGGGCAAGTAATTAAGGGCTATAACCAAGTTATTTGGGCCGTAGGGCGTGAAACACTAACCGCACCTTTGGCATTAGATAATGTTGGGCTAAGTACCAATAGCAAGGGTTTTATTGAAGTAGATGAATATCATAAAACTAAGGTCGATAATATCTATGCACTTGGTGATGTTACAGGGCAAGCCCAGCTTACCCCAGTTGCTATTCGTGCAGGGCGTTATTTAGGCGAAAGACTGTATAACAATAAACCACAATTAAAAATGAATTTATCAAAAGTACCAACGGTAGTCTTCTCCCACCCCCCTATTGGCACAATTGGTTTAAATGAAGCTGAGGCTAAAAATGAATATGGTGACGACAATATAAAAGTGTATGACTCATCATTCACCCCTATGCGTTATGCTTTTACGAAGCATCAAACGAAAACTGCCTTAAAATTAATTTGTGCTGGAGAACAACAAAGAGTTGTCGGGATTCATATAATTGGTGATGGTGCAGATGAAATGTTGCAAGGTTTTGCAGTTGCTGTACAAATGAACGCCACTAAAGCTGATTTTGATGCCACTATTGCCATACACCCTAGCTCCTCAGAAGAGCTAGTTACCCTAAGACCAATGATTTTAAAATAGTGTCGAACAACATTATCAGAGAAAACTTTAATATTTAGGCTTTACCTTTAACATTTCACGATGCAACACACAATATCTTCATCATTCCACAAAAAAACATAGTCATTAAACAAATACGAACTGACTGTTTAAATGGCTCTATTTTTTGGCAGAAGATGACAAGTGAATTCAATGCGGGGTTGTTTTCTCAGTTTGAGAAATTAGAAAAAACTTATCAACTACTTGCCCAAATATCTCCCTTAAATACCCCCCATTTTTTACAAAAAAAATAAATTCAAAACTAGATTTTTACGCTTTCTCTGCAAGTTTAATGGAGGGTAAAACCTTATTACCTAAAATAGTCAATAAGACTATGGTTAAGCAATTAGCAGAACATATTGCAATCTGCCATCAACATCAATTAATCATGCCAGATTTAAGATGGGATCAATTTTTAACTGACGGCAAAAAAATAACTGCTCTAGTAGATTTAGATGCTCTAATATCAGGGTCGATTGAATTAGAATTTGTAATACTTGAATATTTATTAACTAATCAACAAGCAGATTGGTTTTTGGTAGAGTACTCAAAAACAGCTATGCCACCAAAAATATTTAAGATACGAGAGAAATATCGTACCCTACTGTCTAACATGAATATATTAGGATGTAAAGACCATAAGAAATGGCTACAACAACCTATTATTTTTAATTAAGCAGATGCTTTAACCTGTTCAAAAAATTCGTCCCTAACATCATTTAATATAGAAAATAATTGCTGTGAACTATCTTCTGCATTTTGTAAATGACTAATAACTGTTTGTTTATTTGCCACCAAATTATTAACAATAGAATGTTCCCCATCTCCTTTTATAAAACTCATAGCCTTAATCACTGATTCATGTAGGCTAGTATGTGGCGCTTCTAAATTAGGGAAGGATTTCATTTTAAACACCCCTAACGGATCATTTTGAGCATAAAACATTTTCCCAAAATCACACTCGGTATGCTTACTAACAGAATTTTTAACATGACTATTATGTAATATATTAGAAAAAGCGACATCTTTAAAAATTATATGGTTCATTTTGGTTAGTCCAATAAAAACCGAACTGTCTATAATTAAAGCATAATCATTGGTTAATTTAGCATTCGCTTTAACTTCTTTTAATACCTCGCTAAATTTAGCAACAAATTCATTAACCTCCTCCGCTGTCGCTGCCATAGCCTTAGATTGAGAAGAGGTCATTTTAGTTTTCACTTGTAAATCACTAATTGAATAAGTAACTTCATTAGCTGCTTGTTGAGTTTTATTCGCTAATGTTCTTACTTCATCAGCAACCACAGCAAAACCTCTACCATGTTCCCCTGCTCTAGCAGCTTCTATTGCTGCATTTAGAGCAAGTAGATTAGTTTGTTCTGCAATCTCTTTAATTAGATTAATTACCGAATTAATCTCCTCTGCTTTTTTATCAAGCTCCATAGTTACACTATTAGAGTTCTCAATATCATCTTTTAAGTCAGACACTTTAGTAATAATAGTTGCTAAATCTTTTACACTTTTGCCCGCAACATCTGCTGTTTGTTGGCTAGTTTCACGAATACTGGTTGAATTATCACCCACATGCTTTAAATCATCTTTAACAATCTGCAAGCCTTTTGTAACACTGCTTATTTCACTTAAATTACTATTTAATTCCATGTGCTGAGAAAACTCATAATTTGATTGCATTGCTGACAAAGGGGTCTGCAACCCCTCTGCATTACCATAAAACTCACCTTTAAAGCCATTAGTTATAATCTTTAGCTCAAAATCACCATTAGCTGCTGCAGCAATAGGACTTCTTGTTTCTATCAAAAAGGCTTCTATTTGATCAAGAAATACATTCACTCTCTCTGACAAAAGTTTTAAACCGCCTTTATTTTTAAAGAGTACCAAACGATTCCCTAGCTCGCCACTGGCAGACTTATCTAAAATATTAGATATTTTTGATATAGAATCTTTAGTTTTTTTCACCTGAATAAAAATAACCCATGCAATTACAAAATTAATTAAACTAAAAGCCATACCTATATTTATTTCTATAAAAATAAACTCATATATCAAGAAGAAAGACAGGGACACTATCGCAATAATATTTGCTATTAGAATATAGTCTAAAGAACTACTACCCATTTTAGATTGATAAGATGTATTCATTATATGACACTCCTTTTTCTGTTAAAAAATTTTGCAAAAAATCTTCACCCGCAGAAATCCCACCTTGATTTTCTTGATTACGAATTTTTGAATACAAATCATCTATCTGCTGTATTTTATTATCAGAAATCAGCCTTCTATTTGAGTGATAACCAATTTTTGTACCTGCAGAATTAAAGTTTGGGATAATGTGAGCCAAAACCCAATAATGACCTCCACTTTTAACACTGTTTTTAACATAACCCCAAAAGTCATTGCCAGATTGCAATTCTTTCCATAAGAATTTAAAAATAGATTTAGGCATGTCAGGATGTCGAACAACATTATGAGACTTACCAATTAATTCTTGTTCACTATAACCGCAAATATCGATAAAATAAGAATTTGCATAAGTGATATAACTATCTAAATCAGTCTTAGTGACTAAAAATTTATCACCAATATCTGTGTCTTTTTCTTGTAGTCCCATAAATAAAACCCGTTAATATTAAGTAAGGTGAATGATAAAGCAAAGAACACGCCAAAGAATCATGATATAAATAATTTTAGATGCCATTTTCTATAGCCTATTACAACTAGCACTAAAAAAATAACAAACAAAACAATAGTTAAATAAAACTCTGCCTGCCAATACAACCAATTTTCAATAATTTTTTTTGCCATTAAAAAGGTGTTCATCATCGAAAACACCATTACAAAAGAATCTAAATAAGGCAGTTTTGAAAGGTTGTTTTCTGCATTAAACCAACCCAAAAATAAAGTTAATATGCCACCAATGAAAACAAAAATTAGATGAAAAGAAAAAGGCTTATTGGTTATGAAAGTTTGACTAGCAGATTGATCTGGCTGTTTCCATAACCAAAACCCATAGGTAGCCATAATTAAATAATAAAAATTTAATATAGCTTGTAAAGGTAGCTGACCTTCCCAAAATAGTATTGTATAAATTAAAGTACTTACAAAAGCACTAGGCCAAGCCCAAATAGACTCTTTTATTGCTAATATAATATAAACTAGACCCAACAACATAGCAATCGCTCCCCAACCTGATAGTTGTAAAATAGCTTGCCATATGGGATCAATCATTAAGAATGGCCTTAATCACCTTCACACTCTCTTATGTTTGATTTTGACCTATCTGTTCCCATTAATTTAATAATGAAAATTGTTTTTGGATTATTTTGTAAAACAAACTCCACTTCAGAAGTTAAAGCATTCATCAAGACTTTATATTCACCAAAAATTAGGGTACTCATCGCATTGCGAGCAATACGCACATTTGGTTGCTTTTCTAACGCATCAATAAAGTCAATAATTGGCTGACAATATTGTTCAGTTAGCGGATACATACTAATATCGATTGATGCTTGCAAGCTACCCCCCTAGTTATTTTTTAATTGTGTTTAATAATCATACGAAACAGTTAAACCAATGGTTTTTGGTTCGCCTTTTTGGGTATAAGAAGCTGGAGCCAACCATCAGTAGGATCATTACCAAAATAAAACCCTCTGGTGTCATATTTTGTATCAGTAAGATTACGACCCCAAAGAGTAATTTTCCAATTGTCTAAATAGTACTCTGCACTAGTATTTAACAGATTATAAGCTTTTGACTTTTGATCATGGCTGTTTGAAAAGTAAAATGCGTCCTTGCCTTCTATATTGGCACTTAAAGTCAAGCCATCTGTAACAAAACTTAGGTGTTGTTGATTAAGTTGATAACTTAAACCTAGCTTACCACCAAATAACAACTCATCAGTTTTTTCCGAAAAACTAGCAGAATTACTAAAATCAGCCATAAATTTTTCTGCTCTTAAGCCAGTTGTTAAAACTGCTTTTTCGGTTAAATGAATATCTAGCTACCCATATACAGATGAGTTGATGGTGTTATAGTCATAATAACCATCGCTACCACCATAGATTGATACATATTTTCTATCTAATCTTTCGTTTTGAGAAATATGATGTATTCCAGCGACCCAATCAGTATAACCATTAAAAATGCATCCTTGTTCTGCAGACATAAAGCGGACATCTAATGAATTATTTTTTCTTTTTCGTATGTAATTATCAAAGGCAACATAAGCAAAATTAGGCACATCATAAGCTTCAAATGTCCAATCTTCATCATAACCATATACACTGGTAGTATCGATTTTTGTCATGGTGGCTTTCATATTAACGGCATGATTAAAATTGTAATTTGCTGTTAAAACAACCGCGTTTGACTTCAATCTATCATGCCCTGGGTCATCTGAAATGGTGGTAAAATCGTTGTCAAAATTAAACGCATCGTACCCATTATCAATATTAAGGTGTAATACTTTTAGGTCAAAATTTAAGTCGTCATTGACTAAAAACTTCAAATTGGCACGAGCGGTTAGTTCGTCTTCAATTAGCGTGCCACCAACCGCAACCCCTAATGCTTTTGTATTACGACTACCAACCGTTGCTTCTATTTTTGCTTCGGTTTCTTGGCTTGCTTCGTTAGTTTTAACATTAATGAACCCTGCCAATGCACTTGAACCAAACTTAGTGCCTTGTGGACCTCGTAATACTTCAACTTGCTGTACATCAAACATAGTTGGCGCGGCATTCATTCGACTATAATAAAATTCATCGACTATCACTCCAACCGAAGGATTAATTGGCGTAGAAAACTGACTTCTCTCACCAACTCCACAAATTTGAAAGTAGTTAGCATTTGAAATTTACCATTCATACTTTCCACCTAGGTACGAAAAGCCAGCCATAAAAGCAGTTTCTTGGAACTTTTTCAACCCTGTTTCTTCAAACTTAAATGGTAAAGAATAATGCTTTAAACTGGCTTTTTGATTGGTACTAGACATTAGGGTAACCTTTACATCACCCATTAGTTGCAACGCAGCTTCTAGTTTAAATCCATTTGCTCCACCAGAAAACTTGCCTTTTTTCATGCGCTCTTTAATTACAACACGATCAACTTTATAATCTTCAACTAGCTTTAAAAAGGTTTTTTGAAAATATTGTAGTTCATTTTTTATATCAGGATTTTCACAACTAATCCGTCTTACTCGACAATCTGGTAAATGGAAAATTTCATCTTCCATTTTTACTAAACAAATTATTGCATCATTACCTGTTAACTCAACACCACATACTAACATTGTAAATTCTCCTTAAACTACTAACAAAAGCCGACTTTAAATTTGCGACCTTTTATTTTATTTTGATTTAAACGACTGGCCGCATTTCTTGCTTGTTCAGCACTAACTGCAACATAGCTTGAACGATCTGCTATATCAATCTGCCCAATATACTTCCCTTCTATATTTGCGGTTTTAGTTAATGCACCCAATATATCGCCCTTGCGTATTTTATCTTTCCTTCCTCCTGATATGTATAAGGTTATAAACTCAGGTTTACTGGGCGTTATACGATTATTTGGTAAGCTGTCAATGGATTCATATTCAAACACCTGGTCTAACTTTTTACCTAGTGAACCTAGTTTAAAGCGTTCTTTTTCAGTAAAAATAGTTAAGGAAACTCCTTCTAAACCTGCTCGACCTGTACGACCAATACGGTGTACATAGGTATCTTGTTCTCTTGG
>DBOE01000082.1:22120-22304 GCA_002299585.1 Hydrogenovibrio sp. UBA654 | reverse complement strand
CTGAAGATGCAAAAGTAATTATAGGTACTTCAATTGATGATTCTATGACCGATGAAGTTAGGGTAACGGTTGTAGCAACGGGTTTAGATTCTATTGATAATAGTGTAAAATCAAACCTTGTTAAACCAAATCTTAGTGCAGTTGCTACAAATAAAGCTGAAGAAAAAGAAGAAACTGAACAAAA
>DBOE01000082.1:21644-21806 GCA_002299585.1 Hydrogenovibrio sp. UBA654 | reverse complement strand
AAAAAGAAGAAACTGAACAAAAAATAGCAGAGGTTTTTGAGTTAACTCCACCTGAAACTAAAAAGAAAAAAGAAATTCTTCGTCCTAAAATGGTGGTAAATGGGGGAACTGTTGAAAGTGGTTCTAACTATTTAGATATACCTGCTTTTTTACGCAGACAAG
>DBOE01000082.1:20849-21329 GCA_002299585.1 Hydrogenovibrio sp. UBA654 | reverse complement strand
CTTTTTTACGCAGACAAGCAGACTAGTAGGGCAAACTATACACTAAACAACAACCCTAGTAATGTCTGCAAAATCTTTTTATAAACCTAACCAGTTAAGTTTTTTTAGCTGGGAAAGGTTTTTTGTGTTATTTTTGTTGGTTATTATTTGTAGTTTTATCGTGCTGATAATTCAAGTTCAGCACAAAATTCGCCATCTAGAAACTCGTTATTCTAAAACTCTTATTCAGCGTGTAAATATAAATGAAGAAAAAGGCAAGTTATTGCTAGAAAAATATCATTTAACATCTTTAGCAAGAGTTGAAGGAATTGCTAAAGATAAGTTAAAAATGAATCGAATTTATAAGCAGTTAAATAATGTCCAAGTTATTTATATTGATAAGTTAAAAGAACTAAATAATGATTTTTAATAAAAAAAACTTATTAGGTAGAGATGGTTTAATCTTTATTCTTATATTTTCTTTTTTTATTGTAGTTGTTA
>DBOE01000082.1:0-20533 GCA_002299585.1 Hydrogenovibrio sp. UBA654 | reverse complement strand
CTTTTTTTATTGTAGTTGTTATCAAAGCAGTTCATGTACAAATTGTACAGGCAACTTTTTTAGTTTCAGAAGGTAATAAAAGGCAAATAAGGGCTTTAAAAATACCTGCTCCACGAGGCAAGATTTTTGATAGAAATGGTAATTTATTAGCTTTAAGTACCCCTTTTAATTCTATTTGGGTTGACCCAAAAATTTTGTCTTTTTATTTAGATAAACACCAGCAGATACTTAAAAAACAGCAGATAATGGCTCAAGAAAAAAAACCAACAGAAAAACAATTAGCAAAATGGCAAGAAACCATAGATATTAATTTAAATAAATATCAGCAAATGCTTAGGGTATTAAACTTAGCAGAAAAGAGTTTAACCTTAAAGATTTTAGCCAATAAAAAAAGGCGTTTCATGTATGTAAAACGCAGTGTTTTAACTGATGTTGCTAAGAAAATTAAAAAAATTGGTGTGGCAGGACTTTTTATTGAAGATCAATATAAAAGATACTACCCCTCTAGCGAAATAAATGGTCATACCATTGGTTTTACTAATATAGATGATGTTGGTATTTCTGGTCTAGAAAAAACTTATAATGATTGGTTAACAGGAATAGAAGGTAAAAAACAAGTTATAAAAAATCGCACTGGGCAAATTATTGAATTTGTAAAAGATATAAAAGTAGCTAAACCAGGTAATTCATTACATCTTAGTATTGATGGTGATATTCAATATTTATTGCACCATGCATTAAAAGAGGCTTATGCTCGACATCTTCCTTTATCTGCACAAGCAGTTATTTTAGATGCTAAAACGGGTGAAGTTTTGGCAATGGATTCTATACCAACTTTCAACCCAAATAACCGTACCCAATTAACTGGCAAGCGTTTAAGAAATAGGGTGATAATGGATAGAATTGAACCAGGTTCACCAACTAAGCCTTTTGTTATCGCAAAGGCATTAGATTTAGGTGTACTTAGTGAAGATGAGTTAATAAATACCTCGCCTGGCTATATGATAGTTCAAAACAAAAAGATTAGTGATACCAGCAATAATGGTCTTTTAACTGCTGCAGGTATTATAAAAAAATCTAGTAATATAGGGGTGTCTAAAGTAGCTTTTAAGCTAACACCTAAGCAACAATGGCAAATGTTTAATGATATTGGTTTTGGCACTGATTTAGGTATTTATTTGTCAGGGGAAACCTTAGGCTTTATTAAGTCACCAGAGCAATGGAGAAAAATAGATCAAGCCTCGTCTGCTTTTGGTTATGGCTTTAATATTAACTTAATGCAATTAGCTAGAGCCTATTCTATTTTTACCAATAATGGGGTTCTTAAACCAGTCTCATTATTGAAAATTGATATTGATAAAACTAAAAATCATGATGATAAAATGCTTATTGAAGAAAAGCAGGTTGTGTCTCCAGAGGTTGCACAAAGTGTATTAAAAATGCTTGAAGCAGTTGCAAAAAGTGGGGGTACAGCTGTAAAGGCTAAAATAGATGGCTATAGAATTGCTGGTAAAACGGGAACAGTGCATAAAACAAGACGCAACCATATTGGTTATGAAGAAAATCAATATTTATCTCTATTTGTCGGTATAGTTCCTGCATCAAACCCAAAATATATTATGGCAACAGTAGTTAATGAACCAAGTCGAGGGGTTTATTATGGCGGTTTAGTTGCCGCACCAATTTTTAAAACTGTAATGGAAGATGTCTTACGCCTAAAAAACATTTCCCCAGATGAAAATACTGGTGACAGAAAATGAAAACCTTAGCGGATATTTGTAAATTTTTAAAAGTACAATCTCCAAAAGAAAATTTAGAGTTGCTTGATTTATATATTGATTCAAGAGAAGTAGCAATAAATAGTGCTTTTATAGCTCTACAGGGTGAAAAAAATCATGGGCTTGATTATATACGACAAGCCATTCATTTAGGGGTAAAGATAATTTTTGCTGATAAACCTTCGAATGGAAATTTGTTAGTTAATGTTATTTATGTAGAAAATTTGGCTGATAAGCTTGTTAGTTTAGCAAATTGGTTTTATGATGATCCTAGTAAAGCTATGAAAATAGTTGGGGTTACTGGCACTAATGGTAAAACTTCGGTTGTTCATTATGCCTCTCAACTATGTAATTTATTTTATAAAACAGCTATTTTAGGAACCTTAGGCAATGGTATAGTCGGCCAGTTACAAACTAGTAAAAATACTACTTTAAATACAGTTTCTTTAAATCGCAAATTAGCTCAGTTTAGAGATCAAAGCGTAGAAGTTGTATTAATGGAGGTTTCATCTCATGCAATCGCTTTACAAAGAATTGCAGGATTAGAGTTTTTAACTTTAGCTTTAACCCAAGTAACTAGTGACCATCTAGATTTTCATAAAACTATTGCAGAATATAGAGCAACAAAACAACAATTATTTACCGACTATAAAGCTAAATATTGGGTATTAAATATTGATGATTTTTTAGGCAACAACCTAAATAATTATATTTCAAAAGGTGTTGGTTTTATAAGTTATAGTTTAACTAAAAAAGCCGAAATACATGCCAATAAGATTGAGTATTTAGCAAGTGGAATAGCTGCTAATATTAATGGTAAACCGTTAAAAATAAATTTATTTGGGCGTTTTAATTTAGAAAACTTAATGTGTGTTTTTGGCATTTGTCAAAGTTTAGGTTTGTCTATTGATAAAATTATTAATCAAGCTCAAAATTTAAAACCAGTTTTAGGAAGAATGGAAATAGTTAGTGTCCAACCAACTATTATTATCGATTATGCTCATACTGTTGATGCCCTAGAGTCAGTTTTAAAATCATTGAGAGAACACTTTGTTAGCACAACTAAAAAATTATGGTTAGTTTTCGGCTGTGGTGGTGATAGAGATAAAGAAAAACGCCCATTAATGGCAAAAATTGCTAGTCGATATGCAGATAAAATTATTATTACTGATGATAATCCACGCTTTGAATCTGCCAAAAAGATTATGGAGGATATTGTTGTAGGAATAGATAAGTCTAAAAATATAAATTGTATTCATGATCGTATGCAAGCAATTAGTTTTGCAATACAGCAAGCTAATAAAGAAGATTTAATTATTATAACTGGCAAGGGGCATGAGGATTATCAAGATGTGCAGGGTATTAAGCAACCAATGAGTGATTTTAAAATAGTCAGAGGGTTAAGTGAATAATTTTAGTTGGGCTATTACTGATTTAGTTATGGTCACTGAAGGGAAATTATTAACTAATTTTAAGCAAGAATTATTTTTTTCTTCGATTACTACTGACACAAGGAATTTAAAAAAAGGAGCATTATATATTGCGATAAAAGGTGAATTTTTTGATGGGCATGAGTTTGTTGAACAAGCCTTTACTAAAGGGGCTATAGCAGTTTTAGTAGCTAAAAAACAACAAATTGAACAGCCACAAATACTAGTTGAAGATACTATAATTGCTTTTGGCAAATTTGCTCAATGGCATAGACAGCAGATGAATTTACAGCAGTTAATTGCAATAACAGGTAGTAATGGTAAAACCACCTGTAAAAATATTATTTACCATCTATTATCAGGGGTATTAAATTCAGCAGAAGTTTTAGCGACTGTTGGTAATTTGAATAATAATTTTGGTGTGCCTAGTACCCTATTATCAATTAACAAACAGCACAAATATGCAGTTGTTGAAATGGGAGCAAACCACAGCAAAGAGATTGATTATATAAGTAAACTTGCTCAGCCAGATATTGCTTTAATAACCATTGCTGGTAGGGCCCACTTGGAGGGCTTTGGTTCTATTGAAGGTGTTATTAAGGCTAAATCTGAGATTATGAATGGTATGGTTAGAGGTGGTAGCATAGTTTTAAATGCTGACTCGGCTGGTTTTGACTATTGGCAAAAAGTTGCAATAGGCAAAAAATTAAAGGTACTCTCATTTGGAAAGTCTGCATTAGCAACATTTAAGTTATTAGATTTTAAGCAAAATTTAACTAGTTCAGAATTTAGTTTTAGTTATGACTTAAAGACTTATAATGCTAGTTTTGCTATGCTAGGAGAGCATAATTGCCTCAATATTTTGGCAAGTATAGCTGCTTGTGTTGCCGCTAATTTTAAAGTAGCAAAATTATTACCTCATTTGCTAAGTTTTAGTGGGGTAAATGGTAGGTTAGATCAGTTTAAATTACCTAATGGTTTATTGCTTGATGATAGTTATAATGCTAATCCTGATTCAGTAAAAGTGGCAATTAATACCTTGGTAACGATTTCAACAAAAACTATTTTTTGTATGGGACCCATGGTAGAAATAGGCAAAGATTCTGCCCAGCAACATAAGGCAATAGCTAAATACGCCAAGCAGGCAGGGGTTAATTTTTTATTATGTAGTGGTACAGCAACAAAAAACATGCCTGCTAGTTTTGGAAAGGGTAGCTATTGGTTTGCAAGCCAGCAAGAACTCGGCAAAAGGGCAATAAATTTAATCAAAACTAGGCAGGCTGATAGTTGTTTAGTTAAGGGATCTCGTGCGGCTAAAATGGAAGAAGTAGTAACAATAATTAAAGGTTATAAGGGGGTATTATGTTGATATATTTAACGGAATATTTAAGTCAGTTCATCTCTGGTTTTGCGGTATTTAGCTATATTACTATGCGAACGATTATGAGTGTTTTAACCGCTTTAATCTTATCTTTTATTATTGGTCCAAAAATTATTCAGTGGTTGATTAATTTAAAAATAGGGCAGTCCATTCGAGCTGATGGCCCACAGACTCATTTAGTAAAAACAGGTACTCCAACGATGGGGGGGGTTATGATTCTATTGTCCGTATCCGTATCCGTTTTATTCTGGGGAGATTTAACTAATCATTATTTATTAATAGCCACTTTTACTATGTTAAGTTTTGGGGTAATAGGCTTTGTCGATGATTATAAAAAAGTTGTTTATAAAGACCCTAATGGCATGCGTTCAAAAACTAAGTATTTTTGGCAATCTATAGTAGGCTTTGCTGTTGCTTATGCACTGTATGCTATGGCAAATGTTCCCACCGAGATGCAATTACTAATCCCCTATATGAAGGATACTTTTATTTATTTAGGCTCCTGGACGATATTAGTAGGCTACTTTGTAATTGTAGGCTCTTCCAATGCTGTTAATTTAACTGATGGCTTAGATGGTTTAGCAATTATGCCAACAGTGATGATTTCTGCTGCTCTAGGTATTTTTGCCTATATGACAGGACATACATTTTTTGCCGACTACTTGCATCTGCCCTATATCCCTGGAGTAGAAGAACTAACAATATTTTGTGCAGCTTTAGCAGGAGCTGGGTTAGGTTTTTTATGGTTTAATGCCCATCCTGCACAAGTATTTATGGGCGATGTTGGTTCTTTAGCAATAGGAGCCTCTCTTGGTGTTGTTGCAGTAGCGGTTAAGCAAGAACTAGTATTTGGAATTATGGCAGGTGTTTTTGTGGTTGAAACCTTATCTGTAATTTTACAAGTGGGGTCATACAAACTTAGAAACGGCAAAAGAATATTTTTAATGGCCCCATTGCACCATCACTTTGAAGAAAAGGGCTGGCATGAATCACAGGTTATCATCCGTTTTTGGATAATAACAATTTTATTAGTATTAATAGGTTTAGCGAGTTTAAAATTAAGATAATTTTAAATAAAAAATTAAGGAATTAATTTGATTTTAGTTATAGGCTTGGGAATAACAGGGCAAAGTATCCTTAGGTTTTTAGAGCATAAAAAAATAAGTTGTATAGCTTTTGATACTCGTAAAGATATAGATATTGCACAATTAAAATCCAATTTTCTAAATATAGATTTTTATACAATAAATATACCTAACCATATAGCCAATAAAATAACTAAGATAGTTTTAAGCCCTGGTTTATCCTTAAATTCTAGCTGGCTATTACCTTTTAAAGATAAAGGTATTCCAATAATTGGTGATATTGAGATATTTGCTAAAAATACCAATAAACCAATAATATCCATAACCGGATCAAATGGGAAAAGTACGGTAACCACCTTGGTTACAAAAGTGCTGTTAGAAGCTGGTTATAAGGTAGCCATGGGTGGTAACATTGGTGTGCCAGCCCTAGATCTTTTAGTAGATAAACAAAATCATGATGTTTTTGTACTAGAACTATCTAGTTTTCAATTAGAAACCACCTATTCTTTGCATTCAACCTCTGCTACGGTGCTTAATATTTGTGAAGATCATATGGATAGATATGACAGCTTAAGTGGTTACCAGCAAGCAAAAATGAAAATTCTTAATAATGCAGATCTAGTAGTTTTACCAGCAGAAGCTAGTTTTTATCAGTTAAAGAATTATAAAAATATTTTACTTTTTGGCAGTAAAAAAAATAACCAATATTTGTTTATAGACAACAAAAAAATCATGCCTATAAAGGATATGGCTCTGCAAGGAGAGCATCATTTATTAAATGCCCTAGCGACAATTGCTTTGACTAGCCAATTTAATATTCCACTAGTAGCCTATGCAAAAGTATTTAAAAGGTTTACAGGTTTAGAACATCGCACACAACTAGTAGCAATAAAAAATGGTACTACCTGGATTAATGACTCAAAAGGCACCAATGTTGGAGCAACCTTAAGTGCTATTAAAAGTTTAGCAATGCAGGGTAAAAATGTACTGTTGATAGCTGGAGGAGTTAGTAAAGAAGCCAATTTTTTACCCTTGAAAGATACCATAGAAAAATATTGTAAAGAAGTAATTTTGTTTGGTAGAGATGCAGATTTAATTTATCAAATAATTAATAATAAAAACAGCCTAATAACTAAAGTAGATACTCTAGACAAGGCAGTTAAACTAGCAAAAAATAAAGCAAAGTTTGGAGATACTGTTTTGTTCTCGCCAGCTTGCGCATCTTTTGACCAATTTAAAAATTATATAAAACGCGGAGAAGAGTTTGTTAAGTTAGTGGAGTTAGTTAATGTTTAGTACCAATAAACAGCATAACTGGCTAATAGATTTTTGGTTATTAGGGGCAGTTCTTGTTTTAATTGTTATAGGTTTAACCATGGTAGCATCAAGTTCTATTGCGATTAGTGAAAAAAATTTTGCAGACCCATTATATTATTTTTCAAGACAAGCAATCTCTATAAGCATTGGATTTACAGTGGCATTGATCGTTTTTAGGATTCCAATATTTTATTGGGAAGAGTATAGAATACAGATATTTATACTTGGTATTTTATTATTAATTGCCGTGTTAATTTTTGGTAGAGAAATAAATGGTTCGCAAAGATGGTTATCTTTAGGGGTTATGAATTTTCAAGTGTCAGAATTTATAAAACTAGCAGTAATAATCTTTATGGCAGGCTACCTAACTAGACATGCCCATGCGGTAAAAGAAAGTTTTGAAGCAGTAATCAGGCTAGCTATTCCCTTTGGAATAATGACTTTTCTGCTCTTGTTAGAGCCAGATTTTGGTAGTACATTTGTTATAGCTATAATAATATCTGGGTTACTACTAATTGCAGGAGCTGCTTGGAGATTTTTTGTATTTACGGTATTACCCATAGCGAGTTTATTAGTAATAATGGTAATAACCTCAGAATATAGAATGGCAAGGGTAACTAATTTTTTAGACCCTTGGGCAGATCCTTTTGGCAATGGTTACCAGCTTACCCAAGCTCTTATTGCAAGTGGGCGAGGTGAAATATTTGGCGTAGGTATAGGAGAATCTGTACAAAAATTATTATATCTACCTGATGCTCATACTGATTTCTTATTTTCTATCTATGCAGAAGAATTTGGCTTATTGGGTGTTATATTTTTGGTTAGTCTGTACCTATTTATACTATATAGATGTTTTATAATAGGTAGAAGAGCATTTTATAGAGCAGAGTTTTTTGGTGGTCTGCTTGCCTATGGAGTAGGTATTTGGATAGTTTTACAAGCCATTATTAATATGGGGGTTAACTTAGGCTTGTTTCCAACTAAAGGCTTGACCCTCCCCCTGATGAGCTATGGTGGTTCTAGTGCATTAATGATAATAGTTGCTCTAGCCCTAGTATTTAGGGTTGACTATGAAACTAGAAAAAAAGAACTAGAGGAGCTTGCTTGAAAAAAATTATGATAGTAGCTGCTGGCACTGGAGGGCATGTTTTTCCAGGTATTGCCTTAGCACAAGAATTTAAAAAGCAAGGTCTAGATATTTGTTGGCTTGGCTCTGCTGGGGGGATGGAAAAACAATGGGTTACAAAAGCAAAAATACCCTTTAAATCAATAACAATTAAAGGTCTAAGAGGCAATGGATTACTAGGTTGGTTAACTGCCCCAATTAATATTCTAAAAGCTATTTTTCAAGCAAGTAAAATAATTAAACAACAACAGCCAGATTTAGTTTTAGGTATGGGGGGTTTCGTCTGTGGTCCTACAGGAGTGGCAGCTAAATTATTAGGCATAAAACTAGTTGTACATGAACAAAACGCTATTCCTGGTTTAACCAATAAACTACTAGCTAAAATAGCCAATTTAATAGTTACAGCTTTTCCACAGCAAAAAATAACCGGTAAAAATGTAATAGAGCTTGGCAACCCAGTGCGAGAAGGTTTAGAGAAAATACCAATATTAACAAAAAATAATCAACAATTTACTATTTTAATCATAGGCGGAAGTAGGGGAGCATTAGCTATTAATGAAATTATGCCAAAGGTATTAAAATCATTAATCACAGATAAAAAAATTAATGTAATACATCAAACAGGAAAGAAGACGCTACAACAGACTTTAGGATTTTATAAACGAGAAAACTTAGATACAAAACAATATAAAGTGGTATCTTTTATAGATGAGATGATTCATGCTTATGTTAAAGCAGATTTAGTTATTTGTCGTTCAGGAGCCCTAACTGTCTCAGAATTAATAGCCTCTGCAAGGCCTGCAATAATGATTCCTTTTCCTTTTGCAGTAGATGATCATCAAACAGCAAATGCTCAAATACTAGTAGATCTAGGGGGAGGTGAAATAATTAAACAAAACAAACTAACAACTTCTTTACTAGTTAAAACAATTAATTTTTGGTTGAACAATGATAAAAATATACTAGCATCATCCTTGATAAGAAAGCAAAGCAAAAAAAAAGCAAGCAATAAAATAGTAAAAAAAATATTAGAACTATAATCTCCAAGTTTTTTATGTTTATATTTTACCCAAATTCCTGTTCAGAGGATCCTTAAGTATAAAATACTATCTTAAAAAAACTTATGCCCTCATATTGTTTTTTAATTATCTATTAAATAAATTATATCTAAAATAAAGGTATACTTACAAAAGAAAAAATACTTAAAGATAATTAAGTATTTTTTGATTTAATTATTAACTCAATACACTTAAAAGGATTATATTATGTCTGAATTATTTTCTGATCAATGGATGAAATCAATGCTTGAAGAATGGAATAAAGATGAAGAAGTATCTGGCAAACTAGCTGAAATTAGCTTTTGTTCAACAATCGCCTGCGGATTCAAAGATGACGATAAACCTACTGGCATTTTTATTGTTGAAAATGGTATTGCGGTTAGAGCAGGGCTTTATGATGGTGAAGATGTAAACTGGGATATGCGTGCAGACAAAAAGGACTGGATGAAATGGATGAGCAAAGGTTTAGGTATGGCAGGAATGGGCATAGCTGTTACCACCGGTAAATTAAAATTTGTGGAAGGTGATTTTAAAGCAATGATTAAAGATCCTCGCATGGCAAATCCTTTTGTTAAAAGTTTTGCTTTAATGGGAAGAGTTGGTGGAGAATAGCTTGGGATTGTATCAAAAGCAAAGATACCGAGGGGGGGGGTATTGACCCCTGCCGTATTTGAACAGTTGATAACTAAAAATTCTGGCAACGCCAAGTTTACATCATCAAGGCATCATTTTGAAATAATAGCTATATTGTAAAAAATGATAACGCTGAAGATGTAAACTTGGCTAAGCCCCCCCCGTAGGGAGTGGCTTCTAGTCCAGTACTTCGTTGTTATGTCTTTTGACAATAGCCAGCTATTGGATGCAAGACATGCCTAGAATTGATGATCTATATAAGTCCACGCATAATTTCAATCAGTTATTTAGTTTCTCCTTAATTTTAATATCCATTTTTGCGGGGGAAGATCATATAAATGATTTTCATTAAACAACGTAGCTACGCCTTGGCTATCGAAGAAGCACTCCATTTTAAACAGGCTTCAGATAATGTAATATTAGTCAATCAGCATTAAGTAGTGCTTTAAACGAGTTGTAAAAGCAACTCGGGCTACAAATTTTTGAGAGTGACAATAAAAAAGTACTAGTCACTCCCATGGGCAAAAAAATCTTACAGCAAGCCCGCTCCATTTTGTTACAAGTAGAGGATTTGCAACACTTTTTCGAAACTAAGAAAGTACCACTAAGTTATCCTTTAACGATAGGTATAATACCTACTATTGCACCTTATATACTACCTAAATTATTAGCTGCTTTAAATCAAAAACACCCATATTTACAACTAAATGTTGTAGAAGATAAATCACTGATACTGTTAAATAGGGTGAGACAAGGTGAACTAGATGCTAAAATACTGGCACTGCTTTTTCCTTGTGATGGTATGCTTACTTTGAAGTTCTGTGAAGAAGATTTTTACTGGGTTACATTAAAAAGAAATAAATATTCACAACAACAGGGAATTAGTAATGATGAACTTAAAAACTGTATTTATTATTAATCATAGGCTCCCTAAGGAGGCACTTAACAACTATTTTAAGCCCTGTTATTGAGTTGTTTGCTTGGTTATTGTATGATCATTATTTAGTGAGAAAGGTTTTAGTAAATGAAATTAACCTCTAAAGGTCGTTATGCAGTTATTGCGATGCTAGATTTAGCATTAGAACATTCAGACTCTTCTATTTCTTTAATGATGATTTCGAAGAGACAAAAAATTTCTTTATCCTACCTTGAACAAATATTTGCTAAACTAAAAAAAGCTAATTTAGTTGTAAGTTGTAGAGGTCCAGGGGGGGGGTATAGTTTAAGTCGTGAGGCAGATAAAATTTCAATAAATGAAATTATAAGTGCGGTAGATGAACGACTTGAACCCAAAAAATGTGCAGGTAAGAAAAATTGTAAAAATGGTAAGGCTTGTTTATCCCATCATTTGTGGGACGAACTAAGCGCCATTATAGAAAGCTTTCTTAATGGCGTGAGCTTACAGTATGTAATTGATAGAAGAACAAATGTTAAAGAGATCAAGTTTTAGAAGTTTTAGAAGTTTTTTAATTTTAAGATTATTACTAGTAAGGAGAAAAATAAATGGCAGTAACACTTACCCAATCAGCAGCAGATAGAGCAAAAAAAATGCTAAACAAGCGTGGCAAAGGTATAGGATTAAAGGTATCTACTAAGGTTAGTGGCTGTGCTGGATTTTCTTATGTGGTTGATTATGCAGATGAAATTACTAATGAAGATGATGTATTTGAATCTTTTGGTATAAAAGTAGTTGTTCCTAAAGAAAACTTACCTCATATAGAGGGCATGGAGCTGGATTATGTTATTGGAGGTCTATTAAATGAAGGTTTTGAATTTAATAATCCTCAAGTAAAAGATTCATGTGGTTGTGGAACATCATTTTCAACATAAATAAATAACTGATAATTATTTAAAATAAGGAGCTATTAAGTATGCAACAAAGAACTCTTTCTATGATTAAACCAGATGCAACACAAAGAAATTTGACAGGAAAAATAATATCAAAGTTAGAAGGAGGGGGGTTAAAAATTGTGGCTGCAAAAATGCTCCACTTAAGCAAGCAACAGGCTGGAGAGTTTTATGTAGAACACAAAGATAAGGTTTTTTATAATACCTTGATTGAAAATATGATTGCCGCTACTATTATTGTACAAGTTTTACAAGCAGAAGATGCTATTGCCTTAAACAGAAAAATTATGGGTTCTACCGATCCTGAAACGGCAGAGACAGGAACAGTTCGTAAAGATTTTGCTATTTCTATGCAAAAAAATTCAGTACATGGTTCAGATTCGGTTGAAAGTGCGGCAAGAGAAATTGCATTTTTTTTTAATGAAGATGAAATATTTAATTAGGAACTAAAATTGGTTTTTGTTGAAGAAAAAATTATTGAAAATGCTACTGCCGTTTACAATGGTAAGTCTGATTTATTAGGTCTTGATCAAAAAGGTTTAGCAGATTTTTTTGTTAGTATAGGAGAAAAACCTTTCCGCTCCACTCAAGTAATGAAGTGGATTCACCAGTTCGGTATTAGTGATTTTGATGAAATGACTAACTTGAGTAAAGCTTTAAGAGAAAAGCTAAAATTTAGGGCTATAATTCGTACCCCAAAAATTATTGCTGAACAAAAATCTAGTGATGGAACAATCAAGTGGTTACTTGAAGTTGATCAAAAAAACTCGATTGAAGTAGTTTTTATTCCAGAAAAAGAACGCGGAACTTTATGTATTTCTTCACAAGTAGGCTGTGCTTTAGACTGTAGTTTTTGTGCGACAGGTAAGCAAGGATTTAATAGGAATCTTCAAAACTGGGAGATAATTGCTCAAATGTGGGTAGCAAATAAGGCTTTAGGTTGCAAACCTAAAGAACAAAGAATTATTTCTAATGTTGTTTTTATGGGTATGGGAGAGCCACTTTTAAATGTAACCCATACTTTCCCCTCTGCAAGAATATTAATGGATGACAACGCATATGGTTTGTCAAAACGTAGGGTTACTATTAGTAGCTCAGGTGTTGTGCCAGCAATAAATAGGATTAAAGATAGCTTAGATGTTAGCTTAGCTATATCTCTTCATGCTCCTAATAATAAATTAAGAGATGAAATAGTTCCAATTAACCAACGTTACCCATTAGAAGAATTAATGCCCGCTTTATTTAATTACGTAGAGTCAGGGCATAGTAAAAGGCATGTTACTGTAGAATATGTTATGCTAGATAAGATTAATGATCGCATCGAGCATGCACAACAATTAATTAAGCTATTAAAAGATTTGCCTTGTAAAATAAATTTAATTCCTTTTAATGTTTTTGTAGGTACGAGTTATATACGCTCGTCTAATAATGCGATTAGAAGGTTTCAAGACTTGTTGATTAAGGCTGGTCTGATTTGTACTATAAGGCGCACTCGAGGAGATGACATAGATGCCGCATGTGGGCAGCTAGCAGGAAAAGTAAAGGATAAAACCAAAAGAACATTGCAAGCAGTACAAGTTAAGTAAAGTATAGGAACAAGAATAATGAGTGAAGTGGAAGAAGATTTGGCTTCAATAATTAAACTAAAAAGAGAAAGCTTAGGCTTTTCCATTAATGAAGTGTCTGAAAAATTAAAAATTTCAGAACAAAACATTAAGTTTTTTGAACATTATGAGGTTAATTTACAAGACCTTTCTACTTTCCAAAGAGGTTATTTAAGAAATTATTTATCTCTCTTAAAGTTGCCAGAAGAAAGGTTTGCGATTGCTTTTTATAATGCTGATAAGGTCAGCTCGGATTTGTTTGATATTGAAATTCCTTTTAATAAACAGCCTTTCCTAACTAGAACAAAAATGAAAATAATTATATTTTTAGTTATTTTGTTAAGCATAGTAATTTTTGAGTTTTTATCAAAACCCTAGCCTGAAATATATTTAAACTTAAGAGTGATTAAAATAATATGCCAAAACAAATTTCTGCAATTAGAGGAATGAATGATTACTATGGTGAAAGTTCAGCTACTTTAGATTATATAGTGGTTACTGCAAAAGCAGTATTAAAGCAATATGGCTACCAATCTATTAGCTTGCCTATTGTAGAAAAAACAGAATTATTTGCCCGAACAATTGGAGAAATTACTGATATTGTTGAAAAAGAAATGTACACTTTTATTGATAGAAGTGGTGATAGCCTAACCCTTAGACCAGAAGGTACCGCGGGTTGTGTAAGGGCTGTTATTCAAAATGGCTTAATTCATAATCAACAACAAAAACTATATTATACTGGGTCAATGTTTCGTTATGAGCGCCCTCAAAGAGGTCGTTATCGCCAGTTTCAACAGTTTGGAGTAGAGGTGTTTGGTATAGCTACTGCCGATATAGATGCTGAACTTATTTTTTTAACCGCAAGGTTATGGGATAATTTAGGGCTGGATAATCTTCAATTGCAGATAAACTCATTAGGTAGCGAGCGAACAAGACAAAAATACCAAGTTAAACTAGTAAATTATTTAACAAATGTTAAAGATCAGTTAGATGAAGATAGTAAACGTAGATTAGAAACAAACCCATTAAGAATTTTAGATACTAAAAACCCTGATTTAAAAGAAATTGTTGCTCAGGCACCAAAATTAATTGATTATCTAGACCAAGATTGTAAAGAACACTTTGAGCTATTAAAAGGTTATTTAGATGATGCAGGTATTAAATATGTGGTAAACCCTAATTTAGTTAGAGGTTTAGATTACTACAATAAAACTGTATTTGAATGGGTAACTACAGAGCTAGGAGCACAGGGGACGGTTTGTGCAGGAGGTAGGTATGACTCTCTAGTAGAACAGATTGGAGGCAAGCATGTTCCAGCAAGCGGTTTTGCAATGGGTTTGGAAAGGATAATGGCCTTAATAATGGACAAGGATATTCTCGATACAGAAGTACAGTCAGATATTTTTATGGTACTAGTTGGAGATTCTGCTCTAAGACTTGGTATGGCAATGATAGAGTCGCTTCGAGATGAAAATAAAAACCTTAAAATTATTATGAATTGTGGTGGAGGAAGTTTTAAAAGCCAGTTTAAAAAAGCGGATAAATCAGGTGCTACAATTGCTCTTATTTTAGCAGAAGATGAAGTAAATAATAGAACTATAGCAATAAAATATTTAAGGATAAAAAAAGATCAAGAAACTATTGCATGGTCAGAATTAAATGCTAAAGTAGCCAATATTTTTAATTAAATACAAAGAGAATATAAATATGAGTCGTTACGAGACGGAAGAAGAACAAATAGTCGCCATTAAAGAGTGGTGGAACAAAAATTCAAAACAATTAATAAGCAGCATACTAGTCGTATCTTTAGCTTGGCTAGGTTGGAACTACTATCAACAAGATAAGAAAGTAAAAGCCCAAAGGGCATCTACAATATTTAGTGTAATGAGTACTAGTTTGGAACAAGGTAGTTTTGGAGAAATTGCACGTGAAGGCATTAAGCTGGTTCAAGAACAACCTAAAAGCCCTTATTCTGTTGGAGTTTCATTATTATTAGCTAAATATCATTTACAACAAAATAAAACCGATGAAGCAATTCAAAATTTGCAATGGGTTGTTAAAAATTCAACAGATGCTCCTTTAGCTTTAGTGGCAAAACTAAGACTAGTTAATCTGTTTATTGATTTAGATAAGATGGATGAAGCGGATAAAATTTTAACAAGTATAAATGAAAATAAATTATCTAGTACAGAAAAGGCAAGGTTTTCCTATGCTAAGGCAATGGTTGAGCTTAAAAATAGCAACACTGATACCGCCGTTACTTTGTTAAACAAAGTTGTAGTCAATAAAAAAGCAACAGCTAGTTTAATAAGTTTATCTCAATTACAACTTGATGATTTGGCAAAATAATTTATGCTTAATAGGTTTATTATTTTAAAGTCTTTTGTACTGATAGTTTTAATTATTCTACAATCCTGTACGCAACCAAAAAAAGTTAGAGTTCCGACTTCTTTAGTTAAGATGAATATAATATCGCCTTATTCTGTTGATTTACAGTGGCAATTGAGTTCAAGTAACCTTAGCCATGCGGATAGTGAAGGTCTGCTTCTTACCCTAAGTAAGAAAAATTTATATTTTGCAAATTTGAATGGATTAGTAACCTCTGCCTTTATAGCAGATAAAGGCTTTTGGAGCAGTCAAGTAGATTGGCGAAGAGAATTTAACGAATCAATTACCTCAGGTCCAGTTTTGGCAAAAAAAAGCTTAATCATCGGCACATCTAAAGCAAATTTAATGTTGTTAAATGCTAAAAATGGCAATATTTTATGGAAAACAGAACTATCTAGTGAAGTATTAAGTAGTACCGTATTGGCAGATGATGACACTATAAATAATACTGTTTATACACGAACTGTAGATGGTAAACTATATTCATTAAATATAATAACGGGCAAAATAAATTGGGTGATTGATCACCAATTACCAAAACTATCTTTAAGGGGAATAGCACCAATAACCTATTATGAAGGCACTATTTATGTAGGCTGGGAAACTGGTAAGGTTGAAGCTATTGATGCTATAACTGGTGAATCAAAGTGGCAAACTCAAATACTAGTCCCAAAAGGAAGAACTGATATTGAAAAACTTGTAGATTTACAGGCAGAGCTAGTGGTTAAAAATGGAATATTATATGCACTAGGTTACCGTGGAAAACTAGCAGCAATAAATCTATACAATGGTAGTTTATTTTGGGCAAAAGAAGTCTCAGGACATCAAAATTTTATAGTGGATGACAACGCATTATATTTAGTTGATGAAGATGATGTGTTAAGAGCTTATGATTTATTAAATGGCACAATGCGTTGGAAGCAAGCAAACTTCAAATATCGTCAGTTAGCAGATTTAGCCTTTTATGAAGATAAATATTTATTCTTAGCAGATGGTTTGGGTTATTTTCATTGGATTGATAAGCTAAACGGCACACAAATAGCAAGAGCAAAATATAAAGCCCCTGAAAGTTTCTCGCAGCAAGCCATTAGAGTTTTAGTAGTAAATTCACAAATATTTATGATGGATTCTCAAGGCTATATTTCTGTCTATAAGGTAAAAAATTACAGAGTTAATAATTAGTTATTAAAAATAATAATAGCTTATTTTTCTATGATCAGTAAATCATACAAAATATAAAATTAAGAGCAAAAAAGTTGAAAAAACCCGTTATAGCCATAGTAGGCAGGCCTAATGTAGGTAAATCTACCTTATTTAATCGCCTTACTAGGAGCCGAGATGCTCTTGTAGCTGATTACCCTGGACTCACTAGAGACAGGCAGTATGGTACAGGACGGACAGGAAATCATCCATATATAATTGTTGATACAGGTGGTTTAAGTGGTGAACAGGAGGGTGTTGAGCCAGTAATGGCAAGTCAGGTTAACTTAGCTATTGAAGAGGCTGATGCGGTTTTATTTTTAGTTGATGGTAGGGCAGGACTTTTAACTGCTGATGAAGAAGTCGCCAGCTATATAAGGCGCTTTAATAAGCCTACATATTTAGTGGTAAATAAATCCGAAGGAAGAGATGCACAGATAATATCAGCGGATTTTTTTCAAATGGGATTAGGTCAACCCCATGTTATTTCTTCTGCTCATGGTGATAATGTAAATAATACTATAGATATAGTTATATCTAATATAGCTATGACAGAAGGAGCAGAAGAGTCTTTTAACCTAGATGATCATCCAGGAGTTAGGGTAGCGGTTATCGGACGACCAAATGTGGGAAAATCTACTTTGATTAATCGTATACTTGGAGAAGATAGATTAGTAGCTTTTGACCTACCAGGTACAACTAGAGATAGTATTTTTGTACCCTTTGAAAAAAATGGTCAAGAATACACATTAATAGATACCGCAGGGGTAAGAAGACGCAAAAATATAAAACAAAAAATTGAAAAATTTAGTATAGTCAAAGCTATTGAAGCAATGGAATCTTGTAATGTAGTAATTCTTGTTATAGATGGTTTAGAAGGTATTACCGATCAAGACCTAACTCTATTAGGCTTAGCTTTAGAATCAGGTAGGGGGCTAGTGATAGCAGTAAATAAGTGGGATAGTATTTCAAAAGAGCAAAAAAAAGAAATAAAGCATCAGCTAGAATATAAATTACAATTTGTAGAATATGCCAAAAAACATCTTATCTCTGCATTGCATGGTTCAGGGGTAAATGACCTTTTTAAAACCGTAAAGAATGTTTATCACGCAGTGATGAAAAAAGTATCAACTTCACAGCTAAATAGAGTGCTAGAGCAAGCAGTATTAGATCATCAACCGCCACTAATTAGTGGCAGAAGAGTAAAGTTAAGATATGCCCACTTAGGAGGCATAAATCCACCAAGATTAATCATTCATGGTAATCAAGTAGATAAATTGCCAAAAGCCTACACCACTTATCTAAAAAACGTATTTCGCAAAGCGTTTAAATGGGACGGTACACCAGTATTTATAGAATATAAAACTAGCACCAACCCATTTGAAAATAAAAAATCAAGTTTTAAACATCGCCGAGGACAGTCAGAAACACAGGCTACAAATACTTTTTTAAAAAGAAAAAATAAAAAGAAAACTCAAACAAAAAGACGCTCAAATTAATTTACGGGTTAAAAATTCCATAAATTCATTCTGATTTATATCCTGTGATTTTTCATCACCACGGTGTTTATATTCTATTTCACCTTTGTCTAGACCTCGCTCTCCTATTACTATTCGGTGAGGAATACCAATTAATTCCATATCATTAAACATTACCCCAGGTCTTTCCTTACGATCATCTAATAGTACTTCTATCCCCATAGCAATTAATTGGTTGTAAATTTGTATAGTAGCTTTTTTGGTACGCGGTGATTTATGCATTTGCATTGGCACTATGCATACTTGGTAGGGTGCAATACTTTCTGGCCAAATAATACCCTTGTGGTCATAGTTTTGTTCAATAGCTGCGGCAACTATTCTAGTGACTCCTATGCCGTAGCAACCCATTTCTAGTGTTTGTGATCTACTATTTTCGTTGAGTACATTAGCATTTAGTGCAGTTGAATATTTATTACCTAACTGAAATATATGACCAACTTCTATACCGTATTTAATTTCTATTTTACCTTTGCCACAAGGGCTTGGGTCACCCTTTACTATATTACGAATATCGGCAACAATAGTTAAGTTAGCATCTCTATCCCAATTTGCACCAATTAAATGATAGCCATCTTGGTTTGCTCCACAAACAAAATCAGAGCAATGAGCTGCCGTTCTATCTGCTATAACAGGTATAGTTATGTTTACAGGGCCAACAGAACCAGCCTGACATCCCACTGCCTGCTGTATTTGTTCTTCAGTTGCCATAGTTAATGGTTCACCAACTAGTTCTAATTTTTGGGCTTTTATTTCATTTAGCTGATGATCTCCACGCACAACTAGAGCAATTACTGGGTATTTTTCTGTTGCTCCTTGTACTAATAAAGTTTTTAAAATTTTCTTTTTCTTTAGTTGTAAAAAATCACAAACTTCTTCTATGCTATGTTTATTTGGGGTTGCAACTTTGGTAAGTTTAGTCGTTGGTTCAGCTCTTTTTTTGGAGGGAGCAAGGGCTTCTGCTAGTTCAATGTTAGCCGCAAAATCTGATTGAGTTGAAAAAGCAATATCATCTTCTCCAGAGTCGGCTAGCACATGAAATTCATGTGAGCGATCGCCGCCTATTGACCCTGTATCTGCTTGTACTGGTCTAAAATCTAAACCTATACGAGTAAATATATTGCAATAAGTATCGTACATTTGTTGGTAGGTTTCTGCTAGAGATTCTTGGTTTAGATGAAATGAATAAGCATCTTTCATTATAAATTCTCGAGAACGCATTACTCCAAAACGAGGGCGAATTTCATCACGAAACTTAGTTTGTATTTGGTAGAAATTAATAGGTAATTGTTTGTAGCTATGAATTTCTTTACGCACTAGGTCGGTGATAACTTCCTCATGAGTCGGACCTAAAATAAACTCTCGTCCATGGCGATCTTTTATTCTTAAAAGTTGTGCTCCATATTCATCGTCTCGTTTTGATTCTTGCCATAATTCAATGGGCTGTACTACGGGCATTAAAATTTCTTGAGCTTGTGCTTTATTCATTTCTTCACGAATAATATTTTCTACTTTGCGTAAAACTCGTAATCCAAGAGGCAACCAATTATATAAACCACCAGCAAGTAGGCGAATTAACCCAGCTTTTAACATTAATTGATGGCTGATAACAACTGCATCAGCAGGGGTCTCACGGGTAGTCGACATTAATAAACTTGAAGTTTTCATGTAGTAGTATTGCTCTTAATTTTAATGAGAATTTTAAGCTAAATATTCTACCATGGGACTCCTAAAGGAGGCACTTAATAACCAATATTTTTTACCCTTGCTACATTATCGTTTTTATGTAGGCTTAGGCGTACAATAGATTCTTCTAGGGCTTTTAATTGGTGCATGATGTTGCCTTCTACAGCTATAATATCACCTTGTTTTAAAATTATTTTTTCTTCACCTATAGTAAATTCTATACTTCCTTGTAAGGTCATTACGGTAATTGGAAATTTAGTTTTATGTTCTTTCATGATTTGATCTTTTTTAAAAGCAATGCGAATTTCTTTGCCAAATTCACTATCAATTAGAGCTTTAATGACAACATTTTTATCGGAGAATTCTAAGTTTTTTAGAAATGATGCGGTATTCATTACAATGCCCTTTTAATTATTAGTTAATATTTATTTTAGTTATTAAGTGCCTCCTTAAGGAGCCTCTGA
>DBOE01000017.1 GCA_002299585.1 Hydrogenovibrio sp. UBA654 | reverse complement strand
CTCTGATTAAGTATCATAAAATTCTGTGGAGCTCCTAGCCTATCAATTTATCGTTATGTTGCTTGATAATGGAATAACCATTGCCTGCGAAACATGCCTAGAATTGATAGGGGAGCTCCACAGGATTTTAATCAGTTTTAATAATACTTTTCCAAATTAAGACACAATCACATCAAACTGTTCGGGCAGATAACCTATTTCTGCTTGCAAGCTGATTTCTTTTTTTAAAAACTTTTCCAATTCTACCAATTGCTCAGATACTTCATCTAAAATATAAGCAACAACTAGCTGTGATGCTATTATTCTATATTTTTTTGCCTTAAATTGGTTTGCCATACGGGTTATCTCTCTAAATATATCTAGGGTAACACTTTGCACTGTTTTGACAACTCCTCTTGCATTACAAACCAAACATGAAGTACATAAGATACCCTCTAGACTTTCACGAGTTTTTTTACGGGTTATTTCAATCAAACCTAAGTTAGATATTTTACCTATGGTTGTTTTGACCCCATCTTTTGCAAGCTCTTTTTGTAATGACTCTAATACAGATTTTTTATGTTTTGTTATTGTCATATCAATCAAATCAAGGATAATTATACCACCTAAATTTCTTAACCTTAATTGTCTAGCAACTGCTTTAGTTGCTTCTAAATTAGTTGTATATATAGTTTCTTCTAAACTTTTACTGCCAACAAAACTGCCAGTATTGACATCTATTGTGCTCATAGCTTCTGTTTGGTCTATAACTAAATAGCCACCAGAATTTAAATCAACTCTTTTTTCAAGAGCCTGAGTAATTGCTTCATCAATATTATATAAATCAAAAATTGGTTTTTTATTTACATAGTGCGTTAATTTGTCCATTATATTAATTGCAAAAACTGTAGAAAATTCTTGCATTTCATCAAATGCTTTTGCAGAGTCCACCTGTATTAAACTAACTTTATCTACAGCTATATTTCGCAACATTTGTAAATATAAGGGTAAACCTGCATAAACTAAACCAATATTTTCTAATTGTTTAATATTTTCTTGGATGTGTGCCCACAATTTATCCAAATATTTAATATCCTCGGTTAATTTGTGACCATCAATGTTTTCAGCAGATGTTCTAATTATAAATCCATGCTCTGAACCTTGATTTTTTAAAATTTCTTTAACTAAATTTTTTAACCTATTCCGTTCATGGTTATAGTCTATTCTCTGCGAAATCATCACCATTTTTTCCGCAGGCATTAACACTAAAAAACTAGATGAAATCCTTACCCTCATTGTCAATTTAGCACCTTTAGAGCCTATAGAATCTTTCACAACTTGCACTAGTATTTTTTGCCCTGGGCGAAGCAATTTGGTTACCTGGACACCAGTCTTGTCTTGTTGCATAAATTTAGAGCTAATCTCCTCTTGAGACAAAAAACCAGCTTTATCTAAACCTATATCAACAAAAGTAGCCTGTATTCCTTGCATAACTCGCTCTACCTTGCCATAATAAACCTTACCCACTAGGCTTTTATTATTCTCTCTTTCTATCCTAACCTCTTGCAATATGGAGTTTTTTACCCAGGCAGCCCTAGTTTCAGCAGCAGTAATATTAAGCAGAATTTCTTCTTCACTTGCCATAAAATCCTGCCTTAATTAATAGTTGATTTAACTCAAACAAGGGCAGTCCCATAACGCCAGAATAACTACCATCAATGCGTTCAATAAACTTCGCCCCAACACCTTGAATAGCATAAGAACCAGCCTTGCCTAAAGGCTCCTCAGTTTGCCAATATGCTTCAATATCTTGCACAGATAATTTTTTAAATGTTACTTTAGTCATACTCTTATCAAAATATACCACACCTGCATAAACTATAGCTACGCCAGAAATAACCCTATGAGTTTTTTCCGACAGTAATGACAACATGTTTATAGCAGAATATTTATTTTTTGGCTTACCAAACACTTTTTTATCCAAAACGACAATCGTATCACCACCAATAACATAAATATCTTCGCCAGAAAGCTTGTCATAACCTGACATGGCTTTTTCAACCGCCATTCTAATCACAAAAGATTCTGGACTTTCATTTGGCAAAGCAGTTTCTTCAATTGGTGCAATTACAATTTCGGGATAAATACCGATTTGCTCTAATAGCTCCTTACGGCGAGGAGAGTTTGATGCTAAAAATGTTTTTGGTGACATAATAATGTTTTTTAAATAATTTCTGTTATTCTACAACGAATAGTAAATTATAAACGATAACAAGTTAGGGCAAAAATGTGGATATAATTATTACCGATCACAGCGAAAATAACCTTGAAGAAAAATACCAAAATAAACTTATTTTTCAAAACCAATTTTTTTCAATAATGGGGGAAGAAACCAAAATACCTTGGTTGCAATTTATTCCCAATAAAGAATTTACCACTGACTACTCTACCCAACTATACCAAGAGATTTATAAATTAGCTGAATTTCTAAAAAGAGAAGGCTTTGGTGAACATTACAACATAGCCAAAATAGGCAATAAATTACCCTACTATCACATACATATTGTATTAAGAAGCCAAACCGATGAGGCTTGGCCAGAACCTATCTGGTGTAAAGATAATTTAACCCCTAGTGTAAACACAATAGAAAGATTAAAAACATCTGTACAAAACTACTTTAAAAAATACTAAAACTATATCCCAAATCCCTATTTAGCTACCGTAGATCTCTAAAGGAGGCACTTAACAACTGATTAAAACTTGGCGTTGCCAGAAATTATGATACTTAATCAGAGGCTCCCTAGCGAACAAGGACTAGCACTTTATATCCAATTCCTATATAGAGATTTGGGGAAATTAAGAAATATTTTGCATCTGTACAGCGATGCTGTTACTAGTATGCGAAACAGTATTTTTCTTGCCTTCTTTAAAATAAACCATAGTTGGTTTAAATAACTTAGCTTCTGCTTCACTCATGCTCGCATAAGTAGCTATTATCAATAAATCATTTGGATTAGCCTTGTGAGCAGCCGCACCATTTATTGAAATAATTCCAGAATTGGTTGCTGCACGAATGGCATAGGTTGTAAACCTCTCACCATTATTAATGTTATAAATTTGAATCTGCTCATATTCACGAATGCCAGCTAAATCTAATAACGCACTATCAATCGCACAAGACCCCTCATAGTCAAGCTCGACATGGGTTGTGACCACTCTGTGTAGTTTCGATTTTAGCAAAGTAATTTGCATAATCTAATTATATCCAATTTTTTTTATTAAAAATAAACGGCAGTATTATATCAAAAAAATTAATCAGTTATTCAGTGTCTACTTTCAACCTATCATTAACCAGTATTACGCATGCCAGCAGCAATTGCATTAATACTATTTAATAATGGGCTGAGCCAAATTTCTCTTTGCTTATCTGTTTTATTTTCATCTTTATAGCGTTTTAAGATGGAAATTTGGATATTATTTAAAGGCTCTAAATAAGGCTCTCTTCTTCTTAAAGATAATGCTATCTGCGGAGTATCAGCCATTAAATATTCATTCTCACTGATTTTTAAATTACAAACTACAGTTTTTGTATGTTCTGTCGCGACCATATTATATATTTTATTAGCTAATTCTTGATTTTCTGCTAAGGAGCTATAGCCCTTGCCTATTTGTAAGTTAGTTTTAAATAATGCCATTTGGATGTTGCTGACAAGGCTTTTAAAGAAAGGCCAATTGTCGTACATTTGCTTTAGTTGTTTATCGTCTGACTTTTTAATCCAGTTAGTTAATGCAGTGCCTGTGCCATACCAAGCAGGAAAGGTAAGCCTTGCTTGTGCCCAGCCAAATATCCACGGAATAGCACGAATAGAGGATTTAGACATATTGTCTTTTTTGCGGTGTGATGGTCGTGAACCAATATTTAATAGTCCAATTTCATTTACTGGTGTAGCTTCGTAGAAAAAATCAAAAAATCCAGGAGTATCATCAGTAAGTTCTCTAAATGCATTTTCACCATCTTTAGCTAATTTTTGCATGGCATTAAGGTATTCAGGCTTATCAGCAGTTGGTTTTTTAACCAAGCATTTTGATGCTTTCATTAAACCAGTTACCCCAAGTGATAGTTCATAAACAGCGGTTTCTTTGTTGCCGTATTTGAAAGATAACACTTCACCTTGTTCAGTAAATTTAATTTGCCCTCGTACAGTTCCAGTTGGTTGGGATAATATTGCATTATGTGTTGGGCCGCCACCACGACCAACGGTGCCGCCACGACCATGAAATAATCTACAATCAATAGCAAAGTCATCTGCTAGTTGCATTATTTGTTGTTGAGCTTGGTATAGGGTCCATGAAGAGGAAAGGTTTCCGCCATCTTTTGCTGAATCTGAGTAACCAAGCATTATTTCTTGCATTCCCCCAGAAGCACTTAATAATTCATGGTAGGTTTTGTTTTTAAAAAGAGCAGAGGTAACTGGTACTATGTGCTCTAAGTCCTGAATAGTCTCAAATAGTGGTGATACTTTTATCTCACAGTAGGGTTTCCCAGTATTATAGCCCGCTAACCCAGCTTGGTGGGCTAAAAATAATACTTCCATTACATGGCTAGCTTCATGGGTCATGGATATAACATAGTTATTAAATACTTTTGGGCTAATTTCACCACGCATTTTTTTCATCGTATGAAATACTTCAAGCACTTCTATAGTCATTTCTTGTAGGTCTAAGTGCGAAGTATCTATTATGGTTGGGGCAGAAACTTGGCTAGCAAGACATTCTAGCTTTGCCGCTTCTGACATCTTGTTATAATCAATATCTAAATGAGAAAGTAAGTCTGTTACAGCGTCTGAGTGTACATTGGACTCCTGACGAATATCTAGACGCATTAAGTAAAAACCAAAAGTTTTTACTAAGCGAATTAAGTCCTTTAGATCAGAATCTGCAACATTTTTATCACCATGATTACAAAGAGAATCATAAATTAATTCTAAATCCTGTAAAAAATCGGTTTCTGATTTATAGGCAAATGCCGATTTTTCTGAAGGTTTAGCATTTAATTGGTCTTCAACATACTTTAAGTTTTTCTGTAATCGCCCTCGTATTAAGGTTAACAGACGACGATAAGGCTCGTCGGAGTGTCTATCTGGGCGGCGATGAAAAACCATCTCCTGAAAGTCTGGGTCAACAATGGTTGATTTATTAATTACTGCTTGGCTAATTTCTGCATTATATATAGATTGAGTTAGCTGGCTACTTAGGGTTAAAACTCTTTGTTCATATTCATATAATACTGCTCTAGTTTGCATTAATAACGCATTTATCGTAGTTTTGTGAGTAACAAAAGGGTTGCCATCTCTATCACCGCCAATCCATGAACCAAAGGTTAAAAAGTTTGGGGTTTCTATATTTGCCTCAGGATAGTGCCTAGCTAAAGCTCTTTCCATGTAGCGGTAGGTGGTAGGGACAGCGGAAAATAATGATTGGCGAAAATGATAAATTCCATTTCTAATTTCATCTTGTACTGTTGGTTTAGTCTGTCTAACTTCATCAGTTTTCCATAATATTTGTAGTTGATATTGTAGTTTTTTGAGAACCCCTTCTTGTGCGTAAGGATTTTGGTAAGTTTCTGCTTCATTATATTCATCAAGAGTTAAAAATATTTGGCGCAGGTTATCCATAACAGCACGGCGTTTTGATTCAGTTGGGTGGGCAGTAAATACTGGAATATACTCTAGTTTATTAATTATTGTGGCAACTTCTTTAGCACTTAATCCTTCTTTCTTGAATTCGCCAATAGTATTTAAAACAGAGCCCATCCACTTAGGCCCATCGGTTCTTAATTGGCTTTGTCTTTCATGATATTGATGTTCTTCCTCAGCTAAATTAACTAGGCTGAAATAAAGATTAAAGGCACGGATAATTAAACTTAGTTGTGCAGGATTTTGAGCATCTATAAAATCTTGTAATTCTTTTCTTAGGCTTTCGTCTTCTTGTTCGTGTAGCTGAATATAACCTTTGCGTAGTTTTTCTATTGCATCTAGAGCTGGTTTACCAGCTTGGGCTTCAATTACTTCACCAAGTAGAGTTCCTAATAGCTTTACACGAGATCTTAGCGTTTGGTCGCGTTGTTCTGCTGATACCATTTTCTATCCTATTATATAATTTTGATGGGGAATTGTAACATAGCTTAAAAATGAGTTCCTTTGGTTACATATTTTTTATATTCCAGCGGTTATGGATCCATAAATATTGAGCAGGGTTTTTGGTTATTTCTTGTTCATAAATTTTATGCAGTCTTAGGGTATCTGCAAAATCATCAGCAGAGGCAAAGTTTTCTATTGGCTGATGAAAGTTTAATTCGTAGCTACCATTGTCTAATCTGGTTAAAAAAGTTGGTAAAACCAAGCAATTAGTTATTTTAACTAGTTTTGATGTTGCAGGGTTACTTGGAGCATCTTTGTTAAAAAAAGGTACTTTTATATGTCCTTTATGGGTGTATTTTTGGTCTGGTAAAAACCCTAAGTTGTCACCAGTTTTTAAAATTTTTATCATAGCTCTAGTGTTATTTTTTGCAATTGGCACTATATTATTAAGAGTCCTGCCTTTTAAAATAAGGTAGTCCATTAAGGCATTATCATGTGGACGATAAACTGGATAAATATCAATTTTAAATGATAAGAACAGTCCTGTTATGTCAGCGGTTGAAAAATGGGGTGAAATTAATATAACTCCCTGTTTTGCTTGTAATGCTTGTTCTAAATTGTGGAGGTTTTTATAGGTAATTAGGCTTTTTTCAAAGCAATTTTTTTTGCTATGATGCTCGCCCCACCAAACTAGCATAGATTCAAAAAAACTAATCCCCAGTGATTCAAAATGTTGCAGGGCTAATTTATTTATTTCTGTTAGGGTTTTATTTGGAAAAGCATTCTCTAAATTTATGAGAACTATTTTTTTCCTTTTTTTGGCAAGTTTAAAGATTTGTCTTCCTAGCCATTTGCCTAAATTTAGCTTAGTTTTGTATGGTAAAAGGCTAATTATTCTTAGAATAAAAACTCCAAACCAAATCCCCCAGTATTTAGGGTATAAAAATGAGTATTTAAATTTGTTGTTATTCATGGCTATTTAAAGCCACTTTGATATAGTTGGTTGTAGTTGCCTTTATGCTCTATAAGTTGTTGGTGGGTTCCTTCTTCAATTATTCTACCCTTATCAAGAACTATAATGTTATTGGCATTTTTGATCGTGCTAAGTCTATGAGCAATAACTATAACCGTTTTACCTAGTTGCAGTTTTATTAAGGCTCGTTGAACTTTTGTTTCGGATTCATTATCTAATGCAGAAGTTGCCTCATCTAAGATTAAAATAGGTGCGTTTTTAAGAAATGCTCTAGCTAGGGCTATGCGTTGGCGTTGCCCACCTGATAATTTGTTGCCATTTTCACCAATATTAGTGTTTAACCCTTGTGGAAGCAGCTCAATAAATTCCCATGCATAGGCTTCTTTAGCGGCATTAATTATTTCTTTATCGGATATGTCAGGTTTACCAAAAGCAATATTTGCCCGAATAGTATCATTAAATAAGATGATGTTTTGACTTACAAAACCAATATTTTTTCTGAGGTGATAAAGCTCTATGTCTTCGATATTTATGTGGTCAAAAGTTATAGAGCCAGCATTTATTTGGTAAAAGCGAGTTATTAAGTTAACTATAGTTGATTTACCAGCTCCAGAGCTACCTACCAAGGCGGTAGTTGTATTTGCTTTAAATTCAGCACAAAAGTTATTAATCGCGTGATTGTTTTCGCCGGCATAGCAAAATGAAGCATCATTAAATTTTAAGCTACCAGTAAAGTTTGGTGTTTGTGTGCCGGTATTTTTTTCGGTAGTTAAATCTAATATTTTAAAAATACTTGTCGCCGCCGCCATACCGCGTTGAATAGTTTGGTTGATATTAGTTAGCCTGCGAATTGGTTCAAAAATTAATGCCATGGCAGTTATAAATCCCAAAAACTGCCCAGGTGTAAACATATTTTCAGCAGACATCACCGAGGCTGCATATAAAACTATAGATAAGGCAATTGCCGCCATAACTTGTACTAGAGGAACATTTAAAGCCGAGACTTTAACTACACTCATAGTGTGCTTTCTTAGGCTTTCAGCAGCAGTAAAAAAACGGTTTTGTTCGTATTTTTCGGCACCAAAAATTTTTATGTCTTTATGACCGTTAATACCTTCTTCTAAACGATGGGTTAGTTGCCCCATGCTTTGTTGCATCTCGGTGCTGGAGTTTCTCATTAATTTACTTGCTCTATCAATAATAAAAGCAATAACTGGGGCAATTAAGAGCATAAGTAGAGTAAGTTGCCATGAAGTGTAGAGTAAATAGGCAACTAGAGCTAAAATGATTAGAGTGTCACGAATTATTACTATCCATGCTTGGCTTAGAGTTGCTCCAACTTGTGGTATATCATAGGTTACTTTAGAAAGCAGTTCGCCAGTATTATATTTTTGATGGGTGCTAATCGGTAGGTTGTTTATCTTGGTAAACATTTCTGCTCGAATATCTAAAATTGCCTTGTGAGCGATCCATTCACTGGTTACTTTGCTCAGGTACTCAGCAAATCCCTTGAATATGAAAACTAGCATTATTAGCAGAGGTATAGTTTTAATGTATTCAGGATCCTTGCCAATTAGACTTTTATCAACAAGAGGCTCTAATAGCATAGGCATTAGTGGTTCCATACTTGCCACGCCAACAATAGATAATAGAGTAACAATAACTATTTTCCAGTAGGGCTTGATATAGGCAAATAATCTTTTATAAAGGATTAAGGTTGTTTTTTCTATCATCTTGTTGTATTTATTCTCTGCGTAATATTTTATTAACTACAATATTTGCCCAACCTTCGGCATGAAACTGGGCATTTAGCTTAGGTTTGTCATAGTGTTCTTGTAGCCATTGGGTAAAAGTAATTTGTGGATTTTGTTGTTCAAATTTTAAAAAATCTTCAAAAAAAACGTCTAATTTTCCGGTGTCTGCCCAGCGAAAATGCCCGTATTTCATCGATAGCTCTGATAAGGCTTCTTGTATTGGTTGTTGTAAAATAAAATGTTTATAAAATACACTCATCATACCCGCTCGATCAGCACCAGATTTACAGTGGATTAAGATTGGGTATTCAGCAGTTTCTAGAATTTTTTTAGCCTTTAAAATATTTTCTACATCAGGAAAACTGCGTGAGGACATAGGATGGTTTATCAAGGTTATCCCAAGTTGGTCGCAACTTTTTTTTTCTAAGCGATACTGACCAGTTGAGTCGGCTCTTCGCATACTAATAATAGTTTTTATGGCGTATTCATGGTTAATTTTTTTAATAAATGCAGGTGAAGGGTGGTTGCTTCTAAAGGCATTAGCAGATAGTTTATAAAAGTTTCTGTAGATAGTTCTTAATATTTCATGGTCAACAAACCAAGCGTCTAAGTGGGCTATAAAACGCCCTTTTTTTGTGTTAAGTCTTTCCATCTATTTGTATACCTGAATCATATATGGCTAATTTTACCTTTTTTATCTAGTTGTTAATGATAAAATTAAAAGCTAAATTTTTAATATAGTGTATTTTTTATGATAGTTGTTACAGGTGGTGCAGGTTTTATAGGTTCAAATATTGTTAAGGCTTTAAATAAACAAAGTCGGACTGATATTTTGGTAGTAGATAATCTAAAAAATGGTAAAAAATTTATTAATTTAGCGAATTGTGATTTTGCCGATTATCTTGATAAAGAGGACTTTCAAGCACGCATTTTTGCTGAAGAAGGCTTGCCTGAAATAGAGTGTATTTTTCATGAAGGAGCCTGTTCATCCACCACAGAGTGGGACGGTAAGTTTATGATGGATAATAATTACGAATACTCTAAAGACTTACTACACTATTGTTTACAAAGAGAAATACCTTTTTTATACGCCTCATCTGCGGCAACCTATGGCGATGGGCCTACTTTTATCGAACAAAGACAATACGAAAAACCCTTGAATGTGTATGGCTTTTCAAAGTTCCAGTTTGACCAGTATGTTCGTCAAATTTTACCGAAAGCAAAAAGCCAAGTTGTTGGTTTTAGATATTTTAATGTTTATGGGCCAAGAGAACAGCATAAAGGTGATATGGCAAGTGTGGCATTTAAGTTACATAATCAAATTTTAGCTGGCGAAAAACTAAAACTGTTTGGTGCTTATGATGGCTATGATAAAGGTATGCAAACTCGTGATTTTGTTTATATTGATGATGTGGTAAAAGTAAATCTTTGGTTTATGGAAAATAAAAATAAATCAGGAATTTTTAACTTGGGGCCGTCAGCAGCAGAACCTTTTAAAAACATTGCTGATGCAGTTATAAATTTTCATGGTAAAGGTGAGATTGAATATATAGATTTCCCTGAAAAATTAAAAGGAGCTTATCAAAGTTTCACCCAAGCTGATAATTCGTTATTACGCAAAGCTGGTTATAGTGAAAGTTTTAATACGGTTTCTGAGGGAGTAAACAAATATTTAACTTGGTTAAGTGAAAATACGCATACTCTAAGCTTTAAAGCATGAAGTTATTGCTAATAAAAATGTCCTCAATGGGTGATGTGTTTCATATATTTCCTGCTCTTAGTGATGCTTTACAAGATATACCTGATTTACAAGTTGATTGGATTGTGGAGTCTAGTTTTGCACAAATTCCAACTTGGCACCCTGCTGTACAGCATGTATTTCCAATTGAATTACGCAAGTGGCGTAAAGCACCCTTTAAAAACAGGCATAAAATTAGGGAGTTTTTCGCAGAAATAAATTCTCAAAACTATGACTTAGTTATTGATGCCCAAGGGTTATTAAAAAGTGCTTGGGTTATGGGTAAAATAACGACTGATAAAAAGGCAGGTTTTAACTGGAGTTCAGCAAGAGAGGCTCTTGCTTCATTTTGGTACAATAAAAAAATAGCAGTAGATAAAAATCAACATTCTATTTGGCGATTAAGAGAATTATTTTATAAATCCTTAGGCTATGCAGAACCTAAACAAGAAAATATTAACTATGCATTAGCAACAGCTAACTGGCAAAAATTAACCCTTGATAATGGTTTAGCAGAAAATGAAAAATATGCAGTGTTTTTGCATGGTACAACTTGGGAAACTAAATATTGGCCAGAAAATTATTGGCTAGATTTAGCAAATAGAATAAATGAATTAAATATAAAAGTAGTACTGCCTTGGGGAAATGTGGCAGAAAAATTTCGTGCCGAGAAAGTTTTAACCAAAGTATCTAAAGGGGGGCAGGTTATAATTCCTAATAACATGCTCTCTTTAAATGAAATGGCACAATGCTTAAAATATGCAGAATTTGTAGTTGCGGTGGATACAGGGTTATCACATGTGGCAGCCGCGTTGGATGTGAAGATGGTGGTGTTGTACCGAGTAACCGACCCAGTTAAGATTGGGGCAACAGGTAGCAAGGTTAAACAATTAATTTCACCAGAAGCAAGTTTTTATTTGAAGACATTTGAGTCTGAAGCACAAGAAAAAAATTCGCTGGTAAATATTGCTCCTAACGATGTTATCAATGCTTTAGAGGAATTCAAATGAGTGAGTTAGTCTTATTTGCGGCTAGTAAAGATCAGCTAAAGTACTTTACAAAATTAGCACAGAGCCTGCCAGAAAAAATCTCTATTTATTGGTATAAAAAAATTTCTATTTTTACTATTTTTACGCCAGTACCTTTGCTAGATATTAATTATCAAGTTGGTTTATTGCAAACAAGAAAACAAAACAGTTCTTCAGGTAAAACTAAGTCTAATTTGTATTGGTATTTTTTTAAAATAATGAAAAAATTAGAGGCAATTTGGTTATTTAAATTATATGTTGGTGTTTTACAAAAAAAAGATGCTCATTATGTGGGGGTTTGGAATGGTAAAAAATTTCGGCAAGCTATAATAGTTTTAGCTGCTAAGCAAACGGGTAAATCAGTTATTTATTTTGAAAGGGGACCTCTACCTGGCTATTCGGTTATAGACCCTAAGGGGGTTAATTTTTATAGTTCATTACCTAGAGATAAAGAATTTTATTTGCAGTATTGTTGTACCGAGCAAATGGTTATGCCTTTAACTAGCTATGATAAACCTAATTCTTTGCCTGATAATTATGTTTTTGTGCCGTTTCAAGTTGTGGAAGATAGTAATATTTATCTACACTCTCCCTGGTTAAGGAATATGCGTCATCTTTATGCAGAAATAGAAAATTTATCTAGTAAGTTTACACACTTAAATTTTGTAATTAAACAACACCCTTCTTGCCCAGAAGAATATGCAGATTTAATCGAAAAATCTTTACAAACCAAAGACAAAATTAGATTTGTTAGTGAAATTGACTCCACAACATTAGTGGCGAATTCTCAGTTAATTATGACCATAAATTCAACGGTTGGTATGGAAGCGATAATGGCAAGAAAAAGATTAGTTGTGTTAGGTGAAGCAATCTATGGATTTGCGGGGCTAGCAAAACCTGTTTCTAGTAGAGATGAGCTAGTCAAAGTAATAACAGATCTAGATAGCTGGCAAGTTGATCAAGAGCTATTTAATAAGTATTTATGTTTTGTAAAAAATGAATATGCAGTTATAGGTGATGCTATCTACTCGCGAACTCCAGAGCATTTACAAGCAGCAATAGCTAAGTTGCAATTAATCTTGGCAGGAAAAGCTAATCAAGCTATTGGATTGCAGTAAATTTATGTCAACAGCTATCCTTTATTTGCCTTCGACACCGCTAAATGTTTTGGTAAGTTGTGCTCATGCAATAGCTTACAATAAATCATCAAAAAAGGTTTTATGGTTGATTGACCAAAAGAATTGCGCAGATAATTTATATGTTCGGGCATTACAAGAATGGGAGGATTCGCCTTTTAGCCAAGTTACAGTTTTGTGCGGTAATAAAAAAGGTCTTGCTAAGCTTAAACAACGTAAGCAGAATTTTAAATGGCTAAATAATAGGCTGGCAAATTTGCAACCAAAAACAGTATTTACTGGTAGTGATAGGCGAATAGAGTTTCAATATGTTATGCACTGTTTGAAAGACCTAAATCCACTTGGCGGGTATTTAGATGATGGTTTGTATAGCTACACAGGGCGTAGGCAAGTTTGGTATAAAGATTTGTTTAGTAGTTGGTTAAAAAAACTTAGTTATGGCTATTGGTGGGAAGAGCCTGTAACCGTCGGAGCTTCTTCTAAAATCCAACAATTACATCTGTTTCAGCCAGAGGCGGCACTATCTATTTTGAAAAAAAATAAACAAGTAATCGCTCTTAATAATAAGCTATTTTTAAATAACAAAATATTTAATTTAAGCAGCAGTGTTTTAAAATTGTTTGCAGAAGATATTAATAGCTATGCTTTGATTGATGTGTTAATTTTTATCCCTCACCCAAATAATGTTGCAAAAATGAATGGTTATTTATTACGCTTACAGACAATTATTAGTAAATTAAAAAATAACGCTAATACAATAGCGATAAAGTATCATCCTAGAGTTAGTGAAAATGACCCATTAGAATTGCAAAAGTTAGGAGTAAGTAAAATAATCCCTGCGGGTATTGCCTCGGAATTTGTCTTGCCAGTCTTGCCTGCAAACTGCGCAGTTTTTGGGGATGTAGGTACCGCCCTATTAACTTGCCATTGGCTACGCCCTGATCTCAACTTAACCGCGATTTTATCGAAAGAAGATTATTTTCAGCAAAGTTTTGGCCCAATTATGCGGCAAATGGGCATTAAGGTTATCTCTTTAGTGGAAGAAATAGAGGTATGAAATGAAAGGATTATTATATTTCCCAAGACTATTAAAGAAAAAAACTAATGCTGATAGATTAATAATGAATATTTTGTGCCGTAATGAAGTAGATATTATTGAATGTAACATTAGAGTGCATAGCTTATTAGGAGTTGATGCTTTTGCTGTTATGGATAATGGTTCAACTGATGGTACTAGAGAAAAATTAGCAGAGTTATCCAAAGAGTTTGAGATAAAAATAATTGACCAAACAGGGGTCTATAATCAACGAAAATGGATGAGACAGCTGGTTTTTGTAGCTAGAGATGAGTTAGGGGCTAGCTGGGTAATAAGCAATGATGCTGATGAGTTTTGGTTGCCAAAAAGTAAAGGATCTATTAAGGATTTATTAAATCATGCAGATAGCGTAGTTACCATTAAACGCAGTAATATGTTATTAACTGAACAATCTCTAGAAGAAGGATACCATTTTTCGCAAGCTAATTATCGTGTTAAATACCCAGTTTGTTATGATAAAAATGCTGAGATTAATGAAGAAAATATTGCAATGTTTTTTGCTGATATTAGTCCAAAAGTGGTAGTTAATCCATATGGCTTTATAAAAATAAGCGGCGGTAATCATCGAGCAAAACACCTAGCTAGTAGCTTTACCAAAAGGACAGAAACAAGTTTAAGAGTTTATCATTACCCTGTTCGCAGTTACCAACAGTTTGAAGATAATATAAAACAAAGAATAGAGTTATTACAAAAAAATGCTCGCATGGGAAATCATTATAGAAGATGGGCTAAATTGTATGAAAATGGTGAACTAAGAGCAGAGTTTGGTAAATTTATTATTGATGAGGACCAAGTGGCTGTTTTAGAGGGTTATAGTATAATTGCTAAAGACCTCTTGCCAAGTGATATAATGCAACAAGTTAAGTTTAGGGGTTAGTGTGAAAATAGCAGTAGTTGGTTCTGATAACTTAAAGCCTCTGCTATTCAAGGTATAATAAAATGAATAAAAGCCAAGGGAATTGAAGTAGTGGTTTATGAGCCAACAATAACAAAGGATAGTTTTTTTAATTCTAGAATAGTTAATGATTTAGTGGAATTTAAACAAATATATAGCATAATTGTTGTTAATAGAGTTGATTAGGATATAGCAGATGTTGCCGATAAAATATATTTTAGGGATTTATTTGGGAATGATTAGGTGAAAGAACAAAAATTAGATATATTATTTTTTACCTCAAACAAGGGAAAAATCCCCTATTTTGAATTAGCTGTAAAAAATTTATCCAATATCAAAACTTTTGAAATAACTCATAGAGAAATTTCTAAATGGCATTTTTTAGGTTTTAAAAATATTCCTTTTAAGGAAATTATGGATGTGGCTGTTTATAAGACTATGGAGCATGCTAGTACCGAGACTTCTTATTTTATGAAGTTTAGGTGGAAGCTGTTACTACCTATAAAGTTTTTATTATTGATGGTTAGATTTTTAAATTATACAGCGGCATTTCATAAGCACCCTTCGTTTTTGGTAGGGGTATGGAATGGTTTAAAAGAAAGGTCTGCAATAGCTGCCTTAGTGGCAAAACATTTAGGTAGGAGGGTAGTTTTTTCCGAAATAGGAGTTATGCCAAATACTACCGTATTTGATGCCAAAGGAATTACCGCATATTCAAGTATACCTAAAGAGCCGTTTTTTTATAAAGAGAATAAATTTGAAAAAAAAAATGGTTTGATACCAGATAGAGAGATTGAAATAAGGCAAGTACATAAAGACAAAAACAATCATGATTTAGAAAAAGTAGAGTTGCCAAAAAACTATATATTTGTGCCTTTTCAACAAGTAGATGACTCGTCTATTCTAATACATTCGGCAAATATAAAAAGTATGGTTCAACTATTTGACTGGATTAAGTTTGTGGTAGATAACTCACCAAGTAATATAAAGTTTGTTTTAAAAGAACACCCCTCAGAGAAAAGGACTTACCAATCATTACATTCTATTATTGCTAAAGATCGTGTAATTTTTGCCAATTCAATTCCTACACCAATTTTAATTAAAAATTCTAGTGCAATAATAACTATAAATTCAATGGTCGGAATGGAGGGATTAATTTCCCATAAAAAAATTATTTCTTTAGGAGATAGTTGGTACAACTTTTATCCTTTGAGTTATTCAGCAACATCGAAAGAAGAGTTATTAGGAAACATAAAACTAATTCCATCTTGGCAAGTTGATACAGAACTGATAGAAAGTTTTTTAAGTTATATATATTATGAGTATTCTTTGCCAAATTCATATCACTCTAGCTCAAGTAAGCATTGGGAAAAAATGGCAGAGAAAATAAAAATAATGATTAAGTCCTAACTTTTAATGAATTCTAGTTTAGAACTTTTTGGAAATACAATATTTAAGAAGTATTTTATTGCTACTTTGTTGATCGCAATTTTTATACTTGCAGGCATGCTTTCAAATTATATGGATTATTTTTTGTATATTTTGTTGTTGATTTCTGGCTGGGTAGCTTTTAAGCAAGGTTTTAAAATAATGCCTAAAGAAATTAAAGTATTTAATGTTTTGGGAGTGACATTTTTTGTTTTAATTACATTTAGTATTGTTTTCAACCAAAATTTCCATCTGCTATTTGCATACAGATATGAAATATTTAAAATACTTCTGTTTTTACCCCTTTTAACATTACTTTTATTATACGCCAATTTTGAAGAACAAGCTATTTGGAAAATAGTGGTTTTAGGGGGGTTATTTACAGTTTATCTGTCAGTTTATTTATTAATGTACCCAACTGATCGCTCTACGGGAATTCTTGAAATTCCTATTACCAGAGGCAATCTTGGAATGTTGTTTGGTATGTTATCTCTGGTGGCTTTTTTTGGTTTGCAAGATAAAAGATGGAAGGTTGTAGCATTAATAGTTTTTTTTTCAGGAGTGCTTCTTAGTTTATTATCTGGTTCAAGGGGGGGGTGGTTAAGCCTTGTATTAGGTGTAGCTATTATAATAATAGTTAACAGGAAACTAAACAGAGTAGCTTTTTTGATATCTGTATTTTTAGCAGTATTTGTTATATCTTTAGCTGTCTTATTCTGGGAATATATTCCAATTGCCGAGCGTTTGAACTTAGTTTTGCACGATATAACGGCCTATTTTAACGGTGATGCTCAAACATCTGTTGGGTATAGACTTGAAATGTGGAAAGCCAGCTTTATGTCTTGTTTAGATAATCCTCTATGGGGAGCAGGGTTTTATCAGTTTGATAAATATTACGCGTTATATGCCTCACAAAATATAGTTATTGAGTCTAGACCTGGTGGTTGGGGGCATGCTCATTCTGACTATTTTACATTTTTAGGAGAAATGGGCTCAGTAGGGCTTATTTCAATGTTAAGTATTTTGCTTTACCCTGCGTTTTTGTTTTTAAAAAGAATAAAGAATTCGGTGTATGTTACTGATACCTATATTCCATTAGCGGGTTTGATTTTAGTAGAATCTATTATGGAGTTTATGATGACGGATGAAACATTAACAGAGAAATTTATTTTTATAGTATATATAATTTTTGTTGTACTTTTTTTGACGCATAAACCCTGTTATAGGAGGCACTCCCTACAGGGGGGGGCTTAGTCAAGTTTACAACCTCTGCGTTA
>DBOE01000007.1 GCA_002299585.1 Hydrogenovibrio sp. UBA654 | reverse complement strand
TTTTAGTAATGACTGGTTATTGCCTGCAATACGCTCCTAGAATTGCTGGGCTAGAAGTCCACGCAGAATTTTATGTTAGTTATTCAGTGCCTCCTTAAGTGATTTCTTAAAGTTTAATTTTTTATATTTTTTAATAGTTTTTTTAGTTCAGCATTATTATCTTTAAATTTTTCTAGGTATTTGTTCCCTAGCTTACTAGCTTCATCTTTTTTATTTAATTTCAGCTTAACCTGCATTAGATGTAATAGAACTTCAACATCTTTTTCCAAGCTAAAAGCTTTTTCTAATAAATATTCTGATTTTTCAAATTCATTTTTTTTATAAAAAAGCCATCCTAAACTATCGATTATATAAAAAGAATTTGGCTCTAGCCTATTAGCTTTTTCTAGCAGAATAGTAGCTTGTGATAATTTATTAGTTTGCTCTACATAGTAATAGCCAAGAGCATTAAGAGCATCAACATTATTAGGCTCTAACTTAAGTGCGGTTAATAGATTTTTTTCATACTGTTTAAACTTGTTAAGTTCATAAAAAATATAAGCTTGGGCAAGCAAGATACTTGTGTTATATGGGCTTAAATCTAGAGCATTTTGATATGATTTTACTGCCTGTTGAAGTTTATTTTCATATCTATAAAAAACAGCTAACGCACGATAAAGTTTAATATTGTTTTCTTTAGTTTTTGCCTCTAACAGGTTTATTTTTTGGAGGGTCTTTTCTAAGCCATTTTTAGGATAATTTATCTCTAAAATCCTTATTTGTGCATCTATATAAAAATCTTGACTATTTATTTGCGAATAATAATTAACGGCCTTAGTATCTAAACCCTGATTTTGAGCTATAAAACCCAAGTAATAAGTTGCTATTGCAAAATAAATTTTATTTTTTCTTAATTTTAAAAAATTATTTTTAGCACTAATATAGTTAATATTCTCCATTTGAATTAGTGCTAAGGAAAGTCTTGGTGTTGTGGCTTGTGGTTTGTTAGAAACAATTAGCTTATATCTTTTTTCAGCCCTTAACAACAAACCCGCTTTAATTTCTAATTTTGCTAGAGCCTCTTGTAGCCGCCAGTTTTTAGGATCTTTTAATACTTTATTACCAATTTTTTTTAAGCCTTTTTTAACTCTTTCTGTTTTTAAATAGTTATTTGCTAAAGAATAATATGCTTCGTTTAGTAGTCTTAAATAAAAATTAGTGCGTTTTTTTTCGTTAACTTTTTCAGATATTTCAATAAATTTTTCAAGTTTAGATATAGCTAAGTCATATTCGTTATATTCTTCGGCAGCTAAACCAAGTGCAAATAAAGCAACAGGTTCGTTAGGGTAGTCTTTTTGCAAACTTTTAAGAAAATCTAAGCCAAATTCTTTAACCACAGATGTTGAAACTCTTACTGAAGTTTCAATAAAATTTTCTGCTAGTTTTATATTCGATAATGAGACATATTTTTTCCATTTTTGTTTTGCCTCTTTCACTCTACCAGATCTAACATCAAGTAAATAGGCAGATTTCCAAGGTAAGGCATCATCTGGTGAATACTCTAACCATAAATTAGTTGCCGCTTCTATAGAATGAATATCAAAAGTTTTTATCGACAGATGAAAAACCTTTTTTACTAGAGCTATATCGTTAGTTTCTACTGCTAGGGGATATAGAATTTGAAAGGAGGATCTATATTGACGCCTTTTTATTAACATTTCTGCCAATAACACTTTATACATCATATCAGCAGTCATATTAGAGGGTTGTTTAATCAAAGTTTGCTGTTCTGTTTTAGACGATTTTGATTTATTTTTGCTATTTTTATGAATTATTTGTGAACAACCATTTAAACAAACCCCTAAAAAAGCTAAAATACCCGCTAATAAGACTGTTTTTTGAATTGATATAGGTTTCTTATGCACAGAATTTTATCCATTTACTTTCAATTAAAAGCATAATTTAGCAAAATTACGGGTCTTAAACAGAATTATTTTACTTTTTTTTATATTTGAGACTTTATGAATCTATTTGTATTGGGCATAAATCATGAAACAGCCCCTATTGATATTCGCGAAAAAGTTGCTTTTTCAACTGAGCAAATACAAACAGCCCTAGCACAACTTAAAGATTCTGGACAAAAAAATGAAAATATTATTTTGTCCACTTGCAATAGAACCGAGATTTATTGTAATTTAAAATCTATTCCTTCTAAATATATTCGTCAATGGCTGTATAGGTTTTTTGATTTAAAAGACAATAGCATTGATCAGTACCTATATGAATACAATGACCTAGAAGCTATTCGACACCTTATGCGTGTTGCCAGCGGATTAGATTCTTTAGTAATGGGTGAACCACAAATCTTTGGCCAAATTAAAGCAGCCTATAATATTGCGGTTAAGACCAATTCTGTTCATCAAAATCTAGATTATTTATTTCAACATATATTTAAAACGGTAAAACAAATTCGTACTGACACAGCTATTGGCTCTAGTTCTATTTCAATAGCCTTTTCAGCAGTTGGCTTATCTGAACAATTTTTTGGTAATTTAAATCAGCAAACTGCTTTATTAATTGGTGCTGGAGAGACTATAAAACTAGTTGGTCGTCATTTATGTGAGCATAATATTGGTAAATTAATTATTGCTAACCGAACACTACAACATGCTCACCGTATTACCGAGCAATTAGGTGGTTATGCAATTAATTTAGCAGAAATAGCTGATCATATTCATGAAGTTGATATGATTATATCTTCAACAGCTTCAACAAAACCTATCATTTTAAAAGAAATGATTGTAACATCTCTAAACAAACGGAAAAATAAACCTATTTTTATCGTTGATCTTGCTGTGCCAAGAGATATTGAACCAAGTATTTCAGAGTTAAACAATGTTTATCTCTACTCAGTTGATGACTTAACCGAAATAATAAAAGAAAATAAACAATCTCGTAAAAATTCCGCCCTAGCGGCAGAAGAAATTGTTGACACCCAGGCAAATGATTTTATGGCTAAATATGAAGCTTCTGTGCAAGCCAGCCCTCTTATACAGGAATATAGAGAGCAGGCATACCAATTAAAAAAACAATCTATTGATGAGGCATTGCTGCAATTACAAAAGGGTGACCAAGCTTCTGAAGTTATTAAAAAACTAGCTAATCAATTAACTAATAAAATATTACATACCCCAACCACCAATATACACAAAGCAAGCTTAGCAGGGCAACAACATGTTATAGATTCTGCCCATTCTATTTTGTTAGACAAAAAAACGTAAATAAAAAGAACAATATATAAATGAAAGACTCCATTCGTAAGAAATTAGAAATACTTGTTGAGAGATTAGAAGAGGTTAATCACTTAATCTCTGATCCTGAAATAATTAGTAAACAAAATAAATTTAGCTCTTTAACAAAAGAGCATACTCAAATAACACCAATAGTAGAAGCTTTTGTCAATTTTTGTTCTACCCAAGATGACCTTAATGAAGCTAAAGATATGATTAATTCTGGAGACCCTGAATTGAAAGAAATGGGGCAAGAAGAACTGCCCGGTTTAAATAAAAAAATGACCTTTCTTGAAAAAGTTTTACAAAAAATGCTCTTGCCAAAAGACCCAAATGATGATGCTAATATTTTTTTAGAAATTCGTGCTGGCACAGGTGGTGATGAAGCCGCTATTTTTGCAGGAGACCTTTTTAAAATGTATAGCCGTTTCGTTGAAAAGACAAGCTGGAAACTAGAACTAATTAACTCCCAAGAAGGTGAACATGGTGGTTTTAAAGAAATCATAGTACGAATTATTGGTGATGGAGCCTATTCAAAATTAAAATTTGAATCTGGAGCTCATAGAGTACAAAGAGTACCTACTACTGAAACTCAAGGTCGAGTACATACTTCTGCGGCAACTGTAGTTATTATGGCTGAAGCAGATGATCTTGAAGAAGTAAATCTAAACCCCGCTGATTTAAAAGTTGATACCTTCCGAGCCTCTGGAGCTGGTGGACAGCATGTAAACAAAACTGACTCTGCTATTCGGATTACTCACCTACCAACTGGCACAGTAGTTGAATGCCAAGATGAACGCTCACAACATAAAAATCGTGCCAGAGCTATGTCTTTACTGGCAGCCAGAATAATGGATGAAAAACAAAGAAAACATGATGCTGAAATTGCCAAAGAAAGAAAAAGTTTAGTTGGTTCTGGCGATAGGTCTGAAAAAATAAGAACTTATAATTATCCTCAAGGCAGGGTGTCTGACCATAGGATAAACCTCACTCTTTATCGTCTTGATGATGTTATGCAAGGTAATTTAAACATGGTCATAGAGCCATTAATTAATGAATATCAAGCAGAACAATTAGCTGCTTTAAATGCTGAATAAAACTTCTATTCACTACCTAATTAATTATGCCCTACAAAAACTTTTAAGTTCTGGCGTAACTGACTCTCCTAAAATAGATGCCGAAATTTTAATGGCTAAAGCCATTAAAAAAAATCGATCTTATCTATATACCTGGCCAGAAAAACAATTATCGACTAATGAGATAAATGAATTTAGATTTTTATTGTCTTCACGGCTAATAGGAAAACCTATAGCCTATATTTTAGGTAAAAAAGAATTTTGGGGATTAGAATTTAAAGTAAATGAAAGCACTCTCATACCAAGACCAGATACTGAAATAGTTGTTGATAAAGCAATAGAACTGGCTAAAAAAATTCAGCAAAACAATACCCTAGATAAAGTTAAAGTATTAGATTTAGGTACAGGTTCTGGAGCTATTATATGTTCCATAAAACATGAGCTAAAAAATATAGACGCCTTTGCAATTGAAGTTGATAAAGTCGCAATAAAAATAGCCAAAATTAATGCCCAAAACCTATCTTTAGACATTAATTTTATAAAAAGCAACTGGTTTAATGAGCTTAAACCAAGTAGCCATCTTTTTAATTTAATTGTAGCAAACCCCCCCTATATTGAAGAACAAGATCAGCATCTTAAGCAAGGTGATCTTAAGTTTGAACCGATAAGTGCATTGGCATCAGGTAAAGATGGTTTAAGAGATATTACGCATATTTGCCAACAAGCCTCTAAATTCTTAGTAAATAATGGCTGGTTACTAATAGAGCATGGCTATAATCAAGCTCATAAAGTAAAAGAATTAATGCAACAAAATGATTTTGGTAAAATAGAAACCATTAAAGACCACGGCGGCAACGATAGAGCCACTCTAGGAAACCTTATGTATGCAAAAAATAAAACTAAATAATAAAGAATTAAATCGTTATAACCGCCAAATAATAATGCCAGAAATAAATGAAATTGGCCAGTTAAAACTAGCTAATTCTCATGCAGTTATTTTTGGTTTAGGTGGTTTAGGATCACCCGTTTCTATCTACTTAACTGCGGCAGGGGTTGGCGAAATAACTCTAATAGATTTTGATAGCGTAGATGATTCAAATCTACAACGACAAATTATCCATCGTGAGAAAAATATCAACCAGCCTAAAGTGGCTTCTGCTAAGGCTAACCTAACTGAATTAAACCATTTAACTAAAATAAATACGGTACAAAAAAAACTAACGGAACAGCAAGCTGGGGAGTTAATTAAATCTGCTGATGTGGTTTTGGTATGCACTGATAATTTTGCCAGTCGTTTTTCTATAAATCGTGTTTGCCATAAATATAAAGTACCACTCATTTCTGGGGCAGTAGTTCGTTGGGAGGGACAATTAACCACCTATGATTTTAGAAAATCTGAAAGCCCCTGTTACCAGTGCCTATATAAAGAAGAAACTGGTAAGGAAATCAGTTGTGGCATAAACGGAGTTTTATCCCCTATGGTAGGCCTTATAGGTACTATGCAAGCTATTGAAGCAATTAAGGCTCTACTTAATATAAAAACCTTGATGGGAGAGCTTTTAATAGTTGACAGCTACAGCATGTTGTTTAAAAAATTAAATCTAAAGCAAGATAAAAACTGTCCTATTTGTAATAAATAAAGGCTCATAGACTCCCTAAGAAATCCCCTTTTTAACCAAAATAATAACTCTACGATTTAAAGACCTGCCGTGAGAAGTGTCATTTTTAGCGACAGGATTATTGCTTGCCATTCCTTGAATAGTTATTAACTTTTGCTCAAGCCCCATATTAACAAAAAATCTAGCAACATTTGCGGCTCTAGCTGCGGATAGTTCCCAGTTGGATGGAAACTGAAAATTTGCAATAGGCATATTATCAGTATATCCTGAAATTATAATAGTTTGATTTCTATCAACGAGGCTGGTTGCTAATTTTTCAAGTTGCTGACGAGTTTTATCTTTAATATTTGCTCGTCCACTCTCAAAAAAACTATCTGAATGAAGAGTTATTTTTATACCTTGTTCTGTTTGTTCAATATAAATTTCTTTTGGAATCATGTTTTTTAAAGCTGTTTCTATCTCTGTTATGGTTATTTCAGGTTTTTTTTCAACCTTTGCATCTTCTAACTCAATCTGGAGGTTAAGTGGCTTCATGTCGATTACACTTATCTCAGCAGCTCCCTCGCCTATTACAGATTCCACAAAAGAATCCCTTTGCTCAGGCTCAATAATTGCAGTTAGCCACATAACTAAGAAAAAAATCATTAAAACAGTCATCAAATCAGCAAGAGCTATTTCCCAAGCTCCATCTGGCTGTTCACATTTTTGCCTTCTTCTGCTCATTTTTATCCTATTTCTTCTCGCAACAATTCGAATTCAGTAGGTATTCTTTGCCTACCAACTTCCATAGCCATTCTAGGAGAGACCCCACTAGCAAAAGCATTTAAAAAAGAGGCACTCATTTCAAAGATAGATCTATCTTGCCTGATCATTATTTCAACCGCGTGGGTAAAAGGAGACACTACACCAAAAGAGAAAAATATACCCGTGAGAGTTCCTACTAGAGCCGAACCAATAGAGGTTCCAATCTTTGCAACATCCATATCTCCACCAAGTAAATTCATGGTAATAATAATACCCATAACGGCTGCGACAATACCAAAACCAGGTAGTAAAGCAGCTATTTTTCCAGTAGCCTTGGGTACTTCCATCATCGATTGAATGACATCTTCTATTTGGTCTTCTAAGTAATAGTTAAATGGTAAGGAGGTTGGTGGATTTAACAATAAATAAGAAAAATTATCTACTATAAATTTTTTTAACTCTTTGTGGCTTAATACTCTTGGATATTTCAAAAAAATATCACTTTCTTCAGGTAGTATGAGATGTTTTTCTAATGCTAAAAGTCCAAATTTACGGGAGAACCTTGAAAGTTCATCTAATAAAAATAAGGTTTCTTCATAAGTTTCTCTGTTGACTCGTGTATTTTTAAAAAATCTACCAATAAAGATTAGTGTTTGCCCCCAAACATAAACCGGAGTTGCTGCTAAAAATACGCCTAAAGAAATACCTAAGATAATAATCAACTCTGCAGGATGCCACAAAGAAAGGAGGCTTCCACCTTCCATTAAGAAGCCTCCAATAAAACTTCCTAATATTATAAAAATAGCAATTACTTTTGAAATCATAAATATTTTTTGCTTATACTAGTTTGTGTTAAAAACAGTTTTAAAGCAAAAAATAAACCAACTTAGCTATGATTAACTCTTATTTCTGTGACATTTTTTAATGTTCTAGGTAACACAAGACCTTTTGTTGCTCTTGTCGCAATAAACTCTTCTAGTGCAGTTACTCCAAATGCTTTAGCATACTTATCAGTAACTAGCTCTATCTTGCTACCTTTCGCAAAAGCAAACACCGCAGTTAGCTTAATACCTTTTGGTAAAAACATCAATTTATTGCCCTTACCTTTTGATAATAAAGGCAATTCTTCTGCATTAAAAATAAGCATTTTGGGTTCATTAGTTACTATAGCCACAAGAGAATCATCTTTAATCCTAACTGGACTTAACAGCTTGTCTTTTTTAGGAATAGATATAACAGCTTTACCAGATTTATTTTTAGAATGAAGATTATTATATTCTGTTTTAAAACCATAACCAGCCGTGGAAGCTATAAAAAACATTTCATTTTTTTCTGCTAATAAAACACTAGTAAAGCTAGATCCTGGCGTTAAATTTAGCCTCCCTGTTAAAGGTTCGCCGTGACTTCTTGCTGACGGCAGAGAGCATGCATCTAGAGAATATGCTCTACCAGTTGAATTTAAAAATACTGCTAGCTGGCGACTTTGTCCGCTTGCCTGAGTTTTAAATGAATCTCCTGATTTATAACTTAATGATTTACCCTCAATATCATGACCTTTTGCGGCTCTTACCCAACCAGTTGTCGATAATACTATAGTTATTGGTTCAGAAGGCAACAGGTCTTTTTCTGACATAGCCTGGGCAACCGCTTGTGCTTCAATAGGAGATCGACGAGCATCACCGAATTCTTTAGCATCTGCTAGTAATTCTTTTTTTACTAAAGTTTTCATTCTAGTTTCACTAGCTAATATTTTTTCTAACTTATTTTTTTCTTTTGCTAACTCTTTTTGTTCTGCGGTTATTTTTACTTCTTCTAGTTTTGCTAAATGGCGTAATTTGAGCTCTAAAACTGCCTCGGCTTGTGTATCAGTTAAATTAAATCTAGCCATTAATACTGGCTTAGGCTTATTTTCCTCTCGAATAATTGCTATTACTTCATCAATATTTAAAAAGGCAATTAATAGCGCACCCAAGATGTGTAATCTGCTATTTACTTTATCTAACCTAAACTGTAGCCGTCTTCTGACTGTTTTTATACGAAAACTTAGCCATTCTTTTAAAATTCCTAATAAGTTTTTTACTTGTGGTCTACCATTTAGACCTATCACATTTAAATTCACTCGATAACTTCTTTCTAAATCAGTGGTGGCAAATAAATGCAACATAGTTGCTTCAATAGCAATTCTTTTAGAGCGTAGTTCCACCACTAATCTAACAGGGTTTTCATGGTCTGATTCATCGCGTAAATCTACGACCATAGGTAATTTTTTTGCCCTCATTTGTGCGGCAATCTGCTCTAATACTTTTGAGCCTGAAACTTGAAACGGCAAGGCATCAAATACCACATTAACCCCATCTTCAACTGTATATCTAGCTCTTTGTCTTAGTGAGCCATTACCTGTTTCATACAAGCGTTTCAAATCTGCTTTAGGCGTTATAATGCTGGCATAGTTAGGATAGTCAGGTCCAGGGATAATCTCAAATAATTCATCTGCGGTTAAGGTTTGTTTATCTAGCAGGCGAATACAACCGTTAATTACTTCAATTAAATTATGTGGTGGAATATCAGTTGCCATACCTACTGCAATCCCTGATGTGCCGTTTAATAGAATATGTGGAACTCTAGCAGGAAGAACGGTTGGCTCTTTTAAAGAACCATCAAAATTAGGTGCCCAGTCAACTGTTCCTTGTGCAGTTTCTTCTAATAATAGCTGACTAAATTTTGATAATTTTGCTTCGGTATAACGCATAGCAGCAAAAGATTTAGGGTCATCGACAGACCCCCAGTTACCTTGCCCATCAACCAGAGGAAAACGAAAGGAAAAGTTTTGTGCCATTAACACCATTGCCTCATAACACGCTGAATCCCCATGTGGGTGGAATTTACCTAACACATCACCTACGGTACGAGCTGATTTTTTATGTTTAGCAGTTGCTTTCAAACCTAATTCAGACATAGCATAAATAATTCGGCGTTGTACTGGCTTTAAACCATCACCTATATGCGGTAAAGCACGATCTAAAATCACATACATTGCATAATCTAAATAAGCTTTTTCTGCAAATTGAGCAACACTTTGATGCTCAATGCCTTCATAATTTATAGTTTTTTGACTCATGATTTAATCCAATATTATCTATTTATTCATTTTACCAACAGCACAAGACACAAAAGACTTAGCCTTAGAGCCTAGGGCTTCTAAGCCCTCTTGAGTTCCTGCTTTGGGATAGCCTAGACCAGTCAAGGTAACTTTAATCTTATCTAATATATCTTCGCTCATTTCTCCTGAGACTTGACCTGTTTCAATATCAACATTTATCGATATTATATTACCCATAGCCATTATTTTATCTGTAATATGGCTAGCACAACCAGCACATTTTATATTGTCAACTACTAATGAAAACTTCATAATAAAACCTTTGATTATATAAATCATGTATAGTATCCTACTAATTTAACATAAAATTAAGAGCAAAATAAAAAATGGATAGTAAAAGATTAAACCTAAGAGTCTCGACAGAAAGACCTATGGTTGTCTATATTGAAGATAAAAAAATTAACGCCAAGATGATTGATCTGTCAGAATATGGGACTAAAGTTATTATTAAATCATCTTGTTTAGATGCAGATTTTATTAAATTAGAGTTTACTTTAAACTCATCTAATCAACTTATTACTATGATGGGGACTATTGTTCACCGTTGCAATGTTCGTGGAGAATGTCTAATGGGCGTTGAATTTACGGAAGATAACAATAAATTTAAAAAGACTATAGCTAGCTTTGTACAACAACGAAAAATATAAGGAATAAACATGAAAGGAAACTATACCGTTAGGTTATTAGCATTAGTAGTTTTAGGGTCTGTTTTGGCAGCTCACTTCAATGGACAAGTAAATATAATGGAGCCAACTTGGCTTTGGTTAACTATATTTGCTGGACTAAATGCACTGCAATCTACCTTTACAGGTTTTTGTCCTGTTGAAAAGTTCTTGCCTAAAACCAGTAGTTAGCATCTAAAAGATATTCTAAGTTTTTGGAATTGGGTTGTAGTATTTTACCTATTGCCAAAATTCATAAAGAAGAAGTGAACTATTATAAGCCCCTCCATGTGGGGCTTATCTAGTTTTTTAAGTCTCCGCATTACCTTTTCTGCAATAGCTAGTTCTCTATGGCTCTTATATTCGCATCACTAGTGCAATTAATTTAAACCTCTAATAAATCAATAGGCTATTCACATGAAATCTTTACGACTAAAAAAAAATGAAGAACGAAGAATTAAGCAAGGTCATTTGTGGATATTTAGTAATGAAATAGACACTAAAATTACGCCTTTACAAGGTTTTGAAGCAGGTGAGGTTGTTATAGTTGAGTCTGCTAACGCTAAAGCCATTGGTGTTGCTTATATTAACCCACAAACTTTAATTTGTGCAAGGATTTTTAGCCGCAATATAAAAACTAAATTTAACCAAATGTTTTTAAAAAAGCGTATTCAGCTAGCCCTTGAGTTACGAAAGTTAAATTTTAATAAGCCTTTTTATCGTTTGGTATTTGGCGATTCTGATGGCTTGCCAGGTTTGGTCATAGATCGTTTTGGAGAGGTTTTTGTTGCTCAAATAAATACCGCAGGTATGGAGAAACTAAAAGCTGAAATTACTCAAACTATCGAAAACTTATTTCATCCTCAAGCTTTGGTTTATCGTAATGACACCACTAGTAGAGAACTAGAAGGTCTTCAACAATATGAAGAGGTAGCAATAGGGTCTTTACCTGAAGAGGTTTTAATTGAGGAAAATGGAGCAAAATTTATTGTTCCTGTACAAAATGGTCAAAAAACAGGCTGGTTTTATGACCATCGTTTAGCAAGGGCTAGATTGCAATCCTTGGTAAAAAATAAGAGGGTTTTAGATGTATTTAGCTATTTAGGTGGTTGGGGTATTGAGGCGGCAGTTGCTGGAGCTAGTGAAGTGGTTTGCGTGGATTCTTCTGCTTTGGCTTTAGATGGGGTGGATAAAAATGCCGCTTTGAACTCTGTAGAGGATAAGGTAACTACTATTGAAGGGAATGCTTTTGATGCTTTAAAAATGCTAATTGTTGAAGTACAAAAGTTTGATATAGTGATTATTGACCCGCCGGCATTTGTTAAACGCAAAAAAGATATTAAATCAGGCACTGATGCCTATCGACGAATTAACGAATTGGCTTTAAGGTTAGTTGAATATGGGGGGATATTAGTTTCTGCTTCTTGTTCGTATCATATGAGCAGAGACAATTTATTAAACCAAGTGCAACTTGCCTCTAGGCATGTTGACCGTTCAGTGCAGTTATTTGATCAGGCTCACCAAGCACCTGATCACCCTATACATCCAGCAATAGCTGAAACTGAATATATTAAAACTTTATTTTTTAGGGTAAATAAACCTTGGTAGTGTAGGTTCAGGGTTTTTGTTTTACCTGAATACCCATATAGAGATTAGGGTAAAATTTGTTCTTTGCCAAATAAATCATGGAAGGTTTCTCTAGGTCTTATTTCAAAATATTCATCGCCATCTACCATTATTTCGGCAGCTCTAGGGCGGGAATTATAATTAGAACTCATGGTAAAACCATAAGCACCAGAAGACATTACTCCAAGAATATCAGTAGCCTTTAAATTTAGTCTTCTGTTTTTACCTAAAAAATCGCTAGTTTCACACACTGGGCCTACTAGATCCCATTTTTTTTCAACACCATCTGTTCTTGGGGTTATAGGTTTAATTTCTTGGTATGACTGATAGAGAGCAGGGCGTATTAAATCATTCATGGCGGCATCAATTATGGCAAAGTCTTTATGTGCGGTTGATTTTAGGTATTCTACTTCAGTTAATAAAACTCCAGCATTACCAACAATTGCCCTACCTGGTTCGATTAGTATTTCTAATTGTGGATCATTCAACTTTACTAGAATATCTTTTATATACTCAGCTATTACCGGTGGTTGTTCGTTGGTATACTGGATGCCTAAACCACCACCAATATCTAAGTGATAGATGTTTATTCCTTGTTTTTGGAGTTTATTTTTTAAAATAAGTAGTTTGTCTAAAGCATCTACAAAAGGTTGAGTATCAGTTAATTGAGAGCCTATATGGCAATCAATGCCAGTAATATTTATGTGTGATAATGTAGTAGCTTTGGCATAGAGTTGCGGGGCAGTATTAATGTCCACCCCAAACTTATTGTCTTTTAATCCTGTTGATATATATGGATGAGTTTTGGCATCAACATCTGGGTTTACACGGATTGATATATTAGCAATTTTATTGATGTTTTTGGCAACAGACTGAATACGATCAAGCTCTGGATAAGATTCAACATTAAAACAACGAATGCCAACTTCTAATGCTCGTTTAATCGCACTTGATGTTTTGGCAACCCCTGAAAAAACAATTTTTTTAGCTTCTGCTCCAGCGACTAATGCTCTTTCCAGCTCGCCTTCTGAAACTATGTCAAAACCTGAGCCAAGTTTTGCCATTATATTTAATACTGCAATATTTGAATTAGCTTTTACTGAAAAACAAATAAGGTGTGGTTGTTGTTTAAAAGCTTTGTTAAAGGCTGTCCATTGCTGTTCTATTCCTTGTCTAGAATAGACGAATAATGGGGTGCCATATTGTTTAGATAATTTTTTGAGGCTAGTATTTTCTACATGCAGGGTATTATTTATGTATCTAAAGTGGTTAAAATCCATGTTTTTCCTGTGTTTATTTTTTTTCATTGCGTTTTTTTAATACGGCTTTTTTTTCTAGCTGTTCTTTTTCTAGTTGTTTTTTTTGTTTTTCTGTTGGTATGTATAAAGCGGCTTTTTTTCCACAACTAGCTACAGAAATCGCAAAAATAGTAATTAAGATAAATAAAAAAAAGAATTTGTAAAAAGGCATAGTTTATCTTTTGTTAAGTTTTATAGACATAAAGTGAGTTATTTTAGCAAAAAAACAAAAAGGTTTTCATGCCTCTAATATTTTTTAATTCTATATAAGGCGACTTCACCAAATAAGTTTGGTGCTATTTTCATACATAGTGTAGTTTTATTTTGTTTATTTATTACGCTTCTAGCGACTATTTCAATATTATTATTTTTGCATAATTCTTCAAAATCTTTAAAAGTACAAAGGTGTATGTTTGGAGTGTCATACCAATTATAGGGTAGCGCCTCATTTTGTGGCATTTTACCACCAAAAAACAATTGTACTCTGTTGCGCCAGTGAGCAAAATTTGGAAAGGTTATAATGCTTTCTTTGCCTGTTATTAACATTTGCTCTAGTAGTAAATCTGGTCTTCTAACCACCTGTAGAGCTTGGGTCATAATAATAAATTCAAATGAATTTTTAGCAAAATATCGTTGAATATCATTTCTATCTAGGTTACTTTGTAAAACATTGATGCCAGATTTAATTGCCTTAACTGTTTTTTCAGGGTCTATTTCCATGCCGTAACCAGTTACAGCTAATTTATGGTTAAGGTGTTTTAATAATCTACCATCACCACAGCCTAAATCAAGAACCTTGGCATTTTTAGACACCCATTTAGTGATTATTTTAAATTCTAATGAAGCTTTAGACATTATTTATTTTCTGCCAGTTTGTAGTTGGGTAGAGATTCTATTCATGTAGGAGCTAAAAACAGCTTCATAATGATCATTTTTTAATAAAAAAGCATCATGTCCATGTTGTGAGGTTATTTCAGCATAACTAACATTAGCATTGTTATCTAATAAAGCTTTAACTATTTCTTGCGATCTTTCAGGAGAAAATCTCCAGTCAGTTGTAAAAGATATTACTAAAAAATTTGCTGTTGTTTTGGCAAGTGTAGTTTCAAGGTCGTTATTAAATTCTGCAGCTGGATCAAAATAGTCAAGGGCTTTGGTCATTAATAAGTAAGTATTGGCATCAAAGTTAAGTTTAGTGGCAAATTTTTCTCCTTGGTATCTTAAATAGCTTTCCACTTGAAATTCTACCTCATAGTTATAATTTAGTTTTTCTGTGCGTAATTCGCGACCAAATTTTTCGCCCATCATATCATCTGATAAATAAGTAAGGTGACCAAGCATTCTGGCTAGGGCAAGACCCTTTTTGGGGATGGTATTATATTCTAAAAAACGACCATCATGAAAATCTGCATCTTCCATGATTGCTCGTCTTGCTACTTCATTAAAGGCAATGTTTTGAGCAGATAGTTTGGCGGCAGCGGCAATAACAATAGCATTTTTAATTTTATCAGGGTAGTCAATGGACCATTGTAAAACCTGCATACCTCCCATTGATCCACCTACTATGCCAGCCCAGCAATCAATTTGTAAATGTTCGCGTAAAGTATTTTGGCTTGCTACCCAATCTTTGCAGGTAACAATAGGAAAATCAGAACCATATATTTTACCTGTAGAAGGGTTAATGCTAGCAGGACCTGTTGAGCCATGACAGCCCCCTAAATTATTAGAGCAAACTACAAAAAATATATTGGTATCAATTGATTTTCCAGAGCCAATATGTTCATGCCACCAGCCTTTAGTATTTTCTGATTCATAAATCCCTGCGGCATGATGATTACCACTTAAAGCGTGACAAATTAAAATGGCATTTGAGCCATCATCATTAAGTTTGCCGTAAGTTTCAAATACAAGCTCATACTTTGGCAGTATAGAACCACTAACCATGGTTAATGGTTTAGTAACTTGTAAGGTTTTTGGAGTAACTAGTTCTATTTGTTCCATTATTTAAACCATTTGTTGTCCAAGTTGAGTAAGAGATCCTACCACAATAATTTGTGTAAGCTTAATGGCTAAAATTGCAATTATAGGAGATAAGTCTATACCACTTATTGGTGGGACTAGTTTTTGAAATGGTGCAAGTAGGGGGTTTGCCATTTGCTTGAAAATTTCAGTATTAGAATTGTAATCTTGGTTAAGCCAGCTAAGAATAACTTGAATTATAATTATCAAGAACATTAGGTCTAGCAGTTTATCTAAAATTTCGGTAATGGCAAAAATAGCGATTAATCCGATATTGAATGATTTATCTGTAAATAATACTAGTAATGTAAAGTATGCAATTTGTACACTAAGAGCGGTAGTTATGGCTGTAAAGTCCCACCTACCTTTGCTTGGTATCAATTTGCTAAAAGGAGCACAAATAGGGTTGGTTATTTTAGCGACAAAAGTCACAATAGGATTATGCCAATCTATATAGCTAGCTCGTAAAAAAAATCTAAGTAGTAATATGAAAATAATTATTCCTACAATAAATTGTAGAAAGAACAATCCTCCCTGACCAACTGGTGACATTATTTAATCTCCTAAATATATAATTAGCCTATATTTTAGTTAGATTTAATAAAGAAATTAATAAATTTTTAAAAATAATAATAAAAGACTTTGTTACAAGTGCTGGGTGACAGTCTTATTAATTAATAAACTGCTTAAAAAAGCAGCTTATCTTCTAAATAAAAAATAATTTATTTTTTAATGCCCCATAGATAAGAGTACATTAATTGCCAGTTAAATTGACTATGGTTAGTAGTGATTCCAGTATTAGGATTAGTTGCACTAACTTCTGGAGCAATTGTGACAGAAACATCTACCTTTTGTTGTGGAGCCATTTTCCAACCTAAACCAGTTGTATAGTGGCTAGTAATCGTGGCAGGAAATAGAGGGTTTAGATTTTTATTTGGTACAGGGTTAGAAGCATGGTTGTATCCTGCACGAACAACTAAGTATTTAGTTACGCCATATTGACCACCCAACATTATAACTGTTTGATCTTTCCAGTTTTGATCCATAGTTACATCAAGCGTAGTATTTGCAAAAGCTCCATTATTAGGGTTTGAGTCTGCATCAAAAGACATCGAGAATTTATCCATTACTGCTGCCCAGTTAATTTGCTTAAGATCAGCAGAAACCTTCCAGCGATCATTGGGTTTCCAAGTTGTTCCTAGAGCGAACATTTCTGGCCATTGAAAATTGTTAACTTTTATTTTACCTGTTACAGGAAGAGTTGCATCGACATAGGTTCCTGACAGCGCCCCCCCCCAGCATATCCAGTATCAATGCTTACACCCATAGCTAATTTAGCATCACCTTTAAAATCGCTCATAGCAGTTTTTGAATGGTAGGAGGCTCCAAATGACCATTGGCTATTTAGTTTAAATGTTGCACCTAATTTACCGGCAAATCCTGCACCTTTGGTGGCTTGAGTAAAGTTACTGTCATCAGAAAAATCAAATCTTGCCCAGTTTACATTATTTAAAGCCCCTGATCCTGATCCTGGACCCGTTCCAAAAGAAGCATTTAATCCTGTAGCCATACTGCCACCAACAGAACCACCATTACCAGCCATTAACTGTCCAAAGCTAGCTCCGTCCATATCCATTTGTAAGTCCATACCTCCCCAAACATAATCGAGAGAACCTCCCACCGTTAGTTTATTATTAACTTCAAATGCTAGTGGAGCAATTAAACGACCTACAGCTACCTCAGAGCGAACAGTTTCTCCACTTAAGCTAGTGGGGGTACCAAGAAGAGACATTCCCCCTGCAAATAAATCACCACTACCCGCCTTGCCATAATCGGTTCCCATGCCTCCTTGAGCCATCACCCCAACACCCCAAGTAAGCCCATCTTTTTTAGTAGCATAACCAAAACCAGGCATTATAAAAGATCCTGAAGAGTCTGTTTTTGCACTAGAGGCTTTATGTTCAGAAGAAATTGTTGGGTTTAAACCACCAATCGCAAACTGAAAAAGATTACCTTCTTTAACTTCCATCCCCATGGTTGCAGGGTTGTTCATCATGCCTGCTAGGCCACTACTATAAGCTTGAGCAGTGCCTCCCATTGCAGTAGAGATAGATCCAGCCTTCCATGTTCATGCCATTAGTAGCAAAAGCAGGAATACTCAGTAGAGTAGAGTATATTGCAAGTGTAATTCTTGTTAGTTTCATGTTTTTAACCTCAAAATAAAAAGTTGGAGTTGATTAAAGTTTTTCTTCTCGTAATTATGCACGAATAAATGTCTTATAGATAATTAAATATATTTAACATCATATAGATAATATTAATTTATCATTTTATAAAATATTGTAGAGGGAGGTTTAAGGAGGTACTTAAGTTTTATATAAGAGTTGTTTCTTAAAGCACTGGTAGATTTTTTATTGATATTTTTTTACTAGCATAAAATAAAAAGCCACTTTTTATTAGAAAAAGTGGCTTTTAAATATTATTTACTAGAATTCACCAGTTTTGCCATTTTGTAGCATTGTCCACATAGCTTCACGAACAATCATGGTTTCTTTTAGCAACTCAGGTGGTAATTTTTTACCCATTTTAATCATCATGTCCATGTTCATGGTGTAGATGTGTAGCCCATCTTCTTCTTCAATGATTGAAACACGACAAGGGAGAAATCCACCCATTGCTGGTGAAAAATCAACCATTTTTCTTGCCGTTTCTGGATTACAAAATGACATAACATAAAGTACTCCATAGTCAATTCCACGAGCTTTTAACTCTTCTGAAAGAGGTAGTTCTCCAACATTTTTAATGTTTGCATTTAAAGCAACTGCATTGACTGCGTCGATAACATCTTCTAGCTCAACATCTTCATCTACTTTAACTTCCCACATAGTAGCATCAGCTATATCTCCTTCTGAAAGAACCCATTTGTCCCAAATTTGCATAAAGGTTTCACCAGCACCTTCATTGAGGTTCGTCATGGAATTAACTGTTCCACAGCCTACCACCGTTGTTAGCATGCTGGTTATTAGTAGCGTTTTAAAAACATTTATTAGTTTCATTTAGTTTATCTCCATAGCGAATTATTATTTTAGTTTATTAAATTATAGATTGAGTAGTATACAGGATAAAATAATACTATGATGTAAATTTAATTGGAAATCAATTTTAATTATAACCTTAATAACAAAATTTTATATGAGGATAAAGCCTAGTTTAATAAGAGTATTATTTAATTGTTGATTTGTTGTTTGCTCTATAGAGTGTTCACTCCATTCTCTTCTTGTTGGATAGTGGCGACGGTAGTATTCAAATTCTGTACTATTGGTTAAGTTAATTGCTTGATGATCCTTATTAGGCTGGTAGCATTTCTTTAACAATTGGTAAATGGTTTGCTGGTTAGTAGGGTATTGAATTAACTTAATCGTTGGTGGAGGTTTTGGTAGGTAGTTTTTCCAGTGGTTATTTTTTTTTATATTCCAAAGCTTGCATAGTTTTTGGTAAACCATGAGAGTTCCCTTTATTTTTGCATCTAATGCATGACCTGCAATATGTGGAGTAGCAATTTTGGCAATAGCGTAAAGTTTGGGGTTTATATTAGGCTCATCTTGCCAGCAATCTATAATGCTAGTAAGTGTTGGATGCTGTTTGGCATAATTAAGCCATGCTTTTTCATCAATAATACCGCCTCGTGCAGCATTAATAATTAGTGCTTGTGGTTTAATGAGCTTAAAGTTTTCTTTATTTAAAAGGTGCTTGGTAGGGTAGTTTCCTGAGGCGATTAGTGGTGTATGAAAACTAACTATATCTGCATTTAGGACAGAGTTTAAATCAACGAAATTATGTTTATTTTTTTGTTGTTGTCTTGGCGGATCGTTGGCTAAAATTTTTAAACCTAAGGTGATTGCTTTTTGTTGTAGCAGCCTTCCAACATTACCTACTCCAATAATACCTAGAGTTTTATTTTTTAAAATAATATTATTTTCTTTTGCATAATTAACTATACAAGTAATCACAAATTCGGCAACTGAATTGGCATTACAGCCTTGAGCAGAGTAGAATTGGATATTGTTTTGAAGTAGGTAGTTTTGGTCAACATGATCTAAACCTACAACGGTACTTCCTATAAATTGTACTTTGCTATTTGTGAGCAGGGGGGGGGTTATTTGCGTGCGGGATCGAATAATAAGGGCATCAGCATCAACAAGATGTTTAGAGTTTATTTTATTACCTGCAATACAGGTTACCTTACCTAATGAAGAAAATATCTCTTTAGCAAAAGGCACTGCGTCATCAATAATAATTTTTTTCATAAGAGAGAGTGTATTTTGAAAGTTAATGGAAAGCAATCACAATTAATTAGTGGGGCAGTAGGAGAGATAGAGTTGAGATTATCAGAACCAACTAGTAAAAAAAATAGTTGGGTAGTTATTTGTCACCCTCACCCTAGTTTTGGTGGCTCTATGGACAATAAGGTAGTCACAAGCTTACAGCGTTCTTTTCAATCCCTTGGTTACGGTACAATAGAATTTAATTTTCGTGGAGTGGGAGAGTCTAGCGGTGAATTTGATGATGGGGAGGGGGAACAAGATGATTTAGTTGCGGTAGTGTCTTGGTTAAAAGATAATTTTACAGTCGCAGAATTAATCTTGTCAGGTTTTTCATTTGGAGGTTACATTGCTCTAAAAAAATCACAAAATTTACAGGCAGATAAGTTATGTATTGTAGCTCCTGCAGTAGGGTTGTATGATTTTAATGCTATTCAGATAGATATTAGTTGGACACTTATTCAAGGCGGGCAAGATGAAATAGTTTGTGCAAGTGAAGTCTTGGAGTGGGCAATGAAACAGCCAGTGTTGCCAGATATTTATTGGCGTTCAACCAGTAGCCATTTTTTTCATAAGCAATTGGTTTGGTTGAAACAGGTGGTTAGTTTAGTATTTTAGTTATTAAGGAGCCTCTGATTAAGTCTCATAAAATTCTGTGGATCTTCTAGC
>DBOE01000073.1 GCA_002299585.1 Hydrogenovibrio sp. UBA654 | reverse complement strand
ACAGACTTCGAATTGATGGGCTAGAAGTCCACTACGAATTTCAATCAGTTGTTAAGTATCTCCTTAAGTTAGCAATTTGTTCAAATTCTTTTTGGGTTTCAGGTAAATCTCTAGTATCTTTTCCTGCAATGGTTAATGTTTTTTCAGTGTCAGAATAAGCTAACCAAATACGTTTTTGGCGTAAGTAAAATAAAAAGAACACCCCAATTATAAGAAAAGTACTGCCAAAATACACTATATTTTTTCCTGGTGATTTGGTAATTTGTAACCCTGTTGAATCAATTTGTGTAAAGGAGGTTAATTCAAAAAACATTGGCGGTCCGTATTTATGTAAAGCACCAATCGCGATTAATGCGTTTTTAAACCATACTTTATCAAACTCAGAAAGGGCACTATCGTCCGAAAAATTAGAGTCTTTATTTAAAATAGTTAAATACAGTGTTTGCAACGCTAGACTGGTTTGCCCAAGGTAATAATCTCTAACCGTTTCTTGTTCTGCTTTAGGTACACTTTTTTGTACAAAAGAATTAATACCCTCAAAGCCTTTTTGTCTAAACAAACTTAATAGTTGACTTAATAAACGTATCTGTAATTGATAGGTTTTTTCATCTATATCATTTGATTTTGGTATAGCTTTTTTAAGAAGTTGTTTAGCATTTACTTGGTTATTTATCAGTGCTAAAAACTTAAAAAAGCGTTTCGTACTATGTTTTTTATCAGCGGGGATAAATAAATAACGGAAATCCTCAGCATTAGAAGTACGGACACCAGACATAAAAAAGAAACGTTCGTCTCGTAGAAAAGGGCTCATAAAGTTTTCATATTCCCAAGCTTTACCCTGTTCATTACGTACTTTAAGCCCCATGCTAGGACCATTATTATGAGTTTTTTTGCCCGTTTCTTTTTCTTCTAATTTAGTGGTAGGTACAATATTAAATAATCTAAAATTGTTAAATTCAGCTTTAAAAGTACCTAAGGGTGTTTTTAGCGTTTTAACTTTATTAACTGCTGAGGCTAAAGCAATCGAGTTAACCTCAGGGGATAATAAAGGGTAGACGTTAATATTAAGCAGAGAACCACCATCACTAAAAGAAGACTGGTAGATGGCATAATTTTTATAGTAAAGTGGCTCATTTACTCGAATAGTTTGTTCGATTGGCTCGGCTAATTCAGGGGCCTCAATAACTAGGTCGGATTCAAACGATTTTGGCATGCCTGTATCGTAGTGCTCTACACGGAATTCTTTCACCTTAATATTAAAAGGCAGTTTTTGTACTAGATATCCACGATCATGCGGTAAAAAAAGCACATTCGTTTCATTGCCTTCTACGATATCAACCGTACCGCGAAAAGAAAAATTATCTTCACCTAACCAAGATTTTGCAGGAATTTCATCAACAGGTATTGAGCGGGTTTCAGCAACTAAATCGCCCGTTAACTCACGCCATTTTAATAATAAATTACTGTCTAATAATGCACCAAGGCAAATAATAATGATGGAGGCATGGGTAAATATATAGCCTAATTTATTCCACCTTCCCTTCATTCCCGCAACGGTTATACCGTCTTTGCGTTGATGAATTTTTGTTTTATAGCCTTGTTCATTTAATAATTTTTGTGCTAAATCGCCATCAAATTTATCAAGTTGAATTGTTTCAGAATAGGGTTGTTTTTTATAAGAACGCAGGCTTTGATCTTCATTAAATCGTTTAATGTCTTTTAAAAACCTAGGGGTATTTCTGGTTAAACAAACCCCGGTTGAAACTAATAAAAATACTAAAACTAAGGTAAACCATGCTGCACCATAGACTTGAAATAGACCTAAACTATCAAATACTTGTGTCCAAAAAGGCCCAAATTTAAGAGTATAATCTTGAAAAGTTTGATTCTGCTGTAAAACCGTGCCTATTACCGAAGCAATAGCAAGCATCATTAGCAAAGTAACGGCTAAATTCATCGACCCGAGGAAACGCATTAGTATAGAGGACTTGATAAATGTCATTAAATTTAAAGAATTATAAAAAAGTAAAGTATACCTTAAATATAAAAATAACGTACAAATTTACTCTGCAAAGCCTTGGTTTTATAGGGAATACGTATTAATCGTATTCAGTAAAATTGTCATTATAATAAGCAATTTTGCTATAATCTAGGTAAAAATTATAAGGATTGTCATGCAACACCCATTATATCAAAAAGCGGAATACTTAAAATCCGCACCAGATTTATCACATTGTCCTGAAGATACAGGGTTTGAAGTAGCATTTGCAGGGCGTTCAAATGCGGGTAAGTCGAGTGCTTTAAATGTGATTACTTCACAAAAATCATTGGCAAGAATTAGTAAAACGCCTGGCCGCACACAGATGTTAAATTTTTTTAGCTGTGATGAAGACCATAAGCTAGTTGATTTGCCTGGTTATGGTTATGCGAAGGTCAATTTAAAAGTAAAAAGGGCTTGGGAAGTCGGTTTGTCTGCTTATATTGAAGAACGCAAAGCATTAAAAGGACTGGTGTTGTTGATGGATTCAAGAATGCCACCAACCCAAATAGATATCACAATGTTGGACTGGACATTTAGTATGAACCTACCTGTTCACGTATTGTTAACTAAGTCAGATAAGCTCAAAAAAGGTCCCGCTCAAGCGAGTTTATTAAAACTTAAAAAATTATTAACAGAAAACTATCCGCACGCAACAGCACAACTCTTTTCATCGTTAAAACGACAAGGGTTAGATACAGTTTGGCAAAAATTGGATGAGTGGATGGAATATGAAAGGGTTATAAAGGTAAAAACTAAACAGTAAATACTGTTAGACCTTTGCACCCCATTTATGCAAAGGTCTCACTGTTTAGTTGTTAATTTAGAGGCTTTTAACCTAAAAAGTGCCCAGGGGGGTATGTTTTATGACCCCCCTGGGCACTTTTTAGGTTAAAAATATGCTAGAAGACTTTAAAACATAAATTCAACCCCTATATTTGCCATAAATGCCTCTGGCATATCTTCAGGGTCACCAGATGCCGCTTTACCAATATCAGCAAAGTCAGCAAAGCCTAAATCAATATTCAAGAACCCCCAAGTAAAGCCAGGGGTAATGTAACTTCTTGCATCACCAGCTTGATTGGCTCGGTAGCCTAAACGAACGTCAGGAACAATGTATG
>DBOE01000061.1 GCA_002299585.1 Hydrogenovibrio sp. UBA654 | reverse complement strand
GCCACGATAATTTTGGTCACCTTGAGCGTCCATATTAGAATCACCACTAAAGCCCATATTAAACTTAGCGGAACCTTTTCCAGACCCTTTACCTTGCCCACGACCTCTTCCGTCACCTCGATAATTTCCTCGATGATCACCTCGATAATCACCTTGATTATTACCCCAGCCGCTGTTATTATTATTGCTATTCCATGGACCATCAAACCAGTCCGCAGATGCTGACTGTGCTGTAAACATAGCAGTTGAAATAACTGATGTTAATACTATTTTTTTAATACTCATTGTAAATCTCCTTTGAGTTATTATATGTAATACGCACTTAATATTGATTAAAAGTAAAAAATGTGCATGCTCTTTTACTAGTTTATAAAGTCTAGTTAGAAATTATGATTCTAACTAAACTCTTTTTATTAACTGTTTATATAAAAATATTAACAATTAATTCCAAGAAGGTGTATCCATTGTTGGAAAATCAAAACTTGGGCTCGGCATGTCAAAGTTTGGCATACTTGGGCTCGGCATGTCAAAGTTTGGCATACTTGAGCTTGGCATGTCAAAGTTTGGCATACTTGGAAAAAAACTATTTCCACCATCATTTCCCCAAAAATTATTACTCCGCGGATAACCATAATAATTATTTCCCTGAGGATAGTAATTATTTCCCTGAGGATAGTAATTATTTCCCTGAGGATAGTAATTATTTCCCTGAGGATAGTAATTATTATACCCATAATAAGGGTTTCTATCAATAAATCTAGGTTGTATCACATTAACTTGCGGTAAATAATATGGGGATGGATTAGGTACATTATAACTAGATCCATAACGATTATTCCTACCATAATATTGCGGAGGAGCAGAAGGTGGTTGTGGCACCTGATACTGCCTATTATTCTCCCAATTAGTAGGTGATCCAGTTTGATTATATGCCTGCTCACTTTGTGGCCAAACCTGTGCATTTAATACTTGAGTAGTTGTAGTTAGTCCAACAAGCAAACTAATTCCTGCAAGCCTTTTTATTATTATTTTATTCATTATCTAAGTCCTTAAGTTTAATTCCTCTTTTACGCTTAATTAGTGTAGGAGGTTTAGTTGCTGGTTTTTTTGAAGTTTTTATTACTTTTTTCGTCGCTTTTTTTGTTATTTTTTTCGTTTCCTTACTCTCTGCTGGCTTTTTAAGCTTTATCTTTTCTTTGCTGACTATTTCTTTTTTATTAACCACATCATCCATTACTGAAGTTGTAGTCTTCAGCACTGTAGTTTTTGAAGTCGTACTCTTAACTTCTGTAGCCTTTGGAGATGAACTCTTAGCTCTTGTAACCTCTGGACTTGTTGCCTTCGGAACTATTGGTTTTGAAGTTTCAACCTTTGCAACCGCAACCTTTGAAGCAACGCCCATAAGAACCGTATTTTTTTCTAGGTCTTTCACTATATTAGGAAATGCTGCTTTAGCACTTACACAACCTAAAGGAATAACTACTAAAGTAAGAACTGTTGCCACAATAACACCAAAAATTAGTGAAACTGCCATCCCCTGAAAAATAGGATCAAATAAAATCACACTTGATCCCAGCACTAAAGCTACCGCAGTAATAATTATAGGACGAGTTCGTGCTTGACAAGCAAATATTACCGAATCTACTAAACTAGTACCTTTGGCAACCTCTTGGCGTGTAAAATCAACTAATAGTATTGAATTTCGGACAATAATCCCTGCCAAGGCAATAAAACCAATCATCGAGGTTGCTGTAAACTCCGCCCCCATTATCCAATGCCCTGGAGCTATACCAATAAGAGTAAGTGGAATTGGAGCCATTACTATCAAAGGAGTAATAAAGTTTTTAAACTCCCAAACAACCAACATGTAAATAACCAACAAAGCAACTGCAAATGCTATTCCCATATCACGGAAGGTTTGGTAGGTTACTGTCCACTCTCCTGCCCAAATAAAAGATGTCTGTGTCGAACCGTCAGGAGTAACTACATAGTTACCAGATAGACCTTTTAATGATTCATCTTCATCAATAAGAGATTGAATTTCAAGCATGCCATAGATAGGTGCTCCTAATCGACCTTTTCCTGTCCCTGTAACATACTGTACTGGATGAAGGTCTTTGTGATAAAGAACCTCTTGTTGAGGCTCAATAACAAAACGACCTAGTTCATTAAGAGGAACTGTATTTCCAAATCTACTTTGCACTGGTATTTGCCCAATCCTTACAAATTCAACCCTAACTTCCTCAGGAGTTTGAATAACAATAGGGGTAGGCTCGCCTCGCTTAAAATCTTGTTTAACATTTCCAAGTTTATAACCACCCATAGCCATTTCTACAGTTTTATTTATTGCACTAACATTTATGCCACTTTCCATTGATTTTTGCTTATCAACAATAAAGCTCCAAGCATTATGTGGTTCAGTTATAAAATTATCTACATCTACAACTATTTCAGCTTTTTCAAAGATTTTAGTTAATTTTTCTGCTGTTAAATTACGCTCTTGATCAGGTCCATAAATCTCAGCCACTATAGACTGTAATACAGGCGGACCTGGAGGCATTTCTACAACCTGTATTCTAGCCCCACCAGTTTTTAGTGACTCCTTAGTAAGTACACCACGAACATCTTCTGCTATTTGATGACTAGAACGATCTCGCCCTGCTTTATCTACTAAATGGACTTGAATGTCTGCTTGCCAAGGTAAATTACGCAAATAACTATGACGAACCAAACCATTAAAATCAAAAGGTGCTGCGGTTCCAACATAAGATTCCATTGTAGTAATCTCAGGGACTTCATTTTGCAAGATCATAACTAGCTTATGAGTTAAGTTTGCGGTTATAGATAAATCAGTTCCTTCTGGAAAATTAATAACTACAGAAAAGTCTGGTTTATTATCATAAGGCAAAAGCTTAACTGGAACCATAGCCGAATAAACCAACAAGATCGCTAAAATAAAGGCCAAAATTATTCCTATCAAAAACCCCCATCCTTTTGTTTTTTCGACCAATAAACTTCCCAAAATCTTCTTAAAGAATTTACCTAATCTTTCACTTTGCTCATGCTCTTTTAGCTCAGCTTTTTCTAAATACTCTAGATTTGGTTTAATTCTTTGAGCTAACCAAGGGGTAAAAGCAAAAGCTGCAAATAAGGATATAAGCATAGCTACCGAACCAAGAGCTGGTATTGGTGCCATGTAAGGCCCCATCATACCACTTACAAATGCCATCGGCATTAAAGCAGCTATTACTGCAAAAGTGGCAATAATGGTAGGATTGCCAACCTCTGAAACAGCGGCAATAGTAACCTCTTCACTGCTCTCCCCATCCAGCAGCCAACGACGATATATATTTTCTAGCACCACTACAGCATCATCCACCAAAATACCTATCGAAAAGATTAGAGCAAATAAACTAACTCTATCAATAGTCATGCCCATCATCCAAGCAGCAAAAACAGTGGTTAGAATAACTATTGGAATAACTACCGCTACTACTGCCGCCGCACGCCAACCTAAAAAGGCCCAAATAAGGAGAGTTACTGCACTTGTAGCAATAAATAATTTAAAAATTAACTCATTTACCTTATCATTAGCAGATTTACCATAATTACGAGTAATATTTACCTCCACCACATCAGGAATAATAACCCCCTTTAGCTCAGCTATTTTTTGTAAAACATCCTCTGCCACACTAACTCCATTAGATAATGGTTGTTTTGCAATTGCAACCGTTACCGCTGAAGTCCCATCCTTAGATTGTTTAGATGTCTTATTAGCTCCTCCTGTATAAAAAGTCACCAAACTAGTTATACTTTTTGCTTTTTCAGAAACTGTTGCAATATCCCTCACAAATACTGGAGCCCTGTCTTTTACACCAACAATTAAATTTTCTATATCTCTTACATCTTTTAAAAAACTACCAGTATAAACGAGAAAGTTTTTTTGCAAAGCAGAAAAAGATCCTGCAGTTTTCTCATTATTTGCCACTTGAATCGCTTGCCCTATTTGGGTTAATGATATGTCATAACTTTCTAGCTTTTCAGGGTCTATTTCAACTGCAATCTCCGTAGATTCTCCGCCTACAACAAAACCTTGTGAAGTTTGTGGTACAGAAGCAATCTCTTGCAATACATCAAGGCCTAGTAAACGCAATTCAGAGCTATCTAAAACCTCGGAAGATAAAGTAAAAGTAACAATAGGAACATCATCTGCCCCCTTGGGCTTTATTATAGGTTGCAACACCCCTGCAGGAACCAAGTCCATATTCGACATAATTTTGCTATAGACATTAACTAATGAGATCTCCATGTTTTCGCCCACAAAGAACTGCACTGTAACAATTGCTTGACCTCTATCAGAAGCTGAGTAAACATGCTCCACACCTTTTATCTCTTTTAACAGGCGTTCAAGCGGCTCTGAAACCAATGCCTCGACCTGTTTATTAGATGCCCCTGGATATTGCACCATTATGTCCACCATTGGTACAGATATCTGTGGATCTTCTTGGCGAGGGGTAAACATTATTCCCATAATCCCAATAACCATACCAACAATTAAAAATAGTGGCGTTATGGGTGAGCTAATATAGTCTCTAGCGATGCTACCAGCTATATCTTTTTTTTGTTCTTCTACTGGCAAAGAATTATTATTTTCATCATTCATGTTATGTATTCCATTGGCTCAATAAAGGTCATTCAGTATTGTCACTATTTTCTGGAGGGGTTAATTTACCTTTGTCCAATATCCATCCAGATACAATACTTGCGGGAGGATTAACAATAATTATTTCTCCATTATCAATTCCAGAAAGCACAATCACCTTTTCTGCTGAAACTTCTTTACCTAAGCGAACAATTTTCATCTCAACCGATTTATCTTTTTCATTTACTACAAAAATGGAGGGCAAGCTACCACGCTTAATAACTGAACTCTTTGGAACCGCAACAAATGTTTGCCCACTAGATAAGTAATTTAGTACAGATACCTCTGCATACATACCTGGAGCTGCTCCCGACCCAACGGGCAAATCAAACTTAACTATAACTGTATGTTGCTTTGGGTCAGCAACTGGAAAAATTTGTGCCACTCTAACTTTTATCTCCCTTTTTCTTGAGAACCTAGCTCTAAACACTGCCCCTTTTTTAATTCCAGAAACTAAACTAACAGGCACATTAATTTCTATACTTAAATGGTTATTTTTTGCAAACATTAATAAATCTTGCCCTGGTTGTACGGTATCGCCTACCTCTACTAATTTTTTAACTATTACTCCTGCAAAAGGTGCTCGCGACTTAGTATCAGATAAATGAACATCTACTTCATCAATCTGAGACTTAATTAATCTCATCTGAGCAGATGCTTTTTGAACCTTAGCTTGTGCATCAAAAACATCTGCCCTCTTATCAATATAAGTATCACCATAACCCATGTTGTTGGAAAATGGTTTAGTAAACATCTGATCCATCAACCCAGGTAAAGCCATGCCAGGCATAGATTTTTCCGTTCTAGGACTCCAAAGTTCGCGATTATATTGACTTATAGCATTCTTATACGCATAAGAAGCCTGCTCCCATTGTGCCATTGCGGCACTTCTGCGAGCTTTTAAAGCATCATCATCTATAGAAACTAAAATAGCTCCAGAATTAAATTCATCTCCTTCTATACCCGCAATGTAATCTATTTGGCCAGCTTGCTGGGCATTTACAGTAATTTCTTTATGTGGAACGACCGCGCCACCTAAAGTTACATACTGGTCATAAACCACCTTCCCCACCTCTTCCGTTTTTATCTCTATTGACCAGACCTTCATAGAAATCACTAACAGTGCAATTAAACTAAATAAATTTAAAACTTTACGCTTCATTTAAAACCTCTCCTAAGGTAGCCAAAAATACATTAACAATATTTATTGGATGCAACAATACCATGAAGTTATGTATATAATCAAACAAACAAATTTATGCATGTAAAACTATATTTAATATCACCAAATGATTATAATAAAAAAATATCACATAAGCATATGATTATATTATCATATTATTAAAAGCTGCACCTCTAAATTTAAATAAACGCCCAATAAAATCTATAGCAATGTCTGACTAATAAACTTCTTATTTTTTATACTTCACGACAAACTTTATTATCTGCCCGTTTTCTAAGAAAATTTTAAAAAAATCAACATCGTCATATTATTGGCACTACTATTGGCACAATTTATGCTGTACGACCAGAGATTGAATTACTTTAATTTTTATTACTTATTTATACACAAGGAAGGCTAGCATGAATAATAACCAAACTATAAAAACAGAAGCCCCTCTCATTCAAGATTACAGCCGTAATCATGATGAGGAAAACTATCTAATAGAAAACCCTAGAAAAACCATTTTACTGTTGCTACAAGGTGTTGTTGATAAAGGCAACCTAGCAAAAATCTGTCATCAATCAGAAGCTCTAACAGAAAAAGGCTTTCATCTTGGTAGAATGACTACCATATTAGACGCACTTCGTGATCGCCTAATGCTTTCTGAAAAAACTCCAATTGCCTACGACCTAGAAGAACTATATCGTTATGCAGACAAATCTATTCAAGAAGCAGTTTTTGAAAAAGATACTTTTTACCTAGAAAGTGCTATTGAAATATTAACCGAACTTCGTGATGCTTGGTTAGAGATGATGTACCAAACAGGTGAACTTTCAAAAGAAGCATAACCTCCTTAAGGTGGCACTTAACAACTGATTAAAATTCTGGCAACGCCAAGTTTTCAGCATCATGGCATCATTTCGTAGTAATAGCTAGCTATTGCAAGAAAGGATAACGCAGAGGCTGTAAG
>DBOE01000018.1:2168-8703 GCA_002299585.1 Hydrogenovibrio sp. UBA654 | reverse complement strand
TTCAGATAGGTCGATATTATGATGACGGTAATCAAAATGGCAGTCTAGTTTTTTAATTTGGAGCGAAAAGTTGGTTTTTAGAGCTTAACTTTTTGAGGAGGCTCTAAATATTGTCTTGAATTAGCAAAGACTAAAAACTTTAGTCAAGCCGCTAAAAACTGTTTTGTTAGTCAACCAACATTAAGTATTGCAATTAAAAAATTAGAAGATGAATTAGAAGTTTCAATTTTTGAAAGACATAAAAATACAGTATTAATTACAGAAATTGGACAAAAAATTTTACTAAAAGCTGAAAAAATTCAATTTTATATTAATGAAATAAAACAATTTGTTAGTGAAGAGAATGAAGAATTTTCTACAATTAAAATAGGAGCCATATATACAATAGGTCCTTATCTTTTTCCTAAGTTAATTGAACAGTTTAAGAAAGATATTCCAAATATTAAATTATCTATTGAAGAAAATTACACTCAAATACTAACTGAAAAACTTCATGCTGGCGAATTAGATTTTATAATTGTCTCTGAACCTTTTAATGAAAACAATATTAAAACAGTAAGGTTATATCAAGAACCTTTCATTGCGGTTGTTCCAAAAAATAATAGCTTGAGCTTAAAATCAGAAATTAATTCTCAAGAAATACTAAATGAAACATTATTGCTATTAGGAAAAGGACATTGTTTTAGTGAACAAATATTAACTTCCTATCCAGAATTAATTCAAAATCATGAAAATAATCCACTTCAAAAAACCTTAGAAGGAACCTCATTAGAAACTATTCGTTATACTGTAGCATCAAATAATGGAATGACAATTTTACCTTGTAGTGCAACACAAGATTCTCAAAAGTTACTAACTTATATTCCTTTAAAACACCCTTCACCTAGCCGATATGTGACGATTGCTTTTAGAAAAAACTTTTCGAGAAAAAAGACACTAACATTAATATTAAAATCTTTACAGAACATATCTTTACCTTGTACTAAAAAAAATACATAATAGCTACATGAAAAATTTAACCGCAATCATATTTACATTTATAACTATTTTTTTACAGACTTATCAAGTTAATGCAGATGAAGATTTATATCAAATAATCGCAGAAATCAGAGCAGAAAATGCGAAACAATCATTAGAACCAATGAATTCTAAAGATCCTTATGAAGATTATAATCGTGCTGTTTTTAACTTTAATTTAGGCTTTAATGATCTAATTGGTGAGCCTATTGCCAATGCTTATAATGTATTACCAAATCCTGTAACAACGGGTATTGCAAATTTTATGCAAAATTTAGGCGAACCACTCAATGTGATTAATGCGTTATTACAAGGTAAAGTAGAAGTCGCACTGAGTTCATTTATGCGTTTTTCGTTAAATTCTACTTTAGGATTATTTGGTTTAATTGATATCGCAGATGAAGCAGGTTTAAAATACCAAAAAGAAGATTTAGGACAAACACTTTATACTTGGGGAATGTGGCAAGAATCTTCTTTTATTATGATACCTTTCATAGGTGCTTATACCACTCGAGAATTAATAGGTGCAAGTATTAATTCAACTTACAATCCTACTTATACTGAGATTATTAAAGAAAATAAAATAGATTTTTTTATTGGTGGAAAATTTGTTGATTATGCAAAAGTAGTTCATCTAGTAGGTGAAATGAAAAAACAACCAGATCCTTATATATTTATGCGTGAAAGTTATTTACAGCATAGAACTAATCTACTTTATGATGGTCATCCACCAGTTCCTGAAATGGATGACTTTGATTTTGAGTAAAAAATTATTTTATTTTTTGTAGCTCACGTTTTAAAAATTGGCTAGTAGATTGAGGTGAACTTGTATTTTTAGCAAGTAACCCATAAGCTAGAGGAATGATAAATAAACTCAGTAGAGTTGAAAATATAATTCCCCAAAATAGCACATAACCGACTACTTGCCTTACTTCTGAACCTGCTCCCTCTGATAATATTAGTGGAATTGTTCCTACGCAAGTGGTAATTGCGGACATCATAATTGGGCGTAATCTCAATTGTGTGGCTGCGATAAGGGAATAATAGAGAGATAGTCCTTTATCACGGTATTGATTGGTAAATTCGACAATTAAAATACCGTTTTTTGTGGCAATACCAAGCAGAATGACTAATGCGATTTGGCTGTAAATATTTAAACTAATACCATGTATTTGCATCGCAAAAATACCGCCTGCAAAGGCTAGTGGAACGGTTAGCATTATTATAAATGGTTGTATAAAACTTTCAAATTGGGCAGCTAATACTAAAAAGACAATCGCTATTGCTAATGCAAACATGAAAATAATTGATTGATTAGCACTTTGAAAATCTTTTGATTGCCCTTTGTAATCAATGGTTGCGTGGGCAGGTAGTTTTTCTTTAACTAGGGTATTTAAGTAGCCTAATGCCTCTCCTAGCGAATAGTTTTCTTGTAGCTTAGCGGATAAGGTAAACGATCTAATACGGTTGTAGCGGTTTAATTTGGAGTCTGTGGCGACCTCTTTTAAGCTAATTAGTTCAGATAATGGAATCATGCGTTGATTATTGTCGTAAATATAAATTTCTTCTAAATCTTTTGGCGACTGAAATAGGCTTGGATCGGCTTTGATAACAATATCGTATTCTTTACCTTCAAATTGAAAAGTAGTCACTCGTTTTGAACCTAAAAATAACTGTAATGTTTCGGTTATATTTTGATGGCTAATGCCTAGTAAAGTTGTTTTTTGATAGTCTATTTTTAATTTTAGTTGTGGTTTATTGGGTTCATAATCCCAACGAATACGGGTTAATCCGGGGTTGGTTGTTGCCAGTTCTTGGTTTAGTATTTCTTTCCATTCGGCTAATTCTTCATAGGTCGAGCCACCAACTACAAATTGGATTGATTTTTGTGACCTACCACCCAGTCCTTTGGTCATAGTAATAAAGCTGGAAATTCCTGCTAAATCATCTAGTTCTTTGCGTACCTGTTGTACAATTTTGAAAATACTTTCTCGTTCACTCCAGTCGTTTAACATGACTCGGACAATACCACTATTATGTTCATCGCCATCACCAAATCCTCTTGGTGAACGCACGACAACTCGTCTAATCCCTTCTTCATCCATAATGTCTAATAGACGATTTTCAATTTGTGCCATATAAGATTGCATATAGTTAAAAGAAGCCCCTTCTGGACCTTTTACCATGATAGAAAAAGAACCTCTATCTTCTTTAGGTATGTATTCTTGTTTGATGTCTTGGCTGTAAAAAATACTAGCGAATATAACAGAAAAAAAGATGATAATTCCTAACCAAGGTAGTCGAAAATTTTTAATTAATAATTTTTTAAAAAATTGTGATGGTCTTTTTTTATTGGCAGAAATGGCTTTTGGTTTTAATAGTTTTGAAGCTAAAGCAGGTGATAAAGTTAAGGCAACCCAACTTGAAAAAATTACCGCAACCGCTAAAGTAATCGCAAATTCAGCAAATAATTTACCTATCCTTCCCTCTAAAAAAGCAATCGGCATAAAGACAGCAATTAAAACAATGGTGGTTGCAATAACCGCAAAACCGACTTGTCTTGTACCTAAATACGCCGCCACATTGGCTTTATAACCTTTATCAAGATAACGTTGAATATTTTCTAATACCACAATAGAATCATCGACCACTAAACCAACTGCTAAAACAAATGCCAGTAAAGTTAATAAATTAATAGACAGTCCAAGTAACCAAAGTACCCAAAAAGTGGCAATAATTGCGATAGGTAGTGTAATGGCAGGAATAAATGCGGCACGGATGTTTTTTAAAAACAGTAATAAAACTAACACCACTAAACCGAGTGCAATAAATAAAGTTTTATAAACTTCACTAACGGCTTTTTTAACAAAAACCGACGCATCATAATTTTTGATCATCGTTAAGCCATCTGGCAAGGTTTTATTAATAGTTTCTTTAAGCTGAAAAGCTTCTTTAGCCACCGCTAAGGTACTGGCGGTTGATTTTTTGATAATGCCAATACCGACAGACGGCAAGCCATTACCTGTGAAATAACGCCTACTTTCTACTGCACCCATGGTGACTTCTGCAACATCAGACAACCTAACTTGGCTAATATTATCAGCAATATTGGTTTGTTTAATAATTAAGTTTTTAAACTCTTTAATTGTTTGTAAAGGCTTTTCAGCTTGTAAGGTTAAAACAATGTCTTCGCCTTGTAGATAGCCAATTGGCACTTCAACATTAGCAGAGCGAATTTGTCGTTCAATTTCAGCCGCAGATAGTTTATAAAGCATCATTTTTCTAGGATCTAACCAAATGCGTAATGCAAAGCTTTGTCCACCGCCAATTCTCACCCTAGCGACTCCCGGTAATATTGAAAAACGATCAACAAGATAGCGTTCTGCATAGTCCGTTAATTCGGAAATTGTCATTTTATCACTAGATAAATTAAACCAAATAATTGCTTCAGTGCTGTGTCTTACCTTGCGAATACTAGGATTACCTGCCTGGTCAGGTAAACGATTAGAAATACGACTAATTTTGTCACGAATTTCATTCGTCGCTTCTTCAATATTTTGGTTAAGATTAAATTCGATTGAAACCCTTGAGCGACCGTCAGTTGAAGAAGAAGATATTGACGAAATGCCTGAAATACCTGCCACAGCACTTTCAATTATTTTAGTAATTCGACTTTCCACCACGCTAGCAGAAGCGCCTACATAAGCCGTACTAATAGAAATAGCCGAACGGTCAATATTAGGATATTCCTGCACAGACATGCGTTCAAAAGACATTAAACCGAAAATTAGCAACAATAAAGACATAATCGAAGCAAGAACAGGGCGTTTAACCGCCGTATCAGACAACCACATTAATTATTACCCTGCATTTTTTGTATGCTAACCATTTTTCGGGCAGAAACTTTTAATAAACCTTGGCTGACAATAATATCGTCAATTTCTAAGCCTGATAAAATTTGAATAAATTTATTGCCTCTTTCACCTGTGGTTATTGCTATTTTTTGTAAATTAAATAACTGCTTTTCAGCGGTTGATTTTTCAATATTTTTAACTAATTTATAAACAAACTTTTTCTCACCCAACATTAATAAAGCAGTATTCGGAATCACAACTTGTTGTTGTAAAGGCAAAGTAAGTTCCGCATTTACCAACATATTATTTTTAAGTAATTGTTGCCTATTTTCAATAACCGCTCTTGCTTGTAACATATGTAAGTTTTGGTGTATGCTAGGAGAAATAGCCGTTATTTTGCCATTAAATACTTGCTTAGGAAAACTGTTAGCTTGAATAATAAGCGGTTGATTTATTTGAATAGCGTTTAAATATCGGCTAGGGATTAGTAAATCTAATTTCATCTGCTGATTATTGTAAAGACTAATAATACTAGTACCCGATTTAACCAAACTGCCCACGGTTAAATCACTAAAACCCAGTTGCCCACTAAAAGGTGCATAGATAGAATGTTGTTTTATTTTCGTTAAAATGATTTTTTGTTTTGCGGAATTAGCTTGCCATTTACGATAAGCCTCGTCAATAACAGACTGCGTAATTGAACCACGACCCTCTAATTTTTTAACCCGTCTATATTGTGATTTAGCCTCTGCCGTATTAATTTTCGCTTCTGCCAACATCGCCCGTTCTTCAGCCGAATTTAGCGTGATTAATAATTGACCTTTTTTAACAAAGTCAGCTTCCTTAAAGTGTAATTTAGTAATAACTTCGGTTATATTGGTGGTAATATCCACCGCTAAATTAGATTTTAAATTACCTAACAATTCAATATTAGCAGGAACAGCCTGTTGCGTGACTTGGTAAGCAATGATAGAAATAGGCTTATTGCGTGTTTGATATTTAGACGGTTTTTTATCATAAGCAGGGCGTTGTGATGATTTATATGGTTCTGCAAAGCTAAAATTTGTAAAAATAAAAAACATTAAAAATACTGATATTTGTTTAAAATTCATTCATTAAACGCCTTAAATAGCTATTGAAAATAAATAGGAAAAATTCTTGAATATCAATCTTACGCAATCCGTTAAAGAAATACAAGCAGGAAAGGTTATTGCCTACCCAACGGAAGCGGTGTATGGCTTAGGGTGTGACCCATTTAATCAACAAGCATTTCATGATTTATTAGCACTAAAAAACCGTCCTATTTCAAAAGGCGTTATTTTAGTTGCCGCCAATATTGAGCAAATAAAATCATTGGTTAAAATTGAAAATGAAGTTTGGACAGAACAAATATTAGCAAGTTGGCAAAATAAAGAACAAGCCATTACCTGGGTCATTCCAACCACCAATAAAGCACCTAATTGGCTAACAGGTGGCAGAAATACCCTTGCCGTTAGAATAACTCACCATATTCAAATTAAAAAACTATGCAATTTATTAAATAGCCCCATCGTATCAACCAGTGCCAATTTAAGCCAACAACTACCCATAAAAACCGCAGAAAAATGTTTACAAACTTTCCCTAATACACCTATTTTAGAAGGTAAAATATCGGGCTTAAAACA
>DBOE01000018.1:0-1752 GCA_002299585.1 Hydrogenovibrio sp. UBA654 | reverse complement strand
AAAAAATAAACCAGAACACAAGCCACGCCCAATGATAGACCTATTGGTCAGCATTATTTTACCCTCCGTTATTTTAATGAAACTAAGTGGCGAAAACGATTTAGGTGCCAGTGGGGCGTTAATTGTTGCCCTATCATTTCCATTAATATGGGGTGCATTTGAATTAATAAAATACAAAAAATTTAATTTTATTGCCCTGCTTGGCTTAATCAGCGTATTACTAACAGGTGGTATTGGGTTATTAGAATTAGATACAAAATGGATAGCCATCAAAGAAGCTGCCATTCCTGCTATTATTGGTATCGGCGTATTAATCTCAACCTACACCCCTTATCCACTGATTAAAACACTGCTATACAATCCAAAAATAATGGATGTCGATAAAATCAAACAAAAATTATCAGCAACAGAAAATGGAGAAGCGGTTTTTGAAAGCAGGCTATTAAAAGCAACCTACCTGCTAGCAGGCACCTTCGCTTTTTCAGCCGTGATGAACTACCTACTAGCAAAATGGATAGTAACCAGTCCAACAGGAACCGCCGAATTTAACGAACAACTAGGACAAATGACCCTATACAGCTACCCCGTAATCGCCATTCCATCAATGTTAATGACCATGGCAATATTTTATTATTTATGGCGTACGATTAAAGGAATGACTGGGTTAACGCTAGAAGAAATTTTTCATGCGAATGATACAAAATGACCCCCTGGCACTTTTTGGGTTTAGGGGTTATTTAAATATTTAGTTTTAAACGCTCTGTATTTAAGCTCGTTATTTTTTCTTCGCCGCCAAATAAAGATGATTAACTCGTTTTGCATATTTTTTTAAATCTTTAATACGGCTAGAATTTGACGGGTGAGTGCTTAAAAATTCTGGCTGCCCACCTTTGGATATTTTTTTCATTTTTTGCCAAACCCTTACGGCATCATAAGGGTTATAGCCAGCTCTAGCGGACAGTTCTACGCCCATTCTATCGGCTTCTACTTCATGTTCACGGCTGTTTGGTAGGGTTAGGGTGACGTTCATAACAGTTGCGGCGGCGCCCATCCCAACATTACCTACGCCAGTTAATGCACCTAATACCGCTAAACCGACATTTTGCATTTGGGCTTGTGAGGCTCTTTCTCTGCCGTGTTCACGTAGGGCATGGGCAATTTCGTGTCCCATGATAGCGGCAATTTCGCCATCGGTTAGGTTTAGTTTTTCGATAATCCCTGTATAAAACGCAATTTTTCCACCAGGCATGCACCAAGCATTAAGCTGCTTAGATTTAATCACATTCACTTCCCACTTCCATTTTGGCGCATCTTTACGGAAAAATTTAGTGTGCGGAGTTAGTCGATTAGCTATGTTTCTAACTCGTTTTAGCTGCTTTTTGCTAGGGTTTAAATTGCCTTTCTTTTTGGCTTCTGCTAATACTTGCGAGTAGGCTTTAACCGCCCCTTTTTTCATTTCTGATGATGAGACGGTCATGATTTGTTGTCTATCGACACCAACACTGCTTTTTTTAGTGGTGCTTTGCATGCAACTGGTTAGTGTAAATGCTGTAATGGTGACAATAAATAGTTTAGATAGTGGATTGAATTTCATCTGTTGTTACTCTTTTATAAATAAGGAAATAATTCTATTTTTTGTTTTTGTGTGAGTGATTTTACCTTTTTAATATTGTTTTCAGGGATTTTTTCAGGATGATGATAATGGCGTAATGCTTGTTCAAGGCTCTCTTCACGAATTAAGTGCAAAATTGG
>DBOE01000015.1 GCA_002299585.1 Hydrogenovibrio sp. UBA654 | reverse complement strand
CATCCTTGCATGAATTTGTTTCAAGAAGAGGGCATAAAAATAAGTCTAGCCAAGAAAAAACGTAAATCAGCATGGAGCGATGAATATAGAGCTAAAGTGGTATTTCAACAGTGATTTATATGCGGTAGCCCTAAAGTATGGTAGCTATAACCTAATTTCTAAACATGGATTAGGTTATAATACTTGGTTTTCAATAATTTACAAAGTTTATTTAAGGGGATAATGATGCGTATATTACAGGAAGCACTTACTTTTGATGATGTACTTTTAGTGCCAGCACATTCTACAGTATTACCCTCAGATGTTTGTTTAGAAACTAAAATATCTCGCAATATTGCTTTAAATATCCCATTTGTATCTGCTGCTATGGATACAGTTACTGAAGCAAGGCTTGCAATCTCAATGGCTCAAGAAGGCGGTATGGGTATTGTTCACAAAAACATGACTATTGAAGAGCAGGCTCATGTGGTTACTAAGGTTAAAAAATATGAGCATGGGGTGATTTCTGAACCAATCACCGTACAAATAACCGACACAGTGGCAGATGTTTTAAAGGTTACTAGAGAAAATCGTATTTCTAGTGCACCAGTTATGCATGGTCATAACTTGGTTGGTATAGTTACTAGTCGTGATTTACGATATCTTGACGACTTAAGTCAAGACGTTTCTAAAGTGATGACCCCTAAAGAAAAATTAATAACCGTAACAAAAAAAGCTAAAAGAGATGAAGTATTAAATCTGTTACATGAACATAGATTAGAAAGATTACTGGTAGTTGACGATGCTTTTAAATTAAAAGGTATGATAACTGTTAAAGATTTAAAAAAATCCTCAGACCATCCAAATGCTTGTAAAGATGAAGAGGGGCGTTTAAGAGTTGGTGCTGCAGTTGGTACGGGAGCTGATACAGAAAGTAGGATAAAAACACTAGTTTATGCAGGAGTTGATGCAATTATCGTAGATACCGCTCACGGACATTCACAGGGTGTTTTAGATAAGGTTAAATGGGTTAAGGAAAATTTCCCTCAAATAGATATAATTGGGGGCAATATTGCCACCGCAGAGGCAGCACTAGACCTAGTTAAAGCAGGAGCTGATGCCGTAAAAGTAGGCATAGGTCCTGGCTCAATTTGTACTACTCGTATTGTGGCTGGGGTAGGAGTACCACAGTTGAGTGCAATTTCTAATGTAGCAACAGCACTAAAAGGAACAGGCATACCTGTGATAGCTGATGGTGGTATTAGATTTTCTGGAGATGTAGCAAAAGCTTTAGTTGCTGGAGCTTCTAGCGTAATGCTGGGTAGTATGTTTGCAGGTACAGAAGAGTCCCCTGGTGAAGTTGAGTATTATAAAGGTAGAGCTTACAAATATTATAGAGGCATGGGTTCTTTAGGGGCGATGTCGCAAACAGAAGGATCTTCCGATCGTTATTTTCAGTCTTCTAACTCTACTGATAAACTAGTTCCAGAAGGAATTGAAGGTAGAGTTGCTTATAAAGGTTTACTATCGCCGATAATCCACCAACTAGTCGGTGGAGTCCGCTCTAGCATGGGCTACACAGGTTGTAAAAATATTGCTCAATTTAATTCTAAACCGCAGTTTGTTAGAGTAACTGGAGCAGGCATGGCAGAAAGTCACGTGCATGATGTTACTATTACCAAAGAAGCTCCTAACTATAGAGTTTAATACGCAGCATAAATAAACCGCCTTTAGTTGAATAGGAACACACTTAATGCCTAGCCATAACATTCATGACCATCGTATTTTAATCCTCGATTTTGGTTCACAATATACACAATTAATCGCCCGCAGAATTCGTGAAATAGGCGTATATTGCGAAGTAGAACCTTGCGATATTGAACAGCAAGATGTACTAGATTTTAACCCCAAAGGCATTATTCTCTCAGGAGGGCCTGAGACGGTTATTGGAAATGACTCGCCAAAAGCACCAAGTTGTATTTTTACTATGAATATCCCAATACTTGGTATTTGCTATGGTATGCAAACTATGGCAGAACAGCTAGGTGGGCAGGTAGTAAATGCACTAGAGCATGAGTATGGTTATGCACAAGTAAGAGCTAGAGGGCATACCCAACTTTTAAAAGATATAGAAGATAGTGTTACCCCTGAAGGCTATGGCATGCTAGATGTATGGATGTCACATGGTGATAGGGTTGAAACTATGCCTGATGGTTTTAAGCTGATGGCATCTACGCCAAGTTGTCCAGTGGCAGGCATGGCAAATGAACAAAAAAACTTTTACGGTATTCAGTTTCATCCCGAAGTTACTCATACCGCACAAGGTGAACGAATTATTGAAAGGTTTGTGGTTGAAATATGTGGTTGTGAAAAATTATGGACAACTGAAAACATTATTGAAGATTCGATTATTAATGTTCGTAAACAAGTAGGCACAGATGAAGTTTTATTAGGACTTTCTGGGGGGGTAGATTCCTCAGTGGTTGCAGCACTATTACATAAAGCCATCGGCTCGCAACTAACTTGTGTATTTGTTGACCACGGCTTACTTCGTCATCAAGAAGGTGACCAAGTAATGGCAATGTTTGCCCAAAACATGGGGCTAAAAGTAATTAGAGTTGATGCGAAAGACTATTTTATGGGTAAGCTTGCTGGAGAATCTGACCCAGAGAAAAAACGCAAAATTATTGGGCATGCTTTTATTAAAGTATTTGATGAAGAATCTACCAAACTAAGCTCAGTTAAATGGTTAGCACAAGGTACTATCTACCCAGATGTAATTGAATCAGCAGGTTCAAAAACAGGCAAGGCAAAAGTAATTAAATCACACCATAATGTTGGAGGTCTGCCAGATGACATGGCTTTAGAATTATTAGAGCCATTAAGGGAATTATTTAAAGATGAAGTAAGAAAGCTAGGTGTAGCTTTAGGCTTGCCACGAGATATGGTTTATCGTCATCCATTTCCAGGGCCAGGTTTAGGAGTTCGTATTTTGGGTGAGGTAAAACAAGAATACACAGAAATATTACGATTAGCCGACCATATATTTATTGAAGAACTTAGAAATGCTGGTTTATACGATAAAACCTCGCAAGCCTTTGCGGTATTTTTGCCAGTAAAATCAGTAGGCGTTGTTGGTGATGCGAGAAGGTATGACTATGTAATAGCTCTAAGAGCGGTAGAAACCATTGATTTTATGACCGCTAGATGGGCTCATTTACCTTATGAATTTTTAGAGCTAGTTTCAGGCAGAATAATGAATGAAATATCTAGGATTACCCGCGTAACCTATGACATATCCAGTAAGCCACCAGCAACAATTGAATGGGAATAATTACTCCCCCCTTAAAAGACCATGTTTTTTGGATGCAACATGCTTTAACTCTAGCTAAAAGAGCAGATCAAGAAGGGGAGGTGCCAGTAGGAGCAGTAATTGTTGAAGGAGATAAATTAATTGCAGAAGGTTGGAATAAGACTATTCAATTAAATGACCCAAGTGCACATGCAGAGATTGTTGCTTTAAGGCAAGCTGGGCAAATCAAACAAAATTATCGTCTTAATAACTTAACTATGTTGGTAACTTTAGAGCCTTGTGCAATGTGTGCAGGAGCATTAGTTCATAGTAGGCTAAAAAGAATAATTATAGCGACTAAAGACCCTAGAACAGGTTGTGCAGGTAGTTTAATGAACCTACTACAAAATGAAAACCTAAATCATCAGCTAGAAATTGAATTTGGAGTTTTACAACAAGAATCTAGCCAATTAATCAGCCAGTTTTTTAAACAAAAAAGGATGAGCATAAAAAAACCTCAAAACTATTGTAGTAATGAGGCTTAATGTTAATGTGTAAAGCTTGCTATTTTTGAAAAAATAAACTTTAAAGCTAATCTTTCATAGTGTTATCAGTAGGGAATTGTTTGCGAAAAGGCATGATCCACATTTGATATAAAGATGAAAATAGCATAACCATCGCTGCTAGACTATATCCCGCACCACCAATAATTACAAACCAAGCAAAATGAGGGTTAATCTTAGTTAACCACCAAGAAGAAACATCTACTATTAAAAATAAGAAAGGAAAGAATATTAACCCAGCTTTTATCCATTTATTAAAACCTACAGATAAAGAAAAAATAAGTCCTACAAAAAAGAAGATAAAAGCTATACCAAACAAATGTATATGAGATACTCTAGCCAAGCTTGCAAAACTAGCTCCTTTATCCACTTCGGCTAATTCTGCAATTGTCTCAAATTTATCTACTCTCTTTGTAGGCATGTGAGCATGGCACATTGCACAGCGTTTTTCAGTAATCGGTTTTATTTTAGCTTCCCACTCGGTTTTATCAGCCCCGTTTCTAGCCCATTTTATTATAGTCAAGCGCTCCTCAGCAGGGGCATTTGCTTTCATAGAACCATTTAGTTTAGACTCTAGTTTAGAACCACTTTTATTGCCGTAGTAACTGTATACTATATCATCGACAGAAATTCCTACCTTGCCATCAGCCATACCATGGGTCATCATTATTTGCAATCCTGCCATCATAAGCCCAAGTCCTACAACTATTATATAACCAGTAAATAGTGCTTTAACAGGTGTGGAAATTCCTGGTAGATTAAACCAGCTTAATTGTTCTTTACTCATATTTAATATTAAATCCTATTGTTATTTGTTATAAAAAATAAATGTACTACATGCAAGACTTATGCCAAAAGACATAACGACGAAGTTATGGGCTAGAAGCCACGCCCTACGGGGGGGTCTTAATCAAGTTTACATGCTCTGCGTTATCATTTTTTACAATATAGCTATTATTGCAAAATGATACCTTGACGCTGAAAACTTGGCGGTTATTCAGTGTCTCCTCAAGCAACGCCTTAAATATCAATAAATATCAATAAATATTTTATTGCTAGTGTTCATTATATTTGCTTTCTGGTCAACTAGCAATATTTCAGTTATCTCCATTTGTTTAGCTATTTGTTGCCATTTTTGCTTGCCAGCGATTAAGATAGCTGTGGCAGCTGCATCAGCTAAAGTTGGGTCGTGGTGGATTACGGTTACAGATGCCAAGCTATCTGCTGGTTTACCCGTGTTAGGGTTGATTAGGTGCGAGTATTTTTTGCCCTGCCATTCAAAATAACGCTGATAAGTGCCAGAGGTAACAATGCTCATATTGCTTGGTAGCTTAGCAATAGCAATTATTTTATTAGGATCGCTTGGAGATTGAATACCAATTTGCCAAGGTTTTTTAGAGTCATTTGCGGCTATATTTTGCCCGATTACGCTCATATCACCACCAATATTAACGATAGCATTATTAATACCAACAGATTTTAAATGTGTAATTGCTCTTTGTAAAGCAAGCCCTTTGGCATTAGCACCAAAATCTAGTTGTACTTCAATATTCGATGAACTTAGTTGATTGCCGTTAAAAGTTATATGTTTAATAGACGGACGATTTTGTTTCCATTTTTCTATCTGTTTCGCAGAGGGGGGGGGGCCTTGCCAGTCTTCTGAATGGAATGACCACATCTTAATAAGTTTACCAATTGCTGGATCAAATAGATAGTCTGAAAGTTTTGCTAGCTGTTGTGATTTTTGGATAAATTGTTTTACTTCATCAGTAACAAGAATACTTTTATTATTGGCAATAGCTTGGTTAATTTGGCTAACTATGCCACCTTTATCCCATGCGTGCCATTGTTTATTAAGTTGGTGAAAGTCTTGTTCAATTGTTTGAATAGCAAGCTTAGCTTTTTTATCAGTTACTCCTTGAATCTGTACTATAACCGAAGTACCAAATACAAAAAAAGTTTGTTGATGCCCGTGTTGTTGATTTCTATCACAAGCATTTAAAACTAGTAGTAGTAAACTAAGCGATAGAATTTTCAAGATGGTCAAAAAGTATACCTGCAATATTTAAGTTGTATTGTCTATCTAGCTCACGAACACAAGTGGGGCTGGTGACATTGATTTCAGTAATGTAGTCGCCAATTACATCTAAACCAACAAAGTGTAAACCTTTGTTTTGTAAGGTCGGTTTGATTTGTTCGCATAACCAGTAATCGCGTTTGGTTAGCTTAACCCCAACACCAGTTCCACCTGCGGCAATATTACCTCGGTTTTCACCCTCAGCAGGAATTCTAGCAAGAGCATAGGGGATAGGCTTACCATTGATTAATAGAATTCGTTTATCGCCTTGTTTTATTTCTGGTAAAAATACTTGTGCCATTATGTGGTGTTTACCATAATCGGTCATAGTTTCTATAATAACATTGGTGTTAGTATCACCATTTCTTACGCGGAAAATAGAAGTGCCGCCCATAGCATCCAGCGGTTTTAAAATTACATCTTTTTGCTCATTAATGAAGTCTTTTAGCTTGTTTGCATTGGCACTAACTAGAGTGTTGGGAATGCATTGGCTAAACCAGCTAGCGAATAGTTTTTCATTTGCATCTCGTAGGCTTTGTGGCTTATTTACTACTAACACTCCTGCAGCTTCGGCTAGTTCTAAAAAATGGGTAGAGTATAGGTAATCATTGGTAAAAGGGGGATCTTGGCGGATAAGAATAATGTCTAGTTCACTTAAATCTACTTGATAGCTTTTGCCAAAACCATAAAACTGTGATTTGGTATCGCTAAGCTCTCTATCCCAAACTTTTAGTTCAGATACACTCGCACGGGGGTTGCCGTTTGCTAAAAATATATCTTCAGGTTGCATATATATTAGTTGATGCCCACGGCGTTGGGCTTCTAAGAGCATAGCAAAAGAGCTATCTTTGTAGGGCTTGATGTTTGCTATTGGATCCATCACTATGCCTACTTTTAGTAAAGGCATTATATTTGGTCGCCAAGATTATTAATTAGGTTGGCATCAGCTATTTCTCTAGCAGCGGCTAATAGAGCTAATCTTGCCACTACTCCAAAAGCATAAAAACGATTTGGAGGAGCATCACAGGCTTTAGTTTTATCTGGGTTGGAGGCAGATATTTCAAAAGAAAGAGGTTCAAAGTGCATACCTGGAGAATTTAAGTTATCGGTAGCGGTTTTACCAGTATGTACTCGATAAAAACCTCCTACTACTTGATTATGAATCATGTAAATTACAGGCTCAGCAACAGCATCTTCCCAGTTTTCGTGAGTATAAACCCCTTCTTGTACTATCATCTTTTCTGCGACTAAGCCCTCTTTAGCAGAAGACATTTTTTTGCGTTGTTTATTGTTGAGGTTTAATATATCTTCAGCAGTATTAACTGATACTATTGCCATGCCGTAAGTGCCACTGTCTGATTTAACTATTACAAAAGGTTTGCAGGAGATATTGTGAGTTTCGTAATATTTTTTGGTGGTATCTAAAACTTCTTGTACGGTTTCTGATAGATTGTCTAAGCCAGTGCGTTCTTTATAATTTATTGGCCCGCATTGGCGTGATAGAGGGCTTATTAGCCAAGGGTCTATATCTATTATTTCGGCAAATTCTTCAGCTAGTTTGTGATAGTGAGTAAAGTGGTGAGTTTTATAGCGACTGACCCAACCAAGTTCTAGTGGTGGTAATAAAACCTGTTCTATGTTTTCTAATATTTCTGGTCTGCCGGATGATAAGTCATTATTTAATAAAATAGCACAAGGGAAGAAGTTATCTACTCCAACTCGATTGTCTTTTCTTTGTAGAGGTTTTAGGGTTAGAGTTTCCCCTGAAGGTAATTCAATATTGGTTTCTTTAGTGATTTTTGGGCTTAGGCTAGCTATTTGCACTTCATATCCTGCTAGGGTCACTATTTCTTGTAGTCTAAATAGGCTTTCTAGGTAGAAAGTGTTTCTAGTATGGCTTTCAGGGATAATTAACACTCCATCAGCAATAGGGCAGGCTTGGGTTACTGCACTTTGAGCGGCTTGCACAGCTAAAGGTTTTAAATCTAGGTGTAGGTTATTAAACCCAGCAGGGAAGAGATTTGTATCTACTGGAGCTAGTTTATAGCCAGCGTTTCTTAAATCAACTGAGGCATAAAATGGGGCAGGAGTATGTTTAAATTGTTTACGAAACCAAGATTCTATTTTGCCTTGATTGGCTAGAAATTTAAATTCTAGTTCGTGTAAGGGTCCTGATAATGAAGTTTGTAGATGAGGTACATTTTCGTTCATAAGCTTCTCTTGGCTGTCATATTTTATGGTTATTATAAGCAATGATTATTAGTTTTTATGTACAATCAGTAAATTAAAATTATTTTCAAGGAAAATAAATGATTTACAAACATTTTTTTAAATCCCTAATGGGAGCATTGAAAGAATCTTTTAGAGATTTAGCTCCAGTAGTTTTAGTGATTTTATTTTTCCAATTAGTTATTTTACAAACTATTCCTGATGATTGGCTTACTACTACGATTGGTATGATAATAGTAGGGGTTGGATTAGCCGTTTTTTTGCATGGGCTTGATAGAGGTATTTTCCCAGCAGGAGAAACCTTAGCTTCGCAATTTGCTAAATCTGGCTCAGTTATATGGATTTTAATTTTTTCTTTTGGGATAGGTTTTGGTGCAACCATTGCTGAACCGGCTTTAAATGTAATAGCTCATAAGGCAGCCACGATAAGCGAAGGTCGAA
>DBOE01000052.1:11928-32459 GCA_002299585.1 Hydrogenovibrio sp. UBA654 | reverse complement strand
TTATTCGTTTCATTATGCCTTGAATTGCACTGGCTCTAAAGTTGTCTGAACCTTGCTTCATTACTAGGCGATAAACGCCCACTGTTTTGGGGTTGTTTTTTATGATTTGATCAGCAATAAAGTCTTTTCTGGTGGAGTTTGACTGTACTATTGCTTGAATTAAATTTTGTGGTACTTCGCTATAATTGGCGAGTAGCTGCCTAGTATCTTTTGGTAGGCAGTAACCGCCGTAACCGAAACTAGGGTTGTTGTAGTGGCTACCTATTCTAGGGTCTAGCCCTACCCCTTCAATTACTTGTTTACTGCTTAAACCATGTGTTTCACAGTAGCTATCTAGCTCATTAAAGTAAGATACTCGCATGGCTAAATAGGTGTTTGAAAATAATTTTATTGCTTCAGCTTCGGTAGAGTCTGTAAAGAGTACAGATATATTTTCTTTTAATGCTCCTTCTACAAGAATATTGGCGAACTCTTTGGCTTTTTTGGTGCTTTCACCGACTATTATTCTTGATGGGTGCAGGTTGTCATATAAAGCACTGCCTTCTCTTAGGAACTCTGGAGAGAAGATTATATTTTCATAACCAAATTTTTCTTTTATTTTTTGTGTATAGCCAACTGGAATAGTCGATTTAATAACAATAGTTGAATTAGGGTTTATTTTTAATGCGTCTTTAATAACCGCTTCTACTGAGCTGGTATTAAAGGTGTTTGTTTCGGTATCGTAATCTGTTGGGGTCGCTACTATTATAAAATCGGCATTAGAATAGGCTTGGTTTTTATCTAAAGTTGCAATAAAGTTTAAGGTTTTATTTTCTAAAAAATCCATTATATCAGCATCAACAATGGGTGATTTTTTGTTATTTAATAAATCTATTTTTTCAGGAACTATGTCCAAAGCGATTACTTCATGCTGTTGTGCTAACAACATTGCCAAAGATAAACCAACATATCCTGTTCCTACTACGGCTATTTTCATTTATTGCTCCCCAATTTTTCTATTTGATAGCTGCCATCTTGTACATTTTTGCACCACTGTTGGTTGTCTAGGTACCATTGTACGGTTTTTTTAATGCCTGTTTCAAAGGTTTCTTGTGGTGTCCAACCTAGTTTTTGTTGGATTTTTGTAGCATCTATTGCATAGCGCATGTCGTGACCTGGTCGATCTTTAACATAGGTAATTTGTTCTGCATATTTTGTAGATTTTGGTCTTATTTCATCTAATATATTACAGATAATTTTTACGACTTCTATATTTTGCTTTTCGTTATGTCCGCCTATGTTGTAAGTTTCACCTATTTTTCCTTGCGTGGCAACCAAAATTAATGCTCTTGCGTGGTCTTCTACAAACAACCAGTCTCTTATTTGGTTGCCTTTGCCGTATATAGGTAGCTCTTTGCCTTCTAGTGCGTTTAAAATCACTAGTGGTATTAGTTTTTCTGGAAAATGGTAGGCTCCGTAATTATTAGAACAGTTAGTTATTATTGTTGGAAAATCATAAGTTCTTTGCCAAGCTCTTACTAAATGGTCTGAACTGGCTTTAGATGCAGAATAGGGCGAGCTTGGTTCATAACTTGTTGTTTCGGTAAAGAGTGAATCTTTTGCATTATCATCTTCATCAGGATGCGCTAGGTCGCCATATACTTCGTCGGTTGAAATATGATGAAACCTAAAGTTTAACTTTTTTTCTGTCGTTAGCGTATTCCAGTATTGCCTTGCTTGCTCTAGTAAAGTGTAGGTTCCAACAATATTGGTTTGAATAAATTCGCTTGGCCCATCAATTGATCTATCCACATGAGATTCCGCGGCTAGGTGCATCACTATATCGGGCTGATAGGTTGCAAAAACTTTTTTAAGGCTGTTTGCATCACAAATATCAACTTGTTCAAAATAGTATCTTTCATTATTTGCTACGGATAATAATGATTCTAAATTACCAGCATAGGTTAGTTTATCTACATTAACTACTTTATAGCTTGTGTGGTTAATTAGCTGACGAATAACTGCTGATCCTATGAAGCCTGCCCCGCCGGTGACTAATATTAGTTTGTTTTCTTGCCTCTTCACTTGCTACAAAACCTTTTGTATGTAAAACATGGAGAAATTATAGCTTATAGCTTATCGCTGTATTGTTTTTGTGATTCTTGTCACTAAATAAATCTTAATTTAAAAAATTTGTGAGTTATCTTTCCAAGTTTTATTAAGCTGTTTTTGTATTTGATTAATAGTGTTTTTTTGCACTCCCTGTGATTTTGCTACGGATGTGAACTGGCTAATCGCATCGCTAACTTTTTCAATCACTTCTTTAGCTTCTTGCCAGCTTGAAAAACTTGCATCGGTGGCAAGTTGTTGAATGATTTTAAGGGGTGGTTCTTTTCCATAACCTATGAAAGCGGTACTATGTTCGTTAAATGCGGTTGGGCTGTAGGTTATATCGTAGAAAGGGGATGGCTTCCAACTTCCGTTATCGTTTTGTAAAAAAGCCCAGTTCTTTGCGTGGTCGTCTTGGTTACAACTTAGTAGGTTAAAAATAGCCCGTGCGAACTGTATTTGCCCTGCTTGGGGAGACTTACATAGCACTCGTGAAGCCTTGATTAGCTCTTGATAATCAAGAGAGGGCATTCTAAAATCTGCATCAAGCAAGCCTGCTGCACTATGCATGTGAATTTTAGTTAGCTGTCCTTTGGGGCTTAACTGCCTATCAAAACGATTTAAGGCAAGCCAGTGCGATGCTCCTGATTCTTTGGGGGCTGAAATTAGTTGCCAGTCTGCTGTATCTATTTTGGCACACCTTGCCATGGTTAAATATACCGCTTCACAAAGCCCTTCCTCATGTTTTAAAGGTAGGTTTGCAGAGGTAAATTTAACCAGCCAAGCTTGGTCTCCTTTTATAGGATTTGTGCGACATTTTGAAAAATCGTTAGGAGCAAAATAAAGCTGTGCTTTGGGTCTAGCTCCACCAGAACTACCTGCGGCAATTAAGGCTTGCATAACTTCTTCTGTTTGCCCATTAAAGACGGCTTGTGCTTCTAACCCAAGTGCAGATAATTCAAAGTTTTGATTGATTTCGTCTTGTTTACTGTAAGCAGGCTCATAGCTTAAAGCTCCCATTCCTGTATTTCCTACTAAAGACAATCTGTCCATTGCGGTTATCTCACTGGAATGTCGTCCTTTTTTTTTGAACTCTCTGTTTTGAAGCAGTAGCCCCCAACCATCTGGCAGTGAATCTGCAAATACGCCGTGCTGTTTATTGTGTGGCGTTTTTGGAGCAAGCTGTAGCTCATTTGTAAATTTTAATTTAAAAGGTGATAAGTTTTGCTGTGAACTTAGGTAAGTATTATCGTACTGAAAATAAACACTCTGCTTATTTTGTGCTAATACGCCTACCTGTATTTTTTTACCCTTAGATAATTCTCGAAATACATTAATTTTAGGCGTTAATATTGAATTAGTTAAGGGCATCATTTAATACCTCATCTATTGTTTTAGGATGCAAATCATTACTCACCTTAGTTAATTCATTGACTTTATTAAGGTCTTCAAGTGATTGCCACAATAAAAGAAATTGGCGAAGGGAGATTTGCCCTGTTGTTTCAAACCTCTTAATCGTTGATGCCGGGACGGTACTTTTTTCTGCCATAACATGGCGAGACAACTTAGATTTTTTGCGCAGGTTTTGTAAGTAGTGTGCAAGATTAATTTGTACATCTTTTTCTGTTAAAAACGCTAAATGTTCCATATTGATTTCCAGTTATAATGGATACTATTATAGCTTATTTGTTTATTATTTTATAGTTTTAGACAGTATTGTGTCTTAATACTGGTTTTTTAAAGGCAAGAGATACCTACTCTACAGTAACCGACTTCGCTAAGTTTCTTGGCTGGTCTACATCGGTGCCTTTGATTAATGCTACATGATAACTTAATAGTTGCAATGGAATATTGAATGTAATAGGGGCAGTTATTCTGCCCACATTAGTGGTGACCTTGATTACTTTAAAGTTTTTTTCGGAACTTATATCTGAGCATTCATCTTCAAACACTATCATTTTACTACCTCTGGCATTTACTTCTTGCAGATTTGCCTTTAATTTTTCTAAGGTATCATCTAGTGGGGCAATTGCGATTACTGGAATGTCTTCGTCAATTAACGCTAGGGGTCCATGTTTTAGCTCTCCTGCTGGGTAGGCTTCAGCGTGGATATAGCTTATTTCTTTTAACTTTAATGCTCCTTCCATCGCGATTGGATACATGGTTCCTCTACCTAAAAATAGAGCATTATGCTTATCCGCAAAGTCTTTTGCCATTTCTTTTATGGCATCTTCATGGTCAAGTGCATTCTGAATTAGATTAGGTAGTTTTTGTAGTCCTGCAACTATTTTTTGCTCTTGTTGTTGAGTAATTCTATTTTGTACTTTACCTAGTACAGTAGTTAGTAAAGCTAGTGATACTAGTTGGGTAGTAAAGGCTTTGGTTGATGCTACGCCTATTTCTGGCCCAGCATGGGTTAAAAATATTAGGTCTGACTCTCTAGTTAAACTAGATTCTGCAACATTACAAATTGAGAGGGTTGGTATATTTTTATTATTTTTTGATTGCTTAACTTGTTTTAATGCTGCTAGAGTATCTGCGGTTTCACCTGATTGGCTAATGGTTATAAACAAAGTATTATCTTGAATAACTGGATTTCGATAGCGATATTCGCTGGCTACTTCTACTTGGCAAGCCAATTGTAAAATATCTTCCAGCCAATATTTGGCAACTAACCCTGCATGATAACTGGTTCCACAGGCAATAATTTGCACCTGTGTAATGGTTTTAAATATTTCCTCAGCTTGGTTACCAAAGGCTGAAACAAAAATTTTATTACCAGCAATTCTTCCCTCTAGAGTATCTCTGACGGCTTGTGGTTGCTCGAAAATTTCTTTTTGCATATAGTGTCGATAGTTACCTAGCCCAACAGAACTTATTGAGAGATTAGAGGTTTTTATTTCACGACTAACTTCTTGACCTTTTTCATCTAAAATTAATACGCTATCACAGGTGATTTTAGCTATATCACCATCTTCTAAAAACATAAACTTTTGAGTAACTGGTAGTAAGGCAGAAACATCAGAGGCTATAAAATATTCACCGATGCCGATACCTATTACTAATGGGCTACCTTTTCTAGCTGTAATTAGCTCTTCAGAATTATTGGCGGCGATTACTCCCAGAGCATATGCCCCCTCTAGCTGGCTTATAGTTACTTGCACAGCCTTTAATAAATCATTACTTTTTTCTAATTCTGTAAATATCGAATGGGCTACTACTTCGGTATCGGTTTCGGAGGTAAATTTAAAACCTTGTTTTAGTTGTTGCTCTTTTAATTGCTGATAGTTTTCGATAATACCATTATGAACAATGGCTACTTTATTATTACAAATATGTGGGTGGGCATTGTTTTCAGCTGGCACGCCATGCGTTGCCCAACGAGTATGGGCAATACCAACCTTACCAGCAGGGGGGCTATCTGTCATTTTTTCTTCTAGATTTTTTATCTTACCTAGTGAACGCACTCTATCAATAGTAGATTTTGTGGTTAATACTGCGATGCCTGAAGAGTCATAGCCTCTATATTCTAGCCTTCTCAACCCTTCTAATAAGATAGGCACTACATTTCTTTCAGCCACTCCTCCAACTATTCCACACATACTTTTTACCTTTATCCAATTTTAATTTGGCTTTTGATGGCACAACAAACTACTAAGATACATTTTATAGTAAAACTGTGCAGTTTTTTTAAACATTAATATTTTATAATCTACCTGTACTCCAAATAAACTTATACCAATTTAGCCAGGCTTTAATTCTAGTTATATTCATTTCTTCTTTAGCTTTATTTAATAATCTTTCGGCTTTTATTAAATCTAGACCATCTTGAGATCCTGAGATTATGCTGTGTTCGACAGCTTGTATAGATTGTTTATAATAAATTATTGAAGATTTTATGGTTACTATCATTGCTAAACTGGAGTTATACGTTAGATGTGCGGTTTTTGAATCCGCAATTAATTTAAGTTTTAATGCTTGATATTTTGCATTAGCTATATTTTTATTAGCTCTGGCTTTAGCAATGTTAGCACTGGTTCTGCCTCCTATATACAAAGGGATTTCTAGCTTAACCCCCCCCCTAATGCCTTGCATGTCATCATAAAAATTACCATTTGAGTCATTATAAACCCCTGCCATAAAAGCATCTAACTTAAGACTATCCTTGGTTTGCTGATAATTTATTTTTTTAGTTGCTGATTTTTCTAACATCATAAGCCGTTGTAATTTAGGGTGCTGAGTAACATCCATATTTTGTAAATTAACCTTCGTCGGTAGGGGGGGGGTGGCTAAGCCTTGGATTAATACTTTTTTGCCAACTAACTCTTCTAATTTTATTTGCAAAGCCCATTTTTTTTCTAAAGCGAATAGTAAACTTGTTTGGTTGGCGTCTAGTTCTGCTTGCATTGTAGCAATTAAATTAAATTTTTTTTCTCCTAATTCAAGGCGTTGCTTAAACAGGGTTAAAAGATTTTTAATTAAACGGCGCTCTTGTTCTAAAAACTTTATCTGTGCTAGTTGCTGATGATATTGAAAATAATCTTTGGATATTTCAAAAAATAACAGCTGTCGTTCACTTTCTAGCTGTAATTTAGCCGCTTTTAATGCAAAACTTTCTGCCTCAGCTAGATTATTTATATCTGGTTGATACAAGGGATAAGTGCCAACCAGTTGATTAGCGGTTCGTGGAAATTGTTGATTTTTCATAGCCGCATAACTTAGCTCTGACTTTAATCGAACATCCACTTTTTTATATGAATTAGTTAGTTGTTGCTGACCTCCAACATAAGCTAAATTTGCCTTTGCTATTTGTAGTCTTGGGCTATTTTCTAGTGCCGCAATAAATAACTTTTGTAATTCTTTGGGGTGTTGTTTTAATTCTGTTGCCACTGCTTGCTTGAAAATAAAAAATAATGATATAAATAATAACCAAAATAATCTAGACATTTTTAGCCTCCTCAAAAGAAATTTTATTAAACAACCTTCTACTCATTAATAAATACATCAAAACAGGTATTAATACCATCGACACAATAGGTGCTGAAATCATTCCGCCAATCATTGGGGCAGCGATGCGTTGCATTACTTCTGAACCTGTGCCTGAACCATACATTATTGGCATTAAACCAAATACAATCATTAGTACGGTCATGGCTTTGGGGCGAACTCTTTGCACCGCTCCTTGCATAATAGCCGTTAATAATTGTTGCTGATTATTTAGTTGGTTTTGTTGTTGGGCGGTTTTAATTGCTTCATTAATATACATTAGCATTATTACCCCAAACTCTGCTACCACCCCCGCTAAAGCTATCATGCCCACTGCCACAGCTACTGAATAATCATAACCTAACCACCAAACAAACCATACCGAGCCTAAGAGGGCAAAAGGCACTACTAATAAAATCATTAGGGCTTCGACTACATTTTTAAAAATAATATATAACAGGATAAAAATAATTAAAATAGTCATCGGCACAATTTGTTGTAAGGTTTGCTGGGCTTTAATTAGATACTGATACTGACCTGTCCATTGCAAACTATAACCTGCTGGTAAACTAACTTTATCGGCAACTATTTGTTGTGCTTTTTCTACAAAACTTGCTAAATCAACATCTGCTTTTAAATCAACAAATACCCAGCCATTTAAACGAGCATTTTCTGATTTAATCATCGTTGGACCTAGTTTAATAATCACCTCAGCCACCATACCTAGCTGTAATTGATTTCCATCTATGGTAATAATTGGCAGAGTTTGTAACTTTTCTACCGAGTTTCGCCATTGTTGTGGATAACGCAAATTCATAGTATATCTTTGCCGACCCTCAAGAGTGGTTTGCAAAACTCTACCGCCAACCGCTACGGCTAAAATATCAGCAAGTTCCTGCATTTTTAACCCATATAAAGCCATTTGCTTGCGATTAGGTACTATATCAATATATCTACCCCCTCCCACTCGATCAGCATAGGCAGATAGCGTGCCATCTAAGACCGTTATTACTCGCTCTACATCTTCGCCAATTTTTGCAATTATTTTTAGATCATCACCAGAAATTTTAATACCTATTGGAGTTTTTATACCAGTTGATAGCATGTCAATTCTAGTTTTTATCGGTTGTACCCATGCATTGGTTAAACCAGGGAAATTAACCTTTTCATTTAACTCCACAATTAATTTATCTAAGGTCATGCCTGCACGCCATTGTGATTTATCTTTTAATTGAATCGTGGTTTCAATCATCGTTAATGGGGCAGGGTCGGTGGCAGTGTCTGCCCGCCCAATTTTACCAAACACGGTTTTAACTTCAGGAAAAGATTTAATCAAGGCATTGCTCTGTTGCAACAGTGCTTGAGCATTACCGATTGATAATCCTGGCAAAGTAGTCGGCATATAGAGCAAATCACCTTCTTCAAACTCTGGCATAAATTGCGAGCCTAAATTTTGCCAAGGATAAATAACACTAAACATGGTCAATACCGCAACTACAATCACCGTTTTTGGCCATTTTAATAAAAACGCTAATATAGGTTTATATAACCAAATCAGCCCTTTATTAATCGGGTTTTTAGTTTCCGATGGCAAATTACCTCGCACAAAATAACCAATTAATACCGGCACTAGGCTAATCGCTAAACCAGCAGCTACTGCCATCACTAGAGTTTTAGTTAAGGCTAGTGAGGTAAATAAACGCCCTGCTTGTTCTTGCAAGGCAAAAATAGGTACAAAGCTAATCGCAATAATTAATAAAGATAAAAATAACGGCAAGCCAACCTGCTTGGCAGAATCCATAATAACCTGCCAATGCCACCCCCCCTCGGCATTTTTACCATGTTTTTCTTTATAGGCTTCAAGGTGTTTATGAGCATTTTCAATCATTACAATAGCAGCATCAACCATGGTTCCTATGGCAATTGCTATACCTCCCAAACTCATGATATTCGCCGATACCCCCATATTTTCTAAAATGATAAATGCCCCTAAAATACCTAAGGGTAAAGATATAATTGCCACCATTGCTGAGCGAAAATGCATTAAAAATAATAATGAAATAAATGCCACTACTAGCATCTCTTCCAATAACTTGTCCGTTAGAGTTTGCACACTGCGTTCAATAAGAGCAGACCTATCATAAACTTCAACTATTTCAACACCTTTTGGTAAGCCTGACTTTATTTGTGCTAAACGATTTTTAACCTCTTTAATAACCTGCTGGGCATTTTCTCCTGCTCGCATAATAACTATGCCACCAACTACCTCTCCCTCACCATTAAGCTCTGCAATGCCTCGGCGAGATTTTGCTCCTAGCTGTACCTTCGCAATATCTGCTAATAAAACAGGGGTATTATTAACCGATGACAAACCAACAAATGACTGCTTTAAATCATCTAGCTTAGTAACATAACCTTTTAAAGCTACCATATATTCAGCTTCTGCCTGCTCAATAACCGATGCCCCAATAGCGGCAGTGCTTTTTTTAATAGCCGCTTGCACGGTTGATAAACTAAGCCCATAAAATCTTAGTTTATTTGGGTCAATAATTACCTGATATTGTTTCAGCATACCACCAACCGGAGCAACTTCTGCTACCCCTGCCACGGATTGTAATTCAAACTTTAAAAACCAATCTTGTAAACTGCGTAATTGTGCTAAATCATGGCTATTAGTCCTATCAACCAAGGCATACTGATAAACCCAGCCTACTCCCGAAGCATCGGGTCCTAAACTTGGTTGTACACCAGCGGGTAAATCAGCTTTTACTTGGTTTAAATATTCTAAAACCCTAGTTCTTGCCCAATAGGGATTTGTTCCATCTTCAAACAGCACATACACATAAGAATCACCAAAAAAAGAATAGGCTCGAACCGATTTAGACTTCGGCACTGACATCATTAAACTAGCAATTGGATAAGTAACTTGATCTTCTATTACCTGTGGTGTTTGCCCAGCAAAAGAAGTTTTAATAATAACCTGTACATCAGATAAATCAGGAATAGCATCTAAAGATATTTTGTTAAATGACTGCCAGCCCCAAACACCCATAGCAAGACTTAGCAGTAAAACTAACAGCCTATTTTTAATAGATATTTCTATAATTTTATTAATCATATCCCCCCTATTAATGAGAGGGAGTCGTTAATAAACGACGCAAGTTAGACTGAATTTGGCTTTCTGAATCAATTAAAAATTGCCCAGAAATAACAATTTTATCATTTTCATTTAAACCACTATAAATCTCAACAATATCTCGACTAACCATGCCAGTAACAACCTTTTGTACACTAAACTTACCATCTGCTTGTTGTACAACTACCCGTTTTTGTTGACCATCATCAATAATTGCTTCTTGCGGAATTGCTAAAACTTCATGCTTAGGACCACCATAAATTTCTACATTAACTAGCATATTAGGTTTTAACAAACTATCTTGATTAGCTAACGGTAGCCTAATTTTTAAGGCTTGGGTTTTGCTATCAATTATCGGATAGATATATTCAATGCTACTTTCCCAACGATGGTTTGGCACAGCATCAGTTTCAATATTAACACTTAAATTCTTTTTTACCCACTGCTGTTGCAAGGGTAGTACCTCAGCTTCCACCCAAACTGAACTATAATTTTCTAGCTTCATTAACTGGATATTTCTATTAACAAACATGCCGTTTTGTACAATTAATTCTACTGCCACGCCACTTTGTGGAGCGTAAAAAGGCACATCATTGATTACTTTTTTGCCCTTCTCAATGAGCTTAATAACCACATCAGACAGATTTAATAATTTTAACCTATTTCTAGCCGAATTCAACAATGGCTGGGCTTTGTTCCCCTGGCGTTTTATATTTTGCAATGCTAATAATAAGTCTTGCTGTGCCGAGACTATCTCTGGGGAATATAAGCGATATAATAGCTCTCCCTTATTAATATAATCCCCCTCACTAACCACTCCCAAATCACTTAACCAGCCAATAGACCTAGTATGAATGTGTACTACATTATTTTTATTAGGAACAACCTTACCAAAAGTTGGAATATACTGCCATAAGGTGGTTTTTTGCACTCTAGTTGTTCTAATTGCTAAGCCTTGTTTTAAACCATCTGCACCAATTTTATTAACCCCAATAACTGGTGATTGTGCAGAGATATCAAACTTTTTTTTAACCAAGTCCATACCACAAATAGGGCAGATTCCTTGATGATCACGAATAATTTGTGGGTGCATAGGGCAAATGAATTTAAATATTTCATTACTAGAGTCTGCCCCTAGTTCAAGAGGCTGTGCCTTAGAAGGCAGGTGCGTGGAATGATCTTGCTCTGCCAAGACCGTAACAGAAGCTAATAAAAATAAAATGGCATAAAAATATTGCATAAAAATAACCTTAAGATACTGTCTTAAAAAAATATTACACCTAAATAGACCTTAAAAAGTCATAAAAATTTAAGGGGTCTTCTGAATAACTAAAAAAACCTAACTTTTAAATACTTTTATCATGCCCTGAATAACTAAATCAGTAATTTCCTCAACCTCATAGCTAAGTAAAGGCCGTATTTTTGCAAAATCCCCTCCAGAGGCTATTATTTTTAAATCGCTAACTTCTTCCAACTTAAAATCTTCTATAACTGTATTTAAAAAAGCGGCTACCATGTAAAGAGTACCTCCTAACACAGCATCTCTAGTTGTATTTGGTAGTAAACTATTTTCTACATGGTCAGTTATTTGTTCAAAATTAACTAAATCTAAATCTTCAACAACCATTTTACGCATTAGATGTAAACCTGGAACAATAAATCCTCCTTTATGGACTCTATCAATAACTAAATCTACAGTTATAGCGGTACCAGCACTTATTATAATAGCTTTATCAGCTATATCTGTTGCTACCAAAATAGACAACCAACGATCAACCCCTAGCTTAGCAAAGTCCTGATAGCCATTAACAACTCCACAACATTGTTTTTGGGTAGTTAACACTACAGGAATTATGTCAAAATATTCTGTCAGCAAACTCAATAAAATACTATTTAAGCCAGAAGAGGTAACCGAAGCAAAATAAATTTTAGCTGGGTTTAAGTTAAAAGATGATAGCTCAGAAAAAAAATCATCATCAAGCTGATCATTAAATGTTGCACTAATAAAATCATAATTATCATTTTCTAAATAAGCAATTTTAGTTCGGCTATTACCTACCTCCACAAAAATAACATTCATTTATCCAAAACCTTTGTAAGAGAAATATTTGCCGATTTATATTCCACAATTTGATTATCTATTTGAACTCTTGGCATATAATTATTAGACAAACCTTTGTAAACCCCTAGAGCGTCTACTTTACCATCACTAATAATAACAGGGCAATCTTTTGTAAAAAAATCAACCTTGTGCCATTGAGCAAGTAAGTTTAGATTATCCTTTTCACCACAATTAAATATCTGAGTTATTTTTGGTAAAAGTAGTTCCAGTAAATTATTAATATCTAAACCAACAACTACATCGGCTTTAAAATCATTATTTATAGGAGCTTCACCCACATTAATACCTATGCCAATTACCACATAGCTAACCGAACAACTAGGTATATTAACAACTTCAGTTAAAATACCGCAAACTTTACCTTTTGCAGAATATATATCATTAGGCCACTTAACTTTTAATTGCTCCGCATGAAAGAAAGACAAAATTTCTCGTAACAGCAAAGCCAGATGCAAACTAGCTGGAAATAGTTTTTTTAAATCATTTGCCACACTAAATGCCAACGAAAACTTTAATGATTGCTCACTAGAAAACCAAGATCTTTGCCTTTGTCCATACCCTGCAGATTGCTCTAAAGCATTACAAAAAAGTCTCAGATCTGGTTTATTTTCACTTTTTAATTTATCTTTTAAAAATTGGCTGGTTGAAGGTACCCTATCTAAAAAATCAGTATCAAATCTATATTGTTGTAAATATTTTTTAGCTAGATTAATAGCCATTAGGATTCAAAGACTGCCAACGCCAAATGTCTTCACACATTATTTCAATACCTAATTTTGCCTTCCAACCTAAAATCTGCTGTGCATAAGTAGGATCAGCATAACATTGTGCAACATCTCCAAGGCGTCTTGGCATTATTTCATAAGGTACTTTTTTTCTAGAAGCACTTTCAAAGGCTTTTACCATATCTAAAACTGAATATCCTTGACCAGTACCTAGGTTGAGAGTTATTAAGATAGGATTTTTTTGTAATTTATTTAGGGCTTTCACATGCCCCTCAGCCAAATCTACCACATGAATATAATCACGAACCCCTGTACCATCAGGGGTATCATAATCACTCCCAAAAATACTTAATTTATCACGCACTCCTACCGCTACTTGTGACACAAATGGCATCAAATTATTTGGGGTACCATTCGGGTCTTCCCCTATTAACCCAGAACTATGTGCTCCAACAGGATTAAAATAACGTAATAAAGCAATAGACCAAGTAGGGTCACTCACATGCAAGTCTCGTAGAATATTCTCTACCATTAATTTAGAAGTACCGTAAGGATTAGTAGTATTTAAGGGAAAGTCTTCGCTAATAGGAACACTAGCAGGATCACCATACACAGTTGCAGATGAACTAAATACCAAGTTTTTACAACCAAACTCAGCCATTACTTCAAATAAAGAAATAGAGCCGATTACATTATTGTAATAATACAGCAAAGGGTTTTTAACTGATTCCGCAACCGCTTTCAACCCTGCGAAATGTAATACCGCATAAATATCATTATTATAAAAAACTGAATGTAATAACTGACGGTCACGAACATCACCTTCAATAAATATAATACTAACCCCTAAAATCTTCTCAACTCGCCTCAAAGCTTCTAAAGAAGAATTAGATAAATTATCTAATACCACCAATTCATAACCTGCATTAACTAACGCAATGCAGGTATGGGAACCAATATAACCAGATCCTCCAGTAACTAAAATTTTCATACTAACCCTACTTAAAAAAACACTTAAAATTAAATAATCTAACACAAAACATATTTTATCTAAAAACTATTTCTTTAGGGAGCCTCTGATTAATAACTAAAATAAAGGATTTCTCGACCCAACTGCCTGCTCTATCGAATTAAAGCCATCTTTTTTCAATAGCTCAACTAAACCTCTATTAATTTCACCTATAACCTGCGGTCCATCAAAAATCATCCCTGTAATCAGCTCTACTAAATTTGCCCCAGAAGTTATTTTTTCATAAGCATCATCGGCATTAAAAACCCCACCTACCCCAATAATAGTGAGCTTTCCCTGGCTACGACGATAAACATGACGCACCACATTAGTGGCTATTCGCTGTAAAGGCAAACCACTCATTGCCCCTTTATGAAAAGTTAGCTCTTCTTTTATATATTCTTGATTAAATTCAGGCTTAGCTAGATTAGTTAAAACTACCCCGTCCATTTTATGCTCCAAACAAGCGTCCACAATAATATCAATTTCTGCTTCAGATAAATCTGCCGCTAGCTTTATGTAAATTGGACGATTTTTCTCTCTAACCTTGCTAATTGCGGACAATAAAGCATCTAGATTATTTTTATCTATAAACGGCTCACTATCTTGGGTGTTAGGGCAACTAATATTAATCGTAAAATAATCGCCAATACCAGTAAATGCTTGTAAAGTTTTTAGATAATCAGCGATTGAATTTGCTAATACAAACTTAGCTGTTAGATTAGATTTTGCGGCACTCACCCCAATTGGAATTGTAAATTTTTTATCTTTAAGACTTTTCGATATCGCTATTGCACCTTGATTATTTAAACCATACCATACCAAGATTGATTTGGACTTGGGCATTCTAAATAATCTACGCCCAACCCCAGGGTTTCCAGGACAAATTTCTCCTGTAAAAGATCCTAGCTCTGCAAAGCCAAAACCCATTGCAGGGTAAGCATCAGTCAACTCTCCATCTTTATCAAAACCTGCTGACAAGCCAATTGGATTAGAATAACTAATACCATCAACCACCGTATGTAAACTTTTATGCTGGTAATAGAATAAAAACTTTAAAACCGACCTACCAAAACTATTGGCACTCATTATTTTGCCAAATGCCTTAAGTTTATTATGAGCAATTTCAGGCTTCCACAAAAAAATAACTGGTTTCAATATAAAACGATAGGTTACACTGTTTATTAAGGCTCGAACAGATAGCAAAAAGTTTATCATGGCTAATCTCCTATGGAAAATTTTCCCCTTAATTTTACACCAAAGGTAAGAATAATTCTGCCTTTTTTATCAGTCTAATTTAATCAGAGGATCCTTAATTAAAAACACCCCTGCCTCAAGATGGTCTGTATAAGGAAACTGATCAAATAGAGCTGACTCTACTAATTTATGGGTTTTTTCGATAACTGTTAAATCTCTGGCTAAGCTTTCAGGACTACAAGATATATATATAATACGCTCAAAATTAATGACGATACTAAGAGTTAAACTATCTAACCCTGCTCGTGGAGGGTCGATAAAAATAGTTTTAAAATCATAACTGGCTAAGTCAATATTACGCATTCTAAAAAAATCCCGCTCTCCTTGTATGGCTTGTGATATTTCTGCTGCTGCCATTTTCACAACGGTTAAATTTTTAATCTTGTTTTTTTGGATATTGTACTGTGCAGATCCAACAGATATTTTAGAGATTTCGGTGGCTAAAATTTTGTTATAAAATTCTGCTAAGGCAATAGAGAAATTGCCATTTCCACAATAAAGTTCTATTAAATCTTTTTTACCAAATTTTTTATTACCAATTAGCGACACTTTTCTCGCCCAATGTAGCATCTTTTGAGCTATTTCGGCATTGGGCTGGGTAAAACTATTTTCTATTTGTTGATAATAAAACTGCTTACCATCTACTTGTAAGGTTTCTTCTACAAAGTCTTTTGGCACACATTTTTTTTGTTTTCTTGCCCTACCAATAATCGAATTAATTTTTAACTTTGTTCTTAAAAGTTCAATCTGCTCTAGCCAATTTTTATTACCTTCAATAGGTTTACGATAAATCAAAGTTACTAATATTTCGCCAGATAAGGTTGCTAAAAAATCTATTTGGAATAATTTTGTTCTTAAAACCTCTTGTAGGCAGATTGCGGTGATTAATTTAGACATTAAATCGTCTATTAATGCCAAAACCATAGGGCAAGATTTAATTTTTACCTTTTGCTTAGTCTGTTGGTTAAACATAATATAATCAGTTTCATCACCATCATGCCAAATACGAAACTCCACCCTCGCTCGATAATTTTTAGTTGCCGATTCAAACACCGATAAATTAACTATTGACGGAATTAACTCAAGAAGATGCTTTTCTTTATTGGCTAACTGATTAGCGTAATCTGCTGGAAAAACTTGGCAATACATATAATTATCTATATTTACAAAAGGATTAAAAGGGAGTAAATTATACAAAGTATTTATTGTAATTGAGGGTTAAGTCATGAAAAAAATAACCACCGCATTGTTTATACTTATCTATATTAATTCATTTGCATTAGCAGCTACGGAATCAGCTACGACAAAAGTTATTAATATCAACACCAAACAACTCCAGCAGCAAATGCAAAAACAACCAAAAACCTTATTGATTGATGTGAGAACTAGTGAAGAAATTAACAGGTTTGGTACGGTAGGTTTATATCAAAATATTAATATCCCCAGAGGTTGGCTAGAATTTAGAATTAAAAACCAAAACTTATCGAAAGATACTCCTATAGTGGTTTACTGTGGTCAAAACAAACGCAGTCCTTTAGCCGCTAAACGCTTAATGAAGATGGGTTATACCAGTGTAAAAAATTATAGCGATGGTTATTTTGCTTGGCAAAAAGCTGGCTTAGATGTAAATATTTATGATAAAACTTCCAACTCATTTTTATACCTACTACCAAAAAAAGTAATTACTGATGTTTATAGTGCTATCGGTGCTCCTGCTCCAGGTAACTATCAGAATTCTGGACATAACAACAATCTATCATTTGTAATCGGTGATGATGCTGTTCTAGTTTTTAATGCTGGTGGTAGTTACCTAGTTGCAGCCACACTGCATAATGAAATAAAGAAAATTACTAAGCTGCCAGTTAAATATGTAATCCTTGAAAATGCTCAAGGTCATGCTGTTCTGGGAAGTAGCTATTGGAAAGAACAGGGGGCAACAATTATTGCTCATAAGCATACAACAGAAATTTTAAAAAGGGATAAAGAACTAATCAAAGCTAGTGCCAAAAAATTCCTAAAAGATAAGTTTTTAAAATCAGACATAGTGCTACCAGATATAGAGCTTAACGATAAACTAACTATTGATTTAAAAGGCAAACAAATTGAGCTATTACATCTAGGTCCATCACACAGCCCTGATGATGTGCAATTGTGGATGCCTAAAGAAAAACTGCTTATTGCCGGTGACATAGCTTTTAATGTTCGGATGCTACCAATTCTAAACCATACTGATGTAAAAGGCTGGATAAAAACTTGGGATAAACTCGAAGCCTTACAGCCAAAAATAATAATCCCTGGTCATGGCGGAGTTACAGATTTAAAAACAACTACCTACTACACCAAAAACTATCTAGTTTTTTTAAGAACCGAGATACTAAAAATAATCGATGATGGTGGTGAAATGTTAGACGCATTAAATATAGACCAAACTAAGTTTAGCCATTTTAAAACTTATAACGAACTACATAAACAAAATGTAGACCGTTTATATAGAGTAATGGAATTTGAGGAATAAAATAATAGCCTTTTTATTGATAGTTAATTGTGTTTCTTTGCCTATTAACACTACATTAAAACCTTCATTTTTTAACTCTACTTAATCAGAGGCTCCTCAAGTATGGCATTGCCTTTGCTTTTAAAGCATTAATTGCTTAAAATGTGTTTAAAAATTGACACCAATTATATTTCAAAAAGGGTAGCAAATGGTTAAAGATAATTTAATCGATTTAAAAGAGCTTAGTGTTACTAGACTTGCTCAAGAGAGTAAACAAACGCGCAAGCAAATTATATCTCGCAGAAAATCCACCCCCCTAGCTCCTATTGCACTAAAAAAACTAAGTGCCGACAATATTCTTACTGAACTACAAAATAAATTTTCTGGTCGCCAACAAGAAATAGCTAATTTTATCGAAACGGAAATAAAATCTCGCACTAAGGATTTATACCGTAAAGCCCACTTTGATACGCTAACTCACCTACCTAATAGGGCTTATTTTAAGGATTTAATTGCTCAAGTTTTATCACGAGCTAAAGAAACTAATACTAGTTTTACCCTGCTTTTTTTAGATTTAGATGGTTTTAAAAATGTTAATGATTCTTTTGGTCATCATATTGGCGATGAATTACTACAACATGCCTGTGCTAGGCTGGTTTCTTCCGTCCGCGAAAACGACATTATAGCAAGGCTGGGTGGTGATGAACTAGTCATCCTACTAACTGATTCAGACAATGATATTGAAGCTATTAAAACCGTTAGCAAACGCATTATCGATAACATTTCATTGCCTTATTACCTAGATGGTAATAAAGTACATATTTCTACCAGTATTGGAATTAGTATATATCCACAAGATGCTGATACGGCATCTAATTTGATGAAAAATGCGGATAAGGCCTTATATGTAGCAAAACATAAAGGTAAAAAACAATTTCGTTTTTATGCAAATATTGCCAAAAATACAGACCATGATAAACCACTTGTTTTAAAAGATTTAATAACAGCCATTAAACAAAATGAACTATTTACCTGTGTACAATCGCAGGTATGCTTAGCAACAAATAACATAATTGGTGCTAATATTACCCCCCATTGGCAATATAATAACTTTAACGATTCTAGTTGGTCTAACTGGAAAGGTTTATTAAAAACCTCTGAGCATAAAAAAACCATTAACTATTGGTTATTTGACACTGCTTGTTTTTATCTACACCAATGGCAAAAATTAAATTCTCAATTTGTAGTAGTGGTTCCTATAGCAGATTTACTCTTAGTAAAAACCAACCTAGCTGAAGACCTAACAGCTAGGTTAACAAAATTCAAAGTACCAAAAAACCAACTAATGCTATCAATTTCTATGGCAGAATTAAATGCCAATATGATTACAGCTTTAAAGGAATTAACTGCCCAGAATTTTCAGATAACCCTGACCGATTTAGGCTCAAATCAGCTTGATTTAAACCTACTTACAAGCTTAAAAATTAAAGGGTTCTACTTTAATGATCCATGGTTACAGCAACAACTACAAAAGCAACAAGGTAGACAGTGGATACAAGCATTAATTCAGATGGTAAAAAGCCTAGATGTAAATATAATTGCCACAGGTATTAATAATAAAGAGACCTATTTACAACTTAAAAATTGGGGTTGTAAAATCGGTCAAGGTAGCTACTGGTCGGCAGAAATAAAAAGCGAAGAATTTAAGCCTAATCTCTAAATTAAATTCTATAAATTCTGGCATTGCTAAAAATTATTTTATTTTCAAACCCTCCATTACCTCTTTTTCTACTAAGCTAATGCCTTGCGAGCCATCAACCCTAATATATTTTAAACTAGGATTTTTTTTAGCGCTATCTTGATAATAGTTAATTAAAGGTGCTGTTTGTTGGTGATATATTTTTAAACGGTTTAAAACCACATCAGCCTTATCATCTTCTCGTTGAATTAAATCCTCACCTGTTTTATTATCTATGCCAGTGGTTTCGGGAGGATTATAAATTAAGTGGTAAGTTCTGCCAGAAGCTAAATGAACGCGTCTTCCAGCCATGCGTTGTACAATTTCATCATCTGCTACATCTATTTCAATTACCGCATCTATATTAACTCTAACACTTTTTAAAGCATCTGCTTGTGCTACTGTTCGCGGAAAACCATCTAGTAAAAAACCATTTTTACAATCCGCCTCTGCAATGCGTTTTTTTACTAAACCAATAATAATTTCATCTGTTACTAATTTTCCTGCCGCCATAAATTTTTTGGCTATTTTTCCTAGATCTGTACCAGCTTTAATAGCCGAACGAAGTATATCACCGGTTGATATTTGTGGAATATTAAATCGTTTAGTTAAAAATTTAGCCTGTGTACCCTTGCCCACTCCAGGAGCTCCCAGAAGAATAATTTTCATAATTGTTCCTTAGTTAAAACGACAATTAAGTATTATACTCAAATCCCTGTTTAGAAATTGGATATATAGAGCTATCTCTTGTCTGCTAGGGAGCCTCTGATTAAGTATCATAAAATTCTGTGGATCTTCTAGCTTATCAATTCTAGGCATGTTTTACAGGCAATGGTTTTATTCCATTGTCAAGAAACATAACGACGCAGTGATGGGCTAGAAGATCCACCCTATGGGGCTTATCCAAGTTTATAGCCTCTGCGTTATCCTTTTTTACAATAGTTAGCTATTACGCCTCACTTCAGCAAAAATAGCG
>DBOE01000052.1:8829-11593 GCA_002299585.1 Hydrogenovibrio sp. UBA654 | reverse complement strand
ATAGCGACACTTTTTTCTCAGTCTAATCCTACTTATTCAGAGGCTCCCTAGGTGTTTGCAAAAAATCTTAGCTTCAATCATATAGATGAAGTGGGCAAGCGATGGTGCTATATGCCAATTTTCTAAATAGGGATTTGGGCTTTACACTAACTATTTAATAAATTAAGCCTATAAAATAAACTAGTGTTAGAATGGTAAAAAAATAATTTGAGCGTTAAAATGGAAATTTTAATAATTAATGATGACCAAGGTACTAGAGCAGATATAAAGCAAGTTTTAGTACAAAATGGCTTTACAATAACTGAAGCTATTAATGGTCGGGAAGGCTTTTCTAAATTTATGGAAACTGAGCCAAACCTAGTCATAATAGATGTTAATATAGCAAAAATAGATGGTTATACAACCATTGAAGTAATTCGTAACTACCAAAAAAACCAAACAGTACCAATTATAATACTAGCCCGCTCAGATGATGTTAACTCTATCGAGCAAGCCCTTGAAAAGGGTGTTAATGATTTTATAACTAAACCCATTAACTTCTCTTTGCTTACCCAACGCATAAAATACGCCATTAAGACAGTAGAAACTGAAAATAAGTTGCTTAACAAACAAGCGCAACTAAATTTTTCGCAAAAACTTTTTAAGCTAGGTTACTGGGAATGGGATATCAATAATGATCAAGTTTCTGGCTCAAAGTCAGTGTTTGGTATGTTTTCAGTCCCCTATCATGCCAATATAAGTATGGAACAGTTAACTATCAATATACTTCCCGAAGATCTGAGCGTTTTACAAAAAGCCATTTCTGAAGTCTCGCTAAAAATCAGCAAAGATATTCAAATAAGTTTTAGAGTTAACCATCATGATGGTGAAATTAAACACATTTATTTACTTGCAAAAGTTATTTTAGATAGTAGCAGCAATCCCTATAAAATAATAGGCTCAGCTCAAGATATTAGTAGATTAAATAAAGCAGAAAGCTTAATAAACTACCAAACTAACCATGATAATTTAACCGAATTACCTAATAGGTCTTTTTTTAATGAAACCCTAGAAGATTTTTTAACCAATTTACCAACAAATAAATTAAGTGCCATTGTTATTTTAGATATAGACCGCTTTAAAAAAATAAATGACAATTTAGGACAAAAAAATGGCGACCTGCTATTATTTGCTATTGCTAACAAACTAAAAAGAGTTACCAGAGAAAAAGATTTAGTCGCTCGTTTAGGCAGTGATGAGTTTGCAATTTTAATTAAAAATACTAAAAATACTCAAGAACTAAATTTATCAATTATTAGAATATTTAATGAATTAACTAGTGGTTATCACATCACCGAACAAGAATTATTTATTACTTTTTCTATGGGAATTAGTGTTATAGCGCTAGATGGCAAGATTGCCAGTGATTTGATTGCTCACGCCAATATTGCCAGAAGCAAAGCAAAGCAACAAGGTGGAGATAAGTTTTTATTTTACCAATCAAGCATGAATCGCGAATCTAAAAAAGAGCTAATGTTAGAAAATAACCTACGCAAAGCACTGGAAAATAATGAAATAGAAATATATTACCAACCACAAGTTTACGCAGATAGCCTAAAACTTTATGGTGCAGAAGCTCTAGTAAGGTGGAATCATCCTACAAAAGGAGTGATTTCTCCAGAGGTATTTATTCCCCTCGCGGAAAGTACCGAACTAATTATGAATATTGGTTTATATGTATTAGAATCTGCAGTAAAAGAAGCAGAAAAGTGGCATATTCAAGGCTATACAGATTTACATATAGGTATCAATCTATCAAGTAGACAATTCTCTAACACTAACCTAATAAAAAATTTACAAACCATTTTAGCTAACTCAAGTTTGCCTGCAAAATATATTGACTTAGAAATAACAGAAAGCCTCGCGATGAACGATGCAGAACAAAGTATTAGTATTTTAAAAAGTTTAAAAGCTTTAGGCGTTTCTATATCTATAGATGATTTTGGTACTGGATATTCCTCTCTTGCTTATCTACATAGATTTCCAATCGATACTATTAAAATTGACCGTTCATTTATACAAAACTTAGAAACCACAGAGGGTCAAGCACTTGTAAAAACTATCCTCGCTATGGCAAACAGCTTAAACCTAAAAGTAATTGCTGAAGGCATTGAAAAAGATATTCACCTTAAAATTTTACAACAAAAAAAATGTGACATATTACAGGGGTATAAATTAGGCAAACCAATGAACTCTGAAGAATTTCAATATTATTTAAAAACCTAATAAAACTATACCTTCCATAACCGCAACTAGCTAATATCATTAACCCAGTCAATTAAAGTCTGTTGAGCAACTGGATTTGGTGCCTCCATAAAATTAACTACAAATTTGTCTTCCATTTCTGTAATGCCTATAGAACGCGGGCGAACAGCAATAGGGTCTGGCGAGGGAATTTCCCAACCAAAGCACATAATAATATTTTGCACATTTTTAATATCAGGGTTTATATCACCATTTACCTCTTTAGTATGAGAATAATGATCAAAACGAGCTATAAATGCAGCTCTTTCATGCCTTTCAATTTTGTCTTGAAAGTAATCTAAAAATTCAACTACTGACTGTAAAGAACATTCATTTTTTAAAAAATCTTTATAAAAAACTGGATACTTATCTTTAAATTGTTTTTGTTGCATATTCTATAACCGCCTAATGTAATTAATTTATTATGATACGAGGAGATATTTAAGGAGACGCTTAACAACCGCCAATTATTTTTTACTGG
>DBOE01000052.1:0-8530 GCA_002299585.1 Hydrogenovibrio sp. UBA654 | reverse complement strand
ACAACCGCCAATTATTTTTTACTGGCTAAAATATACGACAACTTCCGTAAAATTCGACGCAATAGATAGCTATTACGACGCATTTAACGAAACATGACGCATATTTTTTCTTAGTAATATTCTAATCGCGGTTATTAAGTGGCTCCTTAAGGAATCTCTGAATAAGTATGATTATATGCATCTACGCCGTAAAAGCGAACATATTATTTTATGTACCCAAATAAACTGAGCTTATTTTCTTATAGTCAAAAGCTATGGCTTAATAAATATAATTAATTTTGATAATTATATTTTGTGTTATAACATGACCTCACTATAGTATAAAAAGGAAAATAAAATGCCAACCCAAAAAAACAAAACCACACCAAGTGTTACATGGCAAACCATGGCTGATAATAAATGGGTAAACATTAACAGCGATGATATCTTTAAAAACAAAACCGTAATTGCTTTTTCACTACCTGGGGCATTTACCCCAACCTGTTCATCTAGCCATTTGCCCCGTTATAACGAATTAGCCGAGGTATTTAAACAACATGGAGTTGATCAAATTATCTGTATTTCAGTAAATGATACTTTTGTTATGAACTCTTGGGCAAAAGATCAAGAATCAGAGCAAATAACCATGATTCCTGATGGCAATGGATATTTTACTGAACAAATGGGTATGCTAGTAGATAAGTCTGACATAGGCTTTGGTAAACGCTCATGGCGCTACTCAATGCTAGTAAAAAACGGAGTTATAGACAAAATATTTGTAGAGCCAGATGTAGAAGGTGACCCATTTGAAGTATCAGATGCCGATACTATGCTAGATTATATCAACGCTAATGCCAAAAAACCATCTGTAGCCACGATACTTACTAAGCCTGACTGCCCTTTTTGTAAAAAAGCTAAAAAAGCACTTACCAAGGCAAAAATTAACTACGAAGAAATTACTGTTAGCAACAAAGGTATTACCTCAAAAACGCTAAGGGCAATTGCAAATACCGAAACAGTTCCACAAATATTTATTGATGGAAAACATATCGGCGGCTCTGCAGAACTAGATAACTATTTAAAAGGTTAAATTTTAATGGCCATGACGATGACCAAATGAAACATGACCTGTATTTTCTTCAGCCTGCTTTCTGCCAATAATTTTGCCTAAATCTTCAACCGACTTAAAATGCCCATGTTTTTCTCTATGGGCAACAATATCTTTAGCTTCTTTTAGGTCTATATTTTTCATATGTTTTGCCATATGCTCCGCCGATGCTGTATTTATATCTACAGCCTCTGGCTTAGAATTAGACATAGACATCGCAGGAACTAAAAACAAAAAAATCAACGCAAAAATAAGTGAACGCAACATCTCTCTCTCTCCTGTTTAAATTAAACTAACCACACTAGATGACATAATAACACTATTTTTAATACTTGTCCGAATCTCACTGGCAGTTTTTTTGATTAGCCATTTTAAATATTTTTTTAAACGCTTGTTGACGATTTTTTTCCTGCTGGTAATCAAGTGGCTGCTCTAAAAGTAAATAGATAAAGTCTCCTTTGGCTAAATCTGCTTTTGTATAGCTTGGCATAGTTATTTTTCCGACTATAACGGGGCTGATAACGGCTATTTTTGTACTGGGTTGGCGTTTTTTTAACAATGCCACGATGCCTAAAAAGTTATTGCTGTGAAAAGAACCATTTAAGTGAATTGTTTGCGATTTTGGATGATTTTTTAATGCTTTAACAATAGTTTCTGCCATGCTATTATCTCTTAATAACTGGGCGTAATATGAGTTTTTAGCAGTTCTGCCCCCTTTGTACATTTTATTCATAAAATTCATAAACTTTTTTTCATACAATTCATCATTCAAAAATGGTTGTTTTGGTAGATTCTCATAGCCTTTAAACTTAGTCAAATAAACCTGCCCCTTTCTACCAACGCAACGCACTACATTAGCAGGAGCATTAGCTGCATACACTGGTAAAAAATTGTGTTTAGCAAACTCCACTAATGGCCGATAACTAGCTCTATAATTTTGCCAAGCATTTGCTTGTTTAATTAATATTTTTTCACCAATTTCACTATCCATATAACGCTCTAAAACATCTTGTTTATCTGTGTTAAATTGTTCCATTGTTAATACTTGGTTAGGGTTTTGTTTAAACAATTCTGCTTGTAGCTGTGCCTGTAATAAATGGGAGGCATGATTACCATGATATTCACCTAAGAAAATGACATCCACGCCTATTAATTTTTTGGCAAGTTGCTCAATATTAATTTTTTTTTCTGTTGCACTATCGATAATTTGAAAGTCATATAAAGTCACAAGTGGCGTTATTTTTTGATTTTCTTTAGTAGGCTGCAGAGAACAACCTGCTAGAACAAAAATCATGGCAAGAATAACTAATAACTTCATATAATTTTTCCTAACTCTATTTTAATCTTAGTGGTGTCAGTTTGAATACACGGAATTAAATCTTCACTAGTCGTGGTGATAATGTGTTGTATTTTCAATAGGTCGAGTAACTTTAACAGAGTCAGCCGATGATTTCCATCTAGTTCTGCGGGTAAGTCATCAATTAACATAATCACCTGCTCGCCAGAAGTATGCTCAAATAAACTAGCTTGTGCCAATAATAATGCACAGACAAATAATTTTTGCTGTCCACGAGATAACTTCAACATAGCTTCAGTTCCTGCGAACTTAAATCGAATGTCTGCTCTATGACAACCATATTGAGTATGTCCCAGTTTAGCATCTTTATAATAATTCTGGCTTAAAACACTATGATAATTTTCTGCTGCTTTTGCCCAGCCAGCTCGATAGTTCATGTCTAAATTTTCACTAATTTCAGGCATTAAGGCCACACAAAACTGGGCAACAAATGGACTTAATTTACTAATATAATTACTGCGAATATCATCAATTTTTTCTGCCACATCTACCAACTGAGTATCCCATAATTGTACCTGCGATTTTGCTTGCTGTTGTTTTAAGGCATTGTTGCGTTGTTTTAAAACTCGCTGATAAATACGCCAAAGCTTAATAAATTCTGGTGCATAATAAAAGCAACCCCAGTCCATAAATTGACGGCGTATTTTAGGGCCTTCCTCTAATAAACGATGGCTTTCTGGGGTTAATAATTGCACTGGTAGATGGACTGCCATCTGTGCTTGAGACTTTTCAACTTCACCATTAATTTTACACAAAGATGATTCGATAGAGCGGGTAAGACCGATTTTATAATTCTGCTCTGCTTGCTCTACTTCAGCAAACAAGGTAAATTCTGGATATTGATTATTAATAAGATGGGCGGGTTTAGAGCTACGAAAAGACCGCCCAGAAGATAGCACCCAAATAGCTTCAATTAATGAAGTTTTACCAGCAGCATTATCACCAATAATTAAGTTTAAACCATCAGTAAAGTGGAGCGTAGCCTGTTCGATATTGCGAAACAGGGATAATTGGAGTTTTTTAAGTTTAGACACCTAAAATCTTAAACTATCTTTTACAATCTCATTGGCATTATCACATGCTGACATGAGCAAGTATCATCTTGTGTTACTATTAAGCAACTGCTATTAACATCTTTCATGGCTAAGATTACGCTTTGTTCAACCATTGAATTTAGCACTTCAATTATATAATGTACATTAAAACCAACTTCCATTGCCGTGCCTTGATAATCAATTGCCATGTCTTCATGCGATTCATCTTGATCAGCATTTTTAGCATGTACGGTTAGTAAATTATTAGATAAAACTAACCGAATGCCATTAAATTTATCATTTGATAAAATTGCCGATCTTTGTAATAACCCTTTAAACAAATCTTTATCAACCTGTACGAACAGATCGTTTTCTTTTGGTATAACCCGATTAAAATCAGGGAAGCGACCATCTACCAATTTACAAGTAAAAATAATATCTTCAAGATGAATAGTTAAATAGTTTTTAGCTATCGAAAATGATAATAAATTATCATTATCCCCAAGCAGCTTTTGTAATTCTAAAATCCCTTTTCTTGGTAAAATTGCTTGAGTGATTGGCAAACCATCTGTTGCTAATATTGTTGTGCAGGTAGATAATCTATGTCCGTCTGTTGCGACAACTCGTAAAGTTTGATGATTAATATCAAATAACATTCCATTCAAATAAAAACGCACATCTTGTAGTGCCATAGCAAATGCTGTGTTATGTATTATTTGTTTTAGTTGATTTTGTGGGATAGAAAATGACATAGTTGTTTGGGTTAAGTCAATGGTAGGAAAGTCCTCAGCTGGTAAAGTAAAGAGCTTAAATTTTGAACGCCCAGCTGATATGTTACAATGAGTTGCTTCAAAGTCTAATACTACGCTAAGTCCATCGGGTATAGCACGAATAATACTAATTAATTTTATCGCAGGTAGAGTGATCGAAAAATCACCCTTACTATCTTCTAGTGCTGTTGAAGCCCTTGTTTCTATTTCTAAATCTGATGCAGTTAGCGTTAAAATATTTTGACTAACTTGTAATAAAATATTACCCAAAATAGGCATGGATTGGCGTTTTTCAACCACTCCAGCAACTGTTTGCAAAACTGCTAATAAATTCTCACGCGATAAACTTATTTTCATTTTTTTGTCCTTAAGGAATCTCTAATTAAGTAGTAATAATTCGAATCAAACTACTGTAGTCTTCATCAATGCGATAGTCTGTTTCTCTTAACTGTGTGACTTTACGCACTGCGTGTAGAACCGTTGTATGGTCTCTGCCTCCGTAAGCATCACCAATTTCTGGCAAACTATGGGTGGTTAATTCCTTCGAAATTGCCATAGCAATTTGCCTTGGTCTAGCTAAATTACGAGTGCGTTTTTTTGATAAAATTTCTGCTACTCTAATTTTATAAAAATTAGCGACTGTTTTTTGAATATTTTCTAAAGTTATCATTTTTTGTTGTAAGGCTAATAAATCTTTCAAAGCCTCTTTAGCTATTTCAATACTAACTATTTGCTGAGTAAATTGTGCAAATGCTCCGACTCTTTTCAAGGCCCCCTCTAGTTCGCGTACATTGCTGCGTAGGTGTTTAGCAATAAAAAATGCTACTTCATCTGGCAAAAGAATATCAAAATCACTGGCCTTTTTCATCAATATTGCCACGCGCATTTCAAACTCTGGCGGTTCAACGGCTATTGCTAGGCCCCAACCAAAACGAGATTTAAGGCGGTCATCTAAACCATCAACATCTTTTGGAAAGCGATCACTCGTTAAAATAACCTGTTTATTGCCTTCTAATAGAGTATTAAAAGTATGAAAAAATTCTTCTTGTGATTGCTCTTTGCCCGCAAAAAACTGAATGTCATCGATAAGTAATGCGTCTAAAGAGCGATAAAAGCGTTTAAAGGCATCAATTTTATTGTGTCGCAAGGCATTAACCATATCTGCGACAAAACGTTCTGAATGCAGATATACGACTCTTGCCTCTGATTTTTGTTTCAGTAATTCGTTGCCAATAGCGTGCATTAAGTGAGTTTTACCTAAGCCAACTCCGCCATAAATAAAGAAGGGGTTATAGCTACCACCTGGACTATCTGCAACCTGACGAGCCGCCGCCGCCGCAAGTTGATTAGCTTTACCTTCTACAAATGAATCAAAAGTAAAATTAACATTTAAATTATGTTGAATTGTTTTTTGATTTTTTTGTTTAATAGATTTTTTTGTTTTTAATGCAGATCTGGTTTCTATCGCATTATCAAAAATATTTGTTCTAAAATTTGTCTCTCGTAAAGAGTGTGGGACAGATGTATCTTCAGGTTCATTAAAACTATCTATTGCATATTCACCAGCTTCTAGCACAATTTTAGGAGTATTAACTGGAACAACTAGAGCAACGGCTTTTTGTATATCTACTAGTAGTTTTTTTTGTACCCAATCTAATACAAAACCAGATGGGGCAATTAAACGCAAAACCCCTCTATCTTCAATCGCAGTAAGTGGCTGTATCCAAGTTAAAAATTGCTGATCATTTAATAAATATTGTAGTTGTTTTTGTACCTGCGACCATAAAGAAGTAGCCAAATTATTTTTCCTCAAGCTAAAATTTTAAAAAAGTAAACGAATAGTCAAATTATACCTGTGAATAACTTTAATTAAAAGCCATGCCTGTGGATAAACCTAGATTAAACGCGGTGGATAACTTTGTTTTTTCTACTTTATTTGCTTGATATATATAACTATATTACTTTAATTATTAAAATAAAAACATTTTTATTGCTAATAGAATTAATAAGACTGCAAATATTTTTTTAAGATTTTTAACTGGTAGCTTATGAGTTAATTTTGCTCCTATTGGGGCAGTAAAATAACTAGTTACCACTATGCCTAAAAATGCTGGCCAATAAATATAACCCGTAGTATATTCAGGTAAATTAATCGCATCCCAACCTGTCCACATAAAACCAATTGTGCCAGCAATAGCAACTGGTAAGCCTAAAGCCGCAGAGGTTGCTATTGCTTGTTGCATTTTTATATTATGACAAGCCATATAGGGGATATTAATTGCTCCACCACCCACTCCTACTAAAGTTGAAACCGTGCCAATAAGGCTACCAGCAACAAAACTTCCCCCATAACCAGGCATATTTCTAGTTGCTGGTGGTTGAAAATTAGTAATCATTCTTAGAGCAATAAGTAATTCTAAAATCGCAAAGGTTTTAGATAATAGAGAAGCGCTCATAAACTGGGCAATCCATGCACCTAAAAAACCACCAACAAAAATACCAACCGCAAGTTTTTTAAATAAATCCCTCCTTATTGCTTGGTATTTTTGGTGAGCTTTTACTGAAGAAATTGCCGTAATTAAAATTGTTGCTAAAGAGGTACCTATTGCTAAATGCACTAGGTGAGGGGTGTTTAGATAATAAGCAAATACACTGGTTAAAATGGGTACTAAAATTAAACCGCCGCCAATGCCTAATAAACCTGCAAAAAAACCAACTACTGCCCCACTTACTAAATAAATACCTAGTTCTATTAACATTAGTGAGCCTCATCCCAATTTTTGCCTTGCCCTAAATCTACGATTAATGGCACACTTAATCGCTCTGCTTTTTCCATAATAGTTTTTATTTTTTGTGTGGATTCTACAACATCTTGCTCGGAGACTTCAAACACTAATTCATCATGTACTTGCATTAATAGCTTTATATCTAACTTGGTTGTATCTAGCCAACTTTGAACATCTAGCATAGCTTGTTTTATTATATCCGCCGCTGTGCCTTGCATGGGGGCATTGATAGCGGTTCTTTCTGCATATTGTCTTAATTGTCCATTGCTAGCATTAATATCAGGTAGGTAGAGCCTTCTGCCTCTTAAGGTTTCTACAAAACCTGTCTCTTTAGCCTGTGCTTGAGTGGTTTCCATGTAGATCTTTACCCCTGGATAACGATTAAAATATAGGTTGATATATTCTTGTGCTAAACCACGGTTGATTTTTAATTGCTTGGCTAAGCCAAATGCCGACATACCATAAATAAGTCCAAAATTAACCGCTTTGGCACTTCTTCTTTGTTCAATAGTTACTTCTTCTAAACTAATATTAAAAATTTCCGCAGCCGTTGCTTTATGAATATCTTGACCCTCAGCAAAAGCTTGTAATAAACCCTCATCTGCCGATAAATGAGCCATAATTCTTAGTTCTATTTGTGAATAATCGGCAGCGACTAGCTGATAACCTTTAGGAGCAATAAAGGCTTGGCGAATGCGTCGCCCCTCTTCACTTCTAATGGGAATATTTTGTAAATTTGGCTCGGTAGAAGAAAGCCTGCCTGTGGCTGCTACTGCTTGTTGGTAAGAAGTATGAATTCTGCCTGTATCTGGGTCAATTTGTTTAGGCAAGGCATCGGTATAAGTTGATTTTAATTTAGCCAGGCTTCTATATTTTAAAATTAAAGTGGGGATTTCATGCCCGTCTTCTGCTAGCTGGGCAAGCACTGACTCTGCGGTTGAAGCTTGTCCTTTTGGAGTTTTTTTAAGAATCGGTAATTCTAACTTTTCAAATAAAATAACTTGCAGTTGTTTAGATGAATTAAGGTTAAATTTTCCCCCAGCAATACTGTGCACTTGTTCTTCTAGGGCAAGCAAACTATTACCAAGTTCGTAAGACTGGTCGGCAAGCATTTGCTTATCAACTAACACCCCATTGCGTTCTGTTTTAGCTAATACTTTTAACAAGGGCATTTCTAAATCGGTAAATATAGTTTTGGGTTTTTCCTCTACTGATAGCTTTGGTAATAAGGCTAGGTGCAGTTGTAAAGTAATATCCGCATCTTCAGCGGCATAGGGTGCGGCTTGCTCTAAAGCTATTTGATTAAAAGTAAGTTGTTTTTTACCAGTTCCGGCAATATCTTTAAAAGAAATACAACTATGGTTAAGGTATTTTAATGCCAAAGCATCCATATTATGGCGAGTTGCAACCGAATTATAACAGTAGGATTCCAACATAGTATCAAAGACAATGCCGTTTAATTCTATGCCATGATTTTTAAAAATATGCCAATCATA
>DBOE01000027.1 GCA_002299585.1 Hydrogenovibrio sp. UBA654 | reverse complement strand
TCTACTTTGGGCTAACAAAATGTAAAATAATATTGACAATTTAACAATTTAATGTATATTATAGCTTAATTATATTATAAGAATCTTGGACAATAATTTAAATGTATAATCAACGAATTTCAGTAATCGGTAGTGTAAATAGTTTAACCCCTGGGCAAAACATTGAAACCTACTTAAAAACTGTGCAATCTATGCCGTTATTATCAGCGGCAGAAGAAAAAGCTTTGACTGAAAAACTAAATACCGACCATGATTTAGATGCGGCTAGAGAATTGATTTTGTCTTATCTACGCTTTGTGGTTCCAGTTGCCCGTTCTTATAATGGCTATGGCTTACCACTTGCTGACTTAATTCAAGAGGGTAATATTGGCTTAATGAAAGCCGTAAAACGCTTTAAAGTTAGTGAAAATGTGCGTTTAATGACTTTTGCTATCCATTGGATTCGTGCTGAAATGAACGAATATGTAATTAAAAACTGGCGGATTGTTAAAACTGCAACCACTAAAGCACAACGCAAATTATTCTTTAAACTTAGAAGTAGCAAAAAAACCTTAGAATGGTTTAGTGATAAAGATGCGGATAGCGTTGCTAAAGATTTAGGGGTTACTCGTAAAGATGTGTTGGAGATGGAAACACGGCTCTATGGAAAAGATATACCAGTAGATATAAGTAATGATGACGAAGAAAACGAACGCAAAATATATCCTATTTTGGTTAGTAACGATTCTGACCCAGAAGCGGTATTGCTGGCATCCTCTTCTATTGAATACCAAAACAAGCAGTTATCACAAGCATTATTACTGTTAGATGATAGAAGTAAAGAAATAATCCAAAAACGCTGGTTAACCGATGATAAAACTGGTTTAAAAGAACTCTCCGCTCAATATGGGGTCTCAATGGAGAGAATTCGTCAAGTTGAACAACAAGCTATCAAAAAAATGCGCTTATCGATCGCTTAAGGAGCCTCTGAATAACTAACATAATTTATGGTAATGCTAGACCTTCTTCCTATTCGTTATTACTTTTTATAATACTCATCTAAACCTTCGCAAACTAGATGGTTTATAAAAGTGTGGGCTTCTTGAATTCTTGCTGTTTCAAGTGAATTTATTTGAATACTTAAATCTACTAACTTGGTGACTGGTGTTGCATTTTTACCTACTAAGGCTATGCTAATACAACCCATTTGTTTTGCTTTTGCTAGTGCTTTTACTACATTTTCGCTTGTGCCAGAAGTGCTCATACCAATGACCATATCTTTTGTTGTCGCAAGAGCTTCTATTTGCCTAGCAAATACTGTGGCAAACTCATAGTCATTGCAATGAGAGGTCAAAATAGAGCTGTCTGTAGTTAGTGCTATTGATGCGAGAGGTTGGCGATTTATTTTGTATCTAACCATTAGCTCTGCCGCCATATGTTGAGCTTCTGAGGCACTACCACCATTACCAAACCACAATACCTTACCGCCATTTTCTAGACATTCAATCATTAATTTAGTTATTTGCAAGACTGTATCTTGGGCAAAAATAACTGAATCTATGGCTTGTTGATGATCTTTAACGGCTACTTTAATATCCATTTTTAGCCTCTTTTATTTTTTTAACTAGGTTGGTGGTTGAATAACCGTCCCAAAAAGAAAGTATTTTTACTTCTCCTCCATTATCCCAGACACATTTTGAACCAGCAATCTGTTCAGGTTTATAGTCACCCCCTTTTACCAAAACATCGGCCAAAAGATTACAAATTAAGTTTTCAGGTGTTTCTTCATCAAAAGGCACCACCCAATCAACACAACTTAATGCTGACAATAATTCCATTCTGGAAGATAAATTTACAATTGGGCGAGAATCTCCCTTTAATTTTTTGACCGATTCATCTGAGTTTACCGCAACTATCAATCTATCTCCTTGTTTGGCTGCTTCGTTTAAATAACGCACATGACCCGAATGCAAAATATCAAAGCAACCATTGGTTATAACTACTTTTTCGCCTTTTTCTTGAGCTATTTTAACCAAAATTTTTACTTTATCAACGCTCATTGAGGAATAACCTTGGTGGCGAGAGTCATCTTTTAATTGTTGTTCTAATTCTGCCTTAGTAACCGTAGAAGTCCCTACTTTTTTAACTACTATGCTAGCCGCTTCATTTGCACAATGTACCGCATTTTTTAAATTATGCCCACTGGCAAATACTGTTGCCAAAGTTGCCATTACCGTATCACCTGCACCTGTTACATCAAAAACTTCTTGGGCTTTGGAGCTTAATAAAAAAGGTTCTTTATCTTTTTCAATTAGCAGCATGCCATTTTCACTACGGGTAATTAACATGGCTTGGATATTTAGTTTTTTAATTAGTTGTTTTGCCTTAGTAATAATCTGACTTTCATCAGTACAAACTCCAACAATTTGCTCAAACTCTGTTTGATTGGGTTTTATTAAGTAGGCTCCTGCATAACAAGAAAAGTCTAACCCTTTGGGGTCTATAAACACAGGGACATTATGCTGTTTTGCAGATTTAATAATATCAGCAATTGCTTGCAAAGATCCTTTTGCGTAATCAGGAATAACTAAGGCATCAAAATCCTTGACTAAATCGGCAGTCAAGCTAGCTATTTCAGTGGCTGCTTGTTTTGCTACTGGTTGTTCAAAGTCCATTCTTATTAGCTGTTGATGATGGCTTAAAACCCTTAATTTACAAATAGTACCTGAATCAGATACTACCCATTTTGTTTTAACCTTAGCCTTTGCTAATAAAGAAGTTAATTTGTTGGCAAAGTCATCTTTACCAACCACTCCAAGCAAAGTTACTTCTGCACCTAAAGATGATATATTTAAAGCTACATTAGCTGCCCCCCCCGCTCTAAGCTCATTAGCCGTTATTTTTACTACTGGCACCGGAGCCTCTGGTGAGATTCTTTTCGCCGATCCAGACCAATATTGGTCAAGCATTACATCGCCAACTACTAAAATTTTAGTTTTTGTGAATTCGTACATAACAGCTAAATTAATTATTCTTTTTTGTTAGAATTCCTATTATAGACTATCAGTTAAGATTTAACATAAATGAACAAAAAGAATAGATACATTTTAGCTCTGCTACTTTTTATAAATGCCCCAGTTGCATTTTGTAGCACAAACAAGCCTAGCTTTGATACTTCCAGTCAGCATTTAATGAGCACAACTATTGTTGGTGCAGTGCTGTCTCTTGGACTTGCCTGTTATCAAGGTAAAGCTCCTTGTTCTTTATCGCCAAATATAAATACTAAAAAACTGACCTTTTCAATTGATGTCGGTAGTGATAATACTATACAGCAAACGAGGCTAGCTATTGGGGCCGACTGGTTAGAAGACATCTACAATGGCGAAAGTTTAAAAGTTAATGGGAGAATGGAGATTAACACCAACTTTTGGCGATCTAGTTTACAAAAACCTATTAATAAATCAGGTTATATTTTTGGCTTAGCTCCTGTATTTCGCTATTCTCACCAAAACATCTTCACTAAAGGTTACTTTGAGCTTGGTGGTGGACCACAATATTTATCGAGCAACATTATTGAAAATGAAAATAAATCAACTCAATTTCAATTTGCTAGTATTTTAGGGTTAGGATTTACCAATAAATTATTTGAAATAGGTTATCGTTATCTACATATATCCAATGCTAATATTGAAATACCAAACCCAGGTACAGATTTTCATAGTTTGCACCTAGCATATAAATTTTAAAGGCCAATAACATGCAAAGAAGGAACAACCAAGATATAGCCAAAGATGTTTTTAAAATCGAAGCAGAGGCGATTTTTAATTTATCTAACCAGCTAGATGAGCAGTTTAGCGGTGCAGTAGATGCCATTTTACAAACTAATGGTCGAGTGGTTATTTGTGGCATGGGCAAATCAGGTTTAATTGGTACAAAAATTATGGCTACTATGGCAAGCACTGGCACACAGTGTTTTTTCATGCACCCTGGTGAAGCATTTCATGGTGATTTAGGCATGGTTGCTCAAGAAGATGTATTTATTGCTCTGTCTAATTCAGGTGAAACTGAAGAAGTAATTAAACTACTGCCATTTTTAAAAGATAATGGCAATGTTATTATCTCTATGACTGGTAATCCAGAATCAACCCTAGCTAAAAACTCACATTTTCACCTAAATATTGCTGTCCCTAAAGAAGCCTGCCCTTTACAACTCGCGCCGACTTCATCAACCACTGCCACGCTAGTTATGGGTGATGCTTTAGCGGTTGCCCTAATGGATGCTAGAAACTTTCAACCACATGATTTTGCCCGTTTTCACCCAGGTGGCAGCCTTGGTCGTAAACTGCTGACTAAAGTAAAACATGAAATGAAAACCAAAAACCTACCCTTTGTTAAAGGTAGTGCATCAATGAAAGAAATCATTCATACAATGAATGATGCCCGCTTAGGATTATGTATAGTTGATAAGGGTGCAGGGGTAGTAACCGATGGTGATTTACGACGCCATATGGAAATAGATGCTCATAATATTATGAGTAAAACTGCTCAAGATATTATGAGTGCCAACCCAACCATGATTGACGAAAATGAACGCCTATCAGCTGCAGAAGAACTAATGAATGAAAAGAAAATTACTTCCTTATTAGTCAAAAACAACCAACAGGTTACAGGAGTCATTCAAATTTACGATTTGAATAAATAACCTACTAGAGACCCTCTGATGAACTTATTTTTATACCGTTTATTATTATTTATAGCTTTACCATTGGTTGCCTATGAAGCCATCAAACGCTGTAAAAAAGCCAAACAATTAAATGATGTAAACTTAACTAATTGTTTTAAGTCTAGGTTTGGACTTAACCCGCAAAAATTCAGCAGGGGGGGGGTCTGGATTCATGCAGTATCTGTTGGTGAAACTCGTTCTATTTTCCCATTATTAAAAGCTCTCAACAAACAATATCCAAAGCAAATTATTACGGTAACTAGTGGCTCAACACAAGGAGCTGTACAGGCTCTTAAATTTTCTCCCGTTAAAATACAACACCAAATGATTCCCTATGACTACCCTTTTGCAGTTAATAAATTTTTACAGCAAATTCAACCTCGATTAGTGATAATGATTGAAACAGAAATCTGGCCAAACCTATATGATGCTTGTTATAAACAAAATATACCCATAGTATTAGCTAATGCCAGATTAAAACAAAAGTCTATGCAATCCTATCAAAAATATGGCAAAACATTAATTGCTGATGCTCTAAATAAGACTAAATTTATTGCCGCTCAATTTCAACAAGATGCCGATAATTTTATTAAACTAGGTGCTGATAAAGAGCTAGTTAAAATACTTGGTAATATCAAGTCTGATATAGAAATCCCAGCCGATTTACCCTCACAAATAACAGAATTTAAAAACCAACACAAGATAACCAACCGATTTATTTGGGTAGCTGCTAGCACTCATGGCTCTGTCAAAAATAGCCAAGCAGAAGAAGAACTTATCCTAAAAGCTCACCAAAGATTATTAAAAATCCAACCAAATGCACTATTAATAATTGCTCCAAGGCATCCTGAAAGGTTTACAGAAGTTGCCAAAATTTTAGAAAACACCAAACTGGCAATTCGCTCTAAAAATGAAGTTATAACAGAAAAAACTCAAGTTTATTTAGCCGATAGTGTTGGCGAAATGATGCTATGGTTTAAATTAGCTAATGTAGCTTTTATAGGAGGTAGTTTAGTACCCTTTGGTGGGCATAATATTATGGAGCCTGCAGCTCTTGGCAAAACAACCATTTCAGGAAAATACTTCCAAAACTTACAAGCATTATTTAATCAATTTCAACAACAAAACGCGGTGATAATTGCTCAAGACGAATTAGAATTAGCCAATATATTAATAAATTTAGCTAAAAACCCGAGCCAACAAGAAGAGGAAGGCAATAAATCCTATCAATGTTTTAAAAATCAAACAGGCTCGATTAATAAGTTAATTAAGCAATTAGAGATTTTTATAAAGAATTAAAAGTTTAAAATGGTTCATTCACTCATACACTTAGTACAATTTTGATTTAAATAGCAGATAACAATGAAAAAGCATTCTGAGCTATACCTACCCAACACGATGAACCGTTTATAGGTTATCTAAACCAACTAATAAAATATGCGGTTCGAGATCTTGCCATACTTATGGTGCTAGTTATCTTCTGGGGGGGGGTGATGTGATTTATGTTCTATACCAACGATTAATAGCTCCGTCTTTTATGTTACTTGAAATAACTGACATATTAAAAACTTTTGCTGCTTTTTTAGCGGTTTTAATAGCCATAGAAAGTTTATCAAAATATTGTACTCTAATCGCGGTTATTAAGTGCCTCTTTAACGAGTATTACTTGGGAGGATATTGTTCTAATATTTTTTCAACTATCTCATTAATTAATTCAGTGGTTTCTTTTGCCTTAGGGTGCTGTTTGATTGGACTAGTGCTTTTGCCGCGCCAGATAAGTTGTTGATTTTTATCTTTAATATCAATAGTTAAATGAGCCTCTTGATAGGTTTGTTGCTCTGGAGACAGATTTAACCCTACGCCCCCAAAGCCACTATTAAAACCTGTTCCTAAGCCTATACCAAAACTTGTTCTTGATCGATTGATGACTTTTTGATTTTTACTCATATGATAACTAATATAAGCATCAGCCTTTTCTGTAATTATTACAAAACCTTTTTTTGTCATTTCATTTTCTATAGCTTTCTTAATACGCTTAGCGATTAGAGGGTTTTTCTTTGCAAATATGGAGGATCTGGGTTTGGTTTGTAGTTTTTCTGGTAACCATTGATAGCTTTTTATTTTAGTAAAGTTGGCATTACTGTCATAGTCATGGCTTACTTCAATACTTGAGCAACCACTTAAAATAGTTATAAGTGCTAGTGTTATTATTGAAAAATATTTCATATTGATCTTACCTCTTGATGTAAATAGCACCCTGCTTTAAATTCAGTATTGCTTTGGTTAGTAAAATGTTCAGTAATGATTTTTTTAGTTGTTTGTTTATGATTATAAACGAAAATAGCTATTTTGTCTGCAGGTTGTAAAAATCCAGTTTTACCAAATTCTGTATAGCGAGTAGCTCCAAGCGAAATAATAATTTGGCTGGGCTTACCCATTTTATTTATATAATCATGTAGTGGCTCTAAAGGTCCGGTGTTTTGTTGTTGATTAAGGGTTTTAATTATCCAGTTTAATAGTTTTTGATGAAAATATTGATAACCAGTTGCTGGGCTATCCATTCCGTGTTGAATAATTTTATTGTTCCGTTTAATAAATGAAATTATGCTGTAATCATCAAGCTCACAACCTTTAGTTAAAGAGCTGATTTCAATCCAGTTGGAGGCAATACCAGTGCACTGTTCACCCCAGTTTTTTTTCTCACTTATTTTAGTTGCGTTAGGTCGGCGAATGGAGCAGTCATTAAACGCGGTAAAAGCCTGTGGTTTTAGTTCTGTAATTTTATTTTCTTGATAGGTAACGTTAAATAAAATGCAAATTTCTGGTTCTAGGTGTAAATTAATTTTGTGTGAAAAGTTGGCTTTTAGAAGAGAAGAGCTTAGCGGAAAAGTTCCTAAAAAATTATTAAAATTAGGCAAGAAAATTGGAAAAATGCCTTTCGGGGCATAAGGATCATCAGTTTTAACATCCACAAAATCAGCATCTTCTCCAGCCTGAGTTAAATGTTCTGCAAAGTTACCAGCTATGCCAAATACGGGGATTTGTTTGAGTTGTTTGGTGGTTAAATTCATTTAATCAGAGGCTCCTTGAGGAGATGTTTAAAACAACAACCCCTGTAATTTACGACGATAAGTGGTGACTAATTCTGGTTGTTGTGATTGATGTAGGTTAAAAATTTCAATTAATGATTTTTGGGCAATGCCCTCTTGGTAGTCTTTATCTTGCATAAATAATTTTAGTAAAGCCTGTATGGCTTGTTCTATTTGCCCGTTTAGCATTAGATAGGCACATAATCCATATAGAGCTTCGCTGTCATTTTCGTTGTTGGCGAGTTTTTGTTTAATAGTTTCTATATCACCTATTTTAGCAATAATTTGGGTATATTTAAATAAAGAGAGTAAAAACTTTCCCTCAGGAGATTGTTTGGCTTGATCAGGTAATTTTTCGATTAAGTTTTGGGCTTTTTCAATATTGCCTGTCTGAAAATACATTTTGGCAAGGTCAAGATGCACATAAAAATTATTGGGATCGGCTTTGGCAGATTGCCCTAATAATGCTAAGGCAGACTCAACATCGCCCTTGGAAAAAGCAGCTTGTGCTTGTTCTCTAAATTGTTCGGAGCTATTTTCTTCAGTCATTTATTGTACTTCGCTTTTTAATTTATAGATGATCTCTAGTGCTTGTTTCGGGGTAAGTTCATCTGGTGAAATGTCATCAATAGCTGCTTTTAGTTGTTCTAATTTTGGGTCTTGATAATTAAACATGTCGGCTTGAACCTGTAATGATTTATCTATTTTAACCCGTTTATTTGGTTCTGAAACGCTCTCTAGTCTTTGTAGATGTTGTTTGGCAGTTGCCACGACACTTGGAGGAACACCTGCTAGTGAGGCGACTTGTAACCCGTAACTTTGTGATGCAGCACCTTCTTCTATTTTGTGTAGAAAAATAATCTTTTCTTCGTGTTCCATGGCGGTTAGGTGGATGTTGACGGTGTTTGAATATTGTTCTGCTAGGCTGGTTAATTCAAAATAATGGGTGGCAAACAGGCAATAGGCTTTAATTTTTTCAGCCATTTGTTCGGCAATTGCCCAAGCTAATGATAGACCATCAAAGGTAGAAGTGCCTCGCCCGACTTCGTCCATTAATATCAATGATTGTGCAGTGGCATGATGCAAAATATTGGCAGTTTCCGTCATCTCTACCATAAAGGTGGAACGCCCAGAGGTTAGGTCATCTGATGCCCCTATGCGGGTAAAAACTCGATCAACTGAGCCAATAGTGGCGGATTGTGCTGGTACGAAAGAACCAATATGAGCCATAATAACAATTAAAGCGGTTTGACGCATAAAGGTAGATTTACCACCCATATTGGGGCCGGTAATAATTTGTAATTGGCGTTGCTCATTAAATTGAACATCATTGGCAATAAAGGCTTCATCAGAAACCGCTTCTACGGTTAAATGTCTGCCTTGTTTAATATTAATACCTGCGGTTGTGGTTAATTTTGGGCGGGTTAAGTTTAAATCAATTGCTTGGCTTGCAAGGTTTATTAATACATCAATTTCAGCCATAGCGGCGGCAGTTTGTTGTAATGGTTTTAGTTGTTCATTTAACTGCTCTAAAATCTGTTGATAAAGTTCTTTCTCGCGAGCTAAAGCCTTTTCATTGGCACTTAACACTTTATCTTCAAAGGCTTTTAATTCTCGAGTAATATAGCGTTCTTGGGCTTTTAAAGTTTGGCGGCGTTGGTAGTCAAGTGGCACCTTAGCTGATTGTAACTTACTGACCTCAATATAATAGCCATGTACTCTGTTATAGCCCACTTTTAGGGTGCTGATGCCTGTTCGTTCCTTTTCTCTTTCTTCTAAAGCAAGCAAATATTCACCTGCTTCATTCTTTAAATTTCGTAGTTCATCAAGGGTTTCATCATAGCCTTCAGCAAACACGCCTCCATCACGCATTAACACTGGTGGTGACTCAATAATTGCATATTTTAGCTGTGCAGACAATTGTGGATAACTTGTTAGTTGTTTTGCAAGCATTGCCCACTTTTTACCCTCAACTTTTGCCAATTGTTGTTGTAAATCAGAGCATTGTAAAAGCGAGTTGCCAAGCTGTAATAAATCACGAGGGCGAGCAGAATAAAGAGCGACACGGCTTAAAATCCTTTCTAAATCACCAATCGGCTTTAGTAAGGTTTTAAAATCATCAATGGCATGGTTTTTAATGCACGATTCAATTGCATCAAGGCGTAAATTTAAACGGTCGATATTACGCAGTGGATTGTTTAACCAACGATTCAACAAACGCCTACCCATAGCGGTTGCAGTTTTATCTAAAATCGAAAATAGAGTATTGCTATCCCCCCCCCCTAGGTTGGTATCTAATTCTAAATTACGCCTACTAATCGCATCTAATACTAAACTATCATCAGTTTGATAAGTTTGTAGGCTAAAAATGTGCTCTAGATTATTTTGTAACATCGCTTGGGCATAGTGAATAATCGTCCCTGCTGCAGTTATGATATTTGGTTTATCATCACAACCAAAAGCCACTAAATCTTGAGTTTTAAAAAGATTAGTTAAGCGGGTTTTGCAAGCATCAAGGTCAAAATGCCAAGTTGGATATTTTACCCCTCCCTTATGGCTTTGAATAGACTCGGGTAGATTTTCAATAAATAAAGCATCATCGGCGAATAATAATTCAGCAGGTTTTAACCTTTCTAATTCTGCTAATAATTGTTGTTCATCAGCTAGTTGGGTTGCTTCAAACCTAGCGGATGCCACATCAAGAGTTGCTAAACCAAAACCATTGCCATCTGAGCTAATCGCCGCTAATAAATTTTCTTGGCGGTCTTCAAGCAAAGCATCTTCAACCAAAGTGCCAGGGGTAATAACCCGTACCACACGCCGTTCAACAGGTCCCTTCGATGTCGCAACATCGCCAACCTGTTCACAAATTGCCACTGACTCTCCCAACTTAACCAACTTCGCCAAATAACCATCAGCAGAATGATAAGGAATACCACACATTGGAATTGCCTTTCCGCCAGATTTACCACGAGCAGTAAGGGTGATTTCTAATAATTCAGATGCTTTAACCGCATCTTCAAGAAATAACTCATAAAAATCACCCATACGATAAAATAGTAAATGGTTAGGGTGTTCTGCCTTAATTTTATGAAATTGCACCATCATTGGTGTATGCTTTACAGCTTGGTCTTGTGTGGTCTTTTTGGTCATGTTGTTTAATAGTTTTTAAAAAAATTATTTAGGTATTATAGAGTGTTAAATTCAAAAGAGTTAAAAGAAAGCGTTAAGTTGTTAGCTGAAAAATTAATAAAAAATAAGCAAATGCTAGTTACCGCAGAATCTTGTACTGGCGGTATGATTGCCCAAACTCTCACCGATATGGCAGGTAGTTCAGCTTGGTTTGATCGTGGGTTTGTTACCTATAGTAACCAATCAAAACAAGAAATGTTAGGGGTGGAAGAAACTACCATAATTGAACATGGTGCAGTGAGTGAAGCAACGGTTATTGAAATGGCAGAAGGGGCGTTAGCTAATTCAAATGCTTCTATTAGTATTGCATGTAGCGGAATTGCTGGTCCAACAGGTGGCACAAAAGAAAAACCCGTTGGTACAGTTTGGATTGCTTGGGCATATGAAAATAAACCTACCAAAGCAGAGGTCTTTTTTTTTGCTGGTGACAGGCAAGCTATTAGAGAGCAGTGTACTTTTGAATCTTTAGACATTTCAATCAGTTATTCAGTGTCTCCATTAGGACGGTTATCCACGGAGCAGTTGCTAAAATAGTAATTGCAGACATCAGTCCAGCCATTATGCCAATGCCAATTTGTGGCATAAATTGACTTTGCTTTAATTCAATGCTTGATACCTGATTTTTTACTGAACTATAGATATTTATTTGATTTTTTAGCAAATTATTTAAAGTTTTTATTTGTTTAAATAAAAGATGTTGTTCGGATTCTATTTTTTTACGAGACCTGAGTGATTGAGTTTCTATTTCTCGTATTTGTTTCGCTAGTTGTCCAATTGAAGCATCCATTTGAACTACCAAACTTTTTATCGCATCCTTGTCTTCATTTAACCATTCAAGCTCTGATGCTACCATATCATCCATATCAAAACGCCCCCCTGATCCAACAATTTCAGCACGTTCTTTTTGACGCAAGCCTGCTTGGTCAAATAATACATTTTTAGAACCTAAAGGCTCAATTTTTCTTAAATCAAATGCCACTCTATCTTTCCTTAATTGTATGCTAGATAATATGTAACAAAGTAAAACAGTTTTCATGCCAAAAAAACAAAATAAATTAAATAAATTAACTTGAAAATAGCAATGCTAGTAGTAAAATAACCAGTAACTTTAATATTGGTTTTTTTATGGATAAAAATAAATTTATTGAGTTCATTATGCAAGAGGGTGTTTTAACTCTCGGTGAATTCACTCTTAAGTCAGGCAGAATAAGCCCGTATTTTTTTAACGCAGGGTTATTTAATACTGGTGGACAGCTAGCCAAACTAGCTGAAGGATACGCAAGCTCAATCGTTAGCAAAAACATTTCTTTCGATGTATTATTTGGACCTGCCTACAAAGGTATTCCATTGGCTTCAACAACTAGCCTAATGCTTGCAAGCAATTACAACCTAGATAAACCCTACGCATTTAATCGTAAAGAAGCTAAAACTCACGGTGAAGGTGGCAATATAGTTGGTTATAAATTAGCGGGCAATATTCTAATTATTGATGATGTGATTACTGCAGGTACGGCTATCAGAGAATCTATCGACTTAATCAATAGCCAAGGGGCTAGCCCTGCTGGTGTGATTGTGGCATTAGATAGGATGGAAAAAGGTCAAACTAAACTCTCAGCAATTCAAGAAATAGAAAAAGATTACAATATTTTTGTGTATAGCATAATAAATATGCAAGATATAATCAACTATTTACAAACTAAAGGTGAGAAAAAATACCTAACCGCAATGCAACAATATCGAGAAAAATACGGAATTTAAACCTATGGAAAATTTGGTTTATCCTGCGGTAATCAGCGTACCAACACCCTCATCAGTAAATACCTCAAGCATTACTGCATGCTCTACCCTACCATCAATAATATGTGCTGACTTTACGCCATTTTCTACCGCATCTAAGGCACATTGTATTTTTGGTAACATACCTCCATAGATAGTCCCATCGCCAATTAATTGTGCTACCTTATTAGAATTTAAGCCAGTTAGTAACTCACCTTTTTTATTTAATAAGCCAGGGATATTAGTTAGTAACATTAGTTTTTCTGCATTTAATGCTTCAGCTACTTTGCCAGCAACTAAATCTGCATTAATATTATAAGACTCGCCTTTTTCATCAACTCCTACTGGAGCTATAACAGGGATAAAATCATCTTTTATTAACATATCTAATACTTTGGTATTTATTTTAGATACTTCACCAACATGCCCTAAATCTATTATTTCAGGGGCATTTAGAGCTTCATTATGTGCGGTCATGGCTAATTTTTTAGCTTGAATTAGTTCACCGTCTTTACCTGTTAAACCCACAGCATTGCCACCATGTTGGTGAATTAAATTAACAATTTCTT
>DBOE01000065.1 GCA_002299585.1 Hydrogenovibrio sp. UBA654 | reverse complement strand
CAACTGAGCTAATCACCCAATTTTTAATATCTTATTAAAACATCATTAACCTGAACAATTACTCAATCCCTTTATCAGAACGACTTTGGGGTTGAAAAAGATCAACTCAAGTGATGGGCGTATTATATAGACTCGACAATAATTGTCAAACGATTTTTATGGTTTTTTACCATCAAAAATTTAATGGTAATTTAAACAAATCTTAAAACAAAAAAACCTCCTTAAGGAGGTCTTTCAGCAAAATAGTACATTTACTATTTACCGTTTACAGCTTCTTTAAGACCTTTACCAGCAGAGAACTTAGGAACTTTTGCCGCAGGGATTTGCATTGCTGCACCAGTTTGTGGGTTACGACCAGTACGTGCTGCACGATCACCAACTTTAAAAGTACCAAAACCAATAATAGCAACAGAATCACCACCACTCATTGCTTTTGTTATTGTAGATACAGTAGCTTCTAATGCTCTTGCAGCGTCTGCTTTAGTTAAACCTGACTCGCTAGCTATTGATGCTACTAATTCAGTTTTATTCATAATTATGTTCTCCATGTTTAAAAAGTATACATTAAATAAATCTTTATATTCTACTATTTTAATGCAAAAAAGTATAACGTGGACAGTTATAACAAGGTTGGTTCTATGCTGTCAAGTAAAAATATTGTTTTTATTATATTTTTATTATATTTTTATTATATTTTTAATGACTTTTTTGAGATTTAATAATATTTTTATCTTTTTCTTGCGTAATAGGTAAGTTTTTATCCATATCTTTAATTGATTCAGGATTTTTTTCTAATGCTTTTGCTAGAACTTCATCTATCCATTGCACTGGATAAATATCTAAATCACCAATAACTTCTTTTTCTATTTCTATTAAATCACGAGTATTCTCAAATGGAATTAATACTATTTTAATTCCACCTCTTTGTGCCGCTAATAGTTTTTCTTTTAGCCCGCCTATTGGCAACACCTCCCCCCGTAATGTAATTTCTCCAGTCATAGCAACATCTGCCTTAACTGGTATACCAGTTAAGACAGATGCAATTGCAGTACATATAGCAATTCCAGCACTAGGGCCATCTTTTTTTATTGCCCCTTCAGGAAAGTGCAAATGAATATCTTTAGTTTCATAAAAATCTTCATCTAATCCAAGCTGTGCGGATCTAGATCTTATTACACTCATTGCAGTTTGGGTAGACTCTTGCATAACAGAGCCAAGCTGACCCGTGGAGCTATGCTTGCCTTTTCCTGGCATTAATGTAGCCTCAATACGCAACAAATCACCGCCTACTCTAGTCCAAGCTAGACCAGACACCTGCCCTATTTGGTTTTTGTCATCTGCTAGACCAATACGATATTTTGCAACGCCTAAATATTCTTCCAAATCATTTTTTAAAATTTTAACAGGTGATTGTTGTTCACCCATAACTAATTTCTTAACTGATTTACGACATATTTTTGCAATATTTTGAGACAATAATCTCACTCCTGCTTCACGAGTATAAGTTTGAACTATTGATGTTATTGCAGACTTATTTATAGATATTTCTTTATTTTTTAAGCCATGGTCTTGTATTGTTTTAGGCAATAAATGCTGTTGAGCTATATTTAATTTTTCACCCTCAGTATAACCAGCTATATTAATTATTTCCATACGGTCTAATAAAGGTTCAGGTATATCCATTGAATTAGAAGTTGCAACAAACATAACATCTGATAGGTCATAATCAACTTCTAAATAGTGATCATTGAATGTTTTATTTTGTTCAGGATCTAATACTTCTAACAAAGCACTAGCAGGATCTCCTCGATGATCGTTTGACATCTTGTCTATTTCATCTAATAAAAATAAAGGGTTTTTAGTACCTGCTGTTTTCATTTTTTGAATAATTCTACCAGGCATAGCTCCTAGATAAGTTTTCCTATGACCCCTTATTTCAGCTTCATCACGCACTCCACCTAATGACATACGAATATATTTACGGTTGGTTGCTTCAGCAATTGAACGAGCTAATGTTGTTTTGCCAACCCCTGGAGGTCCTACTAAACACAAGATAGGTCCCTTAATTTTATTAACTCGTTTTTGTACGGCTAGGTACTCAATAATTCGTTCTTTAACCTTGTCTAGTCCATAGTGCTTTTTATCTAAAATTGTTTGGGCTTTATTTAAATCTTTAGAAACCCTAGTTTTTTTTCTCCAAGGTATGGACACCAACCAGTCAATATAAGTTCTTACTATATTAGCATCTGGTGATTGCGGAGACATTTGTTTGAACTTTTTTAATTCTCCTTCGGCTATTTTTTTTACCTTAACAGGCATACCGATTTTATCAATTTTTTCTTGGAATTTAGTTATTTCATTACCACTATCTTCAGAAGATTCTCCAAGCTCTTCATGGATTGCTTGTAATTTTGTATTTAAATAAAAATTTCGTTGCGTTTTATCCATTCTCTTTTTAACACGATTATTAATCCTTGCTTCAGACTCAAGCATATCAATTTCAATATTTATAACAGATAATATCTTTTCAAGTCGTTCAGAAGTACTCAACATTTCTAATAATGACTGTTTATCTTCAATCGTTAACTTTAAATTACCTGATATAGTATCAATCAGTTTATTAATATCACTAGTTTTTTGGATGTTTTTTTGTACTTCAGAGGGTATTTTTTTATGCGAATCTGCATATCTTTGAAAGCTCTTTTTAACTGCATTAATCAAGGCATTTTCATCTTCACAAATTTCTTTTTGATGGCGTAGTTCTTGTATATCCCCGATTAAAAATTCACCATTATATTCAAAGCCAATTAGTTCAAATCTCCTAATACCTTCAACTAAAACCTTAAGTGTTCCATCAGGGAGTTTTAAAAGTTGTAATATATTTGCCATAACTCCTATTTTATATAAGTCTTCTTGCTTAGGAGACTCTTGTGAAGATTTTTTTTGAGAAACTAAAAAAATTTGTTTATCTTGTTTCATTGCCATGTTTAAAGAGGCCATGGACTTCTTTCTACCTACAAATAATGGCACAACCATTCCAGGAAATACAACAATATCTCTTAAGGCTAAAACAAGCACATTAGTTTTTAATTCGATTTGGTCAATATTCATATAAAAGTTCTCTAAAACAGATAAGGGGGAGTTATGAAATTTTCTTTTTAGTCTTTTCTTTGTACATTAAAATTGGTTTTTTTGTACCTTTAATAACAGCTTTATTTATAACTACCTTTTCAATATTGGTTGAACTTGGTAGATCATACATAGTATCAAGCAAAGTTTGTTCCAAGATTGACCTAAGACCTCTAGCACCAGTTTTTCTTTTTATTGCTAGGTTAGCAATCTCGGTTAAAGCATCTTTTCTAAACTGTAATTGAGCCCCTTCTATCTCAATCATTTTTTTAAATTGTTTAACTAAAGCATTTTTAGGCTCAGTTAAAATTTGTATTAACGCCTGTTCATCCAATTCTTCTAAAGATGCTATTACAGGCAATCTACCAACAAACTCAGGTATCAGCCCATATTTAACTAAATCTTCTGGCTCAATTTGTTTAAATTGTTCGGTTAAATTTGTCTTCTCAGCAGAGGTTTTTACATCAGCTGAAAAACCAATACCTACATTTTTTTCAGTTCTTTGCTCAATTATTTTACCTAAACCCTCAAAAGCTCCACCAACAATAAACAATATTTTAGATGTATCTACTTGAATTAATTCTTGATTAGGGTGCTTTCTACCGCCTTGTGGTGGGATATTAGCAATAGTGCCTTCCACAAGTTTTAATAGTGCTTGTTGAACCCCCTCTCCTGACACATCTCTAGTAATAGATGGGTTTTCAGATTTACGAGTTATTTTATCTATTTCATCAATATAAATAATTCCGCGTTCGGCTTTTTCTGGGTCATTATCTGCTTGTTGTAATAATTTTAAAACTATACTTTCAACATCTTCTCCAACATAACCTGCCTCAGTAAGTGTTGTAGCATCAGCAATTGCAAAAGGCACATCGAGCATTCTCGCTAAAGTTTGAGCCAATAAGGTTTTACCAGAGCCTGTTGGACCAATTAGTAAGATGTTACTTTTACTTAACTCAACTTCATCTTTTTTGTAACCACTTTGTAGGCGTCTATAATGATTGTAAACGGCGACCGAAAGAACTTTTTTGGCTTGCTCTTGACCTATTACATAATCATCTAAAATATCATTTATTTCACTAGGTGTAGGAAGCTTATCAAGTTCAAAAGTGCCATTATCTGGCTGGCCAAATTCTTCCTGCAAAATATCTTCACAAAGCTCAACACATTCATCACAAATATAAACTGAAGGTCCGGCTATTAATTTTTTTACTTCTTCTTGCTCTTTGCCACAAAAAGAACAATATAGGTTTTTATCACTCATTATAGTTTCCTAACGTGCATTTAGAACTTTGTCAATCAGCCCATAATCTGTTGCTTGTTTAGCAGACATAAAATTATCACGGTCTGTATCTTCTTCAATTTGTTTTAAAGGTTGTCCTGTATGTTCGGCAAGTGCTTTATTTAGCTTATCTTTAATGCCTAATATTTCCTTAGCATGAATTTCAAAGTCAGAAGCTTGGCCTTGAAACCCTCCTAAGGGCTGATGAATCATAATTCTTGCATTTGGCAAAGCATAACGCTTACCCTTTTCTCCAGCAGAAAGTAAAAAAGATCCCATACTTGCCGCTTGACCTATACACATTGTACTAATATTAGGCTTTATAAATCTCATTGTATCATAGATTGCCATCCCTGCAGTAACGCTACCGCCAGGAGAATTAATATACAAATGTATGTCTTTTTCAGGATTTTCTGCTTCTAAAAATAACATTTGAGCAACAATTAAATTTGCCATATGATCTTCAACTTGACCTACTAAGAAAATTACTCGCTCTTTTAATAAGCGTGAGTAAATATCATAAGAACGCTCTCCGCGACTGGTTTGTTCTATTACCATTGGGACTAATGTATTTTGTATATCAAATGAATTCATTTACCTAACCTTTTAAAAATTTAAATAATATCAAGCTACTTTATTTACTACTTCACTAAATGATTTTTTAACTTCTTTTACTACTGCTTTTGTAAGAATTAATTCAGATACTTGTCTTTCAATAATAACCGAATCAATTTCTTGTTGAGCATTTTTATTTGTAGCGTACCATTTTATAACTTCTTCTGGATCTTCATATGATGAGGCTTGTTCTGCTATAAAGTTTTTACGCTCTTCGTCAGAGGCTTTAAGTTTATTGTTTTTAATTATATCTCCTAAAACCAAGCCAAGCTTAACGCGTCTTTCAGCATCAGGAATAAATGCCGACAAACTTAAGCCTACATCTTCAGGTTTTACCCCTTGTTGATTAAATTGTTCAATTTGGTTTTGCATTAATTTTGAAGCTTCTTGGTTTATTACCGACTTAGGCAACTCAACTTCAACAGCATTAGAAAGAGACTCTAAAACTTGATTGCGATTTTTATTATCAACTGCCCTGCTTAATTCTTTTACCATATTATCTTTAATTTCGGTAACTAAACTCTCTTTTTTACCATCTTTAATACCTAAACTTTTTATAAATTCTTCATCTAATTCTGGCAAAATTTTACTTTGTACCGAGTGAACCCTTATGTCAAAAGTAACATCTTCTCCTGCTAAATCTTTGGCTTGATAATCTTTAGGAAAAGTTAGATCAATAACTTTTTCTTCATTTTTTTTCATACCAATTATGCTGTCTTCAAAACCTAGAATCATCCGACCACTACCAATTTCTAAAGGAAGATCGTCAGCTTTACCTCCTTCAAACTCTTTGCCATCTTTTTTGCCAACAAAACTAATGATAACCTGGTCACCTTTTTTAGCTTTTTTATTGGCATTAGCAGGCTTCCACGCTTGCTTTTGCTCACGCAACTTAGTAATCATATCTTCAACATCTTTATCAGCTACTTTGGCAGTTATTCTCTCTATTTTTAACTTAGACAAATCAGGCAAATTTATAGTAGGAAATATTTCAAATTTTGCCACAAACTCTATATTACCTGCTTTTTCTACAAAACTTTCAAACATAGGAGAACCAACAATATTTAGTTGCTCTTTAGTAACAGCATCATAAAAAGCAGTTTGAATAATTTCTCCTGAAAAATCTTTCCTAACCCCTGCCCCATGCTGTTTTTTAACAATATTCATCGGCACTTTACCTGTGCGAAAACCGTCCATTTTAATAGTACGACGAATTTCATTTAATCGTCTTGCTACCTTAATGTCTAAATCACCAATGGGAACAACTACATTAATTTTATATTCAAGACCTGTCTTTGGTTTTTCAACTGTTACTTGCATTTGTTATTTTCTCTAAATTTATTTAATAAAACATTAACCGCTGAATTATACAGATATTTGTTTTTTAATGAAAGCAAAAAACTAAAGATTAAACTTTACTTTTGTATTGATTATTTCCTCTTCTAAATTTAGCCATACCTCTTCTAGGCAGCCTATTGATTTTCTAAGAGTTGCTTCTTTTTGTAAGATGTCGTTTAATTTTGAACTCTTCTGCCCATCATATAAACTAGAGTCTTCCATTACCTTATGTATTTTAGTTAATTCATTTTGCTGTTCTTCTAGCTGTTTTTCTATTTTTTTTAAGGTTATGTTTTGTCCTTTAGTGGCGTCTCTAAGCTGTTTACGAAAGTTAGCATTTTCTTGCCTTTTTTCTTTTTTATTACTTCCTTCAGAACTTTTTACCAACCTTAATTGCTGTTGCTTTTCTTTAATCTGCTTTAATCGTTGTTGCAAATAGTCCTCTAAACTACCATAGAAGTAAGTTATTTTTTTATCATGTACCCACCAAAACTGATCAACGATACTAGACAAAAGATGCTGGTCATGGGTAACTAAAATTAAAGCACCTTCAAATTCTTGTAATGCCATATCAAGTGCATCACGAGTTTCCATGTCTAGGTGGTTAGTTGGTTCATCTAAAATAATGAGGTTGGGTTTTTGAAAGATCATTAAAGCCAAAGATAATCTAGCTTTTTCTCCTCCTGAAAATGAGGATACTTTTTCTAAAGTTTTTTGGTTACTAAAACCAAAACTACCTAAAAAATTACGTGCTTCTTGGTCTAATACAAATTCTTCGACACCAAATTCTGAAGTTGATTTTACCAGCGAAATTAAATGTTGTAATGGGCTTTGCTCAAGGTTTAAAGATTCAAGTTGATGTTGAGCAAAGTAACCTACTTTAACGCCTTTGGATTGAATAACCTTTCCTAATTGTGGTTGAATCTCCTTAATCAGTAATTTTAATAAAGTTGATTTACCAGAGCCATTTACCCCAACTAGACCAATTCTGTCCCCTGCTCTTAATACTAAATCAGCATTTTCAATAATCAATTCTCTTCCATAACCAAAAACAATATTTTCTACTTGTAACATAGGGTCAGGAACTGCACTAGTTCCAAAAAAACGAAATGTAAATGGATTACTGGCTTGAACAGCAGCCACTTCTTTCATGCGTTCAAGTGCTTTAACACGGCTTTGTGCTTGTTTGGCTTTTGATGCTTTGGCTTTAAAACGATCAATAAAGCTTTTTAAATGTTGCATCTGTTGCTTTTGTTTTTCATGCAATGCTTGCTGTTGCATAAGCTGTTGATTACGTTGCCTTTCAAAAGACGCAAAGTTACCTGAATAATATTGAATTTTTTGATTCTCAATAGTCGCAATACCCTGTACCACCTCATCTAAAAAATATCGGTCATGAGAAATAACGATAATCGCACCTGCAAAGTTTTTTAACCATTGAATCACCCAGGCAACCGCCTCAATATCTAAATGGTTAGTTGGTTCATCTAACAGCAATAAATCAGCTCGTTGCATTAAGGCTCTAGCTAATTTTAAACGCACTTGCCAACCTCCTGAAAAATCGGTCATTGGCTTAATAAAATCAGCCTCAACAAACCCTAAGCCATATAATAGCTGTTGTGCTTTTTGAGGGACTAAGTAACCCGAAATATTATCAAGATCATCATAATGTTTTACAAGGGAATTATGATTGTCATCCTCTTCAGATTTTTTGATATTCGCCATAATATTGGCATATAAAGTATCTCCTGCCACCACAAAATCTAAAACCGTTTGAGACGTTGCCTTTAACTCTTGCTGTACAAAACCAACTACCCAAGCATCGGGCAAAGTAATGTTGCCAGATTCTAAGCTGATTTTATTCATAATTGCTTTTAATAAAGTTGATTTACCCGTACCATTTTGACCAATCAAACCAATGCGTTGTTTAGGGTGGGTAGTAAGACTAGCATTATTAAGCAGGATTTTTGTACCTGCCATCAAACCTATTGATTGAATAGATAACATTTAGTTTTCAAACAATCCTTCAACTAAATGGCGTTGCGTTTGCATTTTTGCAGCTAGAGTTAAATTATGGGTGACCACCAATAACCCTGTATTCATTTCTTCATTTAAAGCTAGCATTAAATCAAAAACTTGTTTGGCAGAACTATCATCTAAATTACCAGTTGGTTCATCTGCTAATACACAGGCTGGCTCAGTAATTAAAGCTCTGGCAATTGCCACCCTTTGTCTTTCTCCTCCAGATAATTCTGACGGTTTATGGTGAACTCTATGCGACAAACCTACTTTATCTAAAATTATTTTTGCTTTAGCTTCTGCTATAGCCGAAGTTTCTCTTCTTACCCGCAAAGGCAACATAACATTTTCTAATGCCGTTAATTCTGGCAGTAAAAAATGGAATTGATAAACAAACCCCATATATTTATTACGCATTTTCCCTCTATCTACATCACGCATTTTTGAAAAATCTTTACCTATCAATTGCACAGAACCTTCAGTAGGCTGATCTAAACCTGCTAACAATTGCAACAAAGTGGTTTTTCCTGAACCTGAGCTCCCTGTAATAGCCACGGTTTCATTTTGTAAAAGCCTAAAGTCTATGCCTTTAATTACTGGAGTTTCTAACTTACCATCTTTAAAAGTACGGATAATCTGCTTGGCTTGTAGAATAATATTATTATCAGTCATAACGAAGTGCCTCCGCCGGTTCTATTTTTGAGGCTCTATATGCAGGGTAAAGTGTTGCTAGTAGCGTCATGGTAAAAGCCAACCCAGACACTAACCAAACATCATCCCAATGTAAGTCTGAGGGGATATTACTAATATAATAAATATCTTCAGGAAAAAACTTAAAACCAAAAATGTTTTCGAAAAATGGAATTATTACATCAATATTCAACGAAGCTAAAACTCCTAAAACACCACCTGCAACTGAACCTATAATGCCAATAATTAAGCCTTGAATAATAAAAATCAGTTGAATACTACTAGGAGCTGCGCCAATGGTTCTTAATACCGCAATATCTTTTTGTTTATCAGTTACTACCATAACCATCGTAGAAACTATATTAAAAGCCGCAACCATTATTATTAATGTCAAAAATATAAAAACCATCCGTTTTTCCATCTGAATAGCTTTAAAAAAATTAGCATGTTGTTGAGTCCAGTCTCGAGTGTATAAAACTTTTTTAAAATTGTTGTCAATATACTTTCTTACTTTATCCACTTCAAACATATCGTCTAACTTTAATTGCAAGGCAGTAATTTTGCCACGCATTTTAAATACTTTTTGGGCATCTTTTAAATGGACAATAGCTAAGCCACTATCGTATTCATGCATTCCTGCTTCAAACAATCCTGTTAAAGTAAATCGTTTAATTCTAGGAATTACTCCCATTGGTGAAATGGTTCCTTGTGGAGCAATCATAGTAATTTTATCACCTATACTAACTCCTAAAGAATTAGCTAGCTCTACCCCTAAGATAATGCTATATTTTTTATCTTTTAAGTCTTCTAAACTTCCTTCAATCAGTTTAGAACTAATATCTGCAACCTCTGGTTCATAAGCTGGTAAAACGCCCCTAACTAATACCGCCTTTACATTTTCATTAAAAGATAACATGCCTTGCCCCATTACATTTGGGGCAGCTCCCGTTACCTGCTCTATTTTGGATACTTGTTTGTATAAACCTTGCCAATTAGCTAATTTATCTTGTCCTTCAGATAGAGTCATGTGCGAGGTCATGCCTAAAATACGATCTCGCAGTTCTTGTTGAAAACCATTCATCACTGATAAAACCGTAATTAATGCAAATACCCCTAAAGCGATACCTATCATTGATGACAATGATATAAAAGAAATAAAACCGTTACGCCTTTTTGCTCTAGTGTAACGATAACCAAGTAGCAATTCAAATGGTTGTTTAAACATAAATCCTCAAAAAAATTAAACCTCAACAATCAAGCATTATAAACAAAAAAACCCACTAAATAGTGGGCTTTTAGATTATAAAATGATTACAGATTATTTATCATCTGATTTTAGTCTGGTAATACCTAACATTTTCATCACATATTTTTGATAAATAGGCTCTGAGGTACATGATTTCATGTTACGAATAAAATATTTTTCAAAAGCTATTTTAGCATAGTGTACCCATTTACCTTTTTTTGCCCAAGTTAAGTTTCTCGGTGGAATTTGTGGTAAAGCGACAAATGCAGCACCAGTATCTCCCATATCAGCAAGACAAACAGTATTCCAAGTCGCTTCTTCATGAGGCTCTTTGCCATCAAGTTCGGCAGCAATATTATGTGCTATTGCTGTTACCATCGACTCAATCATTAGACCCGTTTTTGGCGTGCCACACATAACTGGACATTTAGTATCAATAGGCGCAATAGCAATACCTACACCTAATGAATAAATGTTTTTAAATGTTTCGTTACGGCTATGCTTATCCACCTTAACAAAACCACGAGGGTTTACTAAAGGTCCCCCCATGTTTTCTTTTTCAACTAATTCTTGTAAAAACTTAGAGCCTTTAAATGCTGGCAACATCATTGAATAAGAAAATGGTAGCTGATGTTGATCAATTACATCACCACGACGATTATGTTCATCTACAAACATTGTCCCTTCTTCAATCTTGGTAACTTTTGCATTACATATCCAAGAAATATGGCGGTTACGCATTTCTGCTTCCATAAGACCTTTAGAATCACCAACGCCATCAAGACCTAAATGACCTATATAAGGTTCTGCAGTTACAAATGTCATAGGAACTTGGCTACGCAATTTTTTCTTGCGCAAATCAGCTTCCATAATCATCGCAAATTCATAAGCAGGTCCAAAACAGGAGGCTCCTTGCACAGCCCCAACTACAATTGGACCAGGGGTTTTACAAAACTCTTGCCACTGTTCATAGGCTTCTGCAGAGTGTGGTGTGGTACAAACAGATACGGTATTACCACCATGTGATTTAGGGCCAAAACCTTCAATTTCTTCAAATGCAAGAGCAGGACCTGTAGCTAGAATAAGATAGTCATAAGTTAGCTCTGAACCATCGTCTAAAGTTAGCTTGTTTTCTGAAGCTTCTAGTTTAGTAACTGTTTGATTATAGAATTCAATATTTTTTCTAACTAAATAAGGTTCTAATTTAAAAGATATATCTTCAGGTTTACGCCAACCTACGGCAACCCAAGGGTTTGATGGTATAAAATTAAATTCATCCGTTGCGTTTATTACCTTAATAGTATGTTCTTTACCTAATTCCTTACGAATGTCGTAAGCCATTGGTAAACCACCAGTACTTGCCCCTATTATTACAATTGTTGCCATGTTTTAGACCTTTTATGTTAATTTTTCGAAATTTTATTTTTAGACTGTTAAATGCTAATTCAAATTAAATCAAATTTAAAACAAATTTTACTTATGGCGGTATAAAAACTTTAATCTTTACTAAATATTGCTGGTAATAACCATAATAATACACACGAGATTAAAGTTAGTGCCAACATAGTAACTAAACTAGCTTGTACTACTAGTGAGTTAGTTGAAAATAGTAATACAACTAGCCCTGTTATAAGTAGTTGACTTGTTAACCAAATAGATCTACCAACACTATTTAAAGTAAATTTAATTTTTTCAGAGGTTTTTGTAATATAAAAAATTTCTGATCGAATATAACGATAGAAAAAATGTACCACATCATCCAATACTATACCAATAGGAACCAGTAAAATTAATGGTGTTATCTGTGGGATAATGCCAAAAACCACTAAAAATGTTACTGCAAATATTACTGCAATTAAAGCGATAAATATCGCACTAGTGGCAATCAATAATTTTTTCCAAAATACTAATAACAGCAAGAAATTTACTAATAGTAAGCTTAATAATTCATTGATTGCGTCGTCAATCATTAATAACTCTACTAGTATAAAGACTATTAAAAAACCCACTAAAATTTTACTTGCCAGTATAACAATAGGATATTTTTTTATAATTTTTAATATAATTTCTAAACCATGACGGTCATTATAATTACCCACCCTAAACTCTAACAACCACTGTAAAAGAATGGTGGGTACTAAAACTAGCAATGAAATATAGCTTAAAGACACCCCTAAAATGACTTGATATGCCATAATACTGTATTGTTCATTAAACATAGATACTGCTACAAAACCAAATATTGTAGTAAGTGAGGATAATAAAATTGGTTGATGAGTTATACCTAAGGCTTCAATAATAGCATCATATTGATGAATACCCCTAGCCATTTCTCGTAATAATGCTGCTAAAAAATGTATTAAGTGACTCATCATTAAGGTGATAACAACTACTCTTGCAAAAACACTAAATTCATTTTCGTCGATACCAAAAATCAAAAATATCCCACTGCTAATAAGATACAGATAAAACATTACCACAAATAATAAAATTGCCACTTTTAATGAGTCTAGTAATTTAATTGCTAATAAAGACATTAACAGCATGCTTAATAGAACTAAACCTGCCTCCCCTTTAAACAAAAAGGTTAAGCTATTTTGTACCCAAATTAAAGTTACCATCAGAGATAGGCTAACTAACAAAATAAAAATAGAAAATAGTTTTTTATGTTGCCCTAACCAAATAATCCAACTTGTAATCCACTGTGTTCTCATAAAAAAATCCTGTAAAATACGCCCTTTTATTTTAATCGACTAGGTAGAATGGTAAAAACATCTATATTTAAGACTAGCTTAATACCCCTAAAAAGTCAGCGTTCATATTGGTATGTAAAAAGCCTAGCTGAAAAAGCTTTAGTGTTGAGTGAAAAATCTAAAAACGCCCATTCTTTAGTGGTTTATTTAGCTGAAGATACTGCTCAAGCAAATCAACTAGAGGATTTTATCAATTGTTTTAACCTTGATAAACGAGGAAAACAAACTGTTGAAGTTCTAAGTTTCCCAGACTGGGAAACCTTGCCTTATGACCAATTTTCACCACATCAAGATATAATATCACAAAGATTAAAAGCTCTTCATAGTTTACCAAATCTAAAACAAGGCTTATTAATTCTGCCCATAAGTACTTTTTTACAAAAACTAGTGCCACAAAGTTTTATAGAAAAATTTACTTTTTTACTTACCAAAAAACAAATTTTAGACATTGCAGAATTCATTACAAAATTAGAAAGGGGGGGATATCAAAGAGCCAGCACGGTTATTGAACCTGGCTATTTTGCAATAAGAGGCTCAATTATTGATGTCTTTCCAATGGGTAGCAAAACTCCATTTAGATTAGATTTATTTGATGATGAAATAGAAACAATTAAAAGTTTTGACCCTGAAACTCAGCTTACTATCGACGAAATTTCACAAATTGAAATGTTACCTGCCAAAGAATATGACTTAACCACGGAAGGAGTTGATCTATTTAAACAAAATTTTAAAAGTTTTTTTGGTGACCAATCTCGCAAAAGCCAGCTTTATAAGTCAGTAAACGAACAAGTTACCTTAGATGCTTTGGAATACTATTTACCGTTATTTCATCAACAAACTGCCGCTTTAAGTGACTATTTACCTAATGACACAATTTTTTTTGATGATGGAAAATTAACTCAACAAATACATAAAACTTGGCAAAACTATCAAGAGAGATATGAAATATCCCAACATAACCCAGATTATCCTATCTTAGAACCTAAGCAATTAATACAAGCGGAAGATAAAATTTTTTCTGCATTAAAACAATACCATAGAATAACTTTTGAAACCAATTCTAGCAAAAATACTACCGTAGAATTTAATACTAAAGCCCTACCTAAGTTAGATATTCAAAATAATAGTGATTATCCATTAGCTAAATTAAATGCTTTTTTAGACCAGTACCAAGGCAGAATATTATTTAGTGCAGAATCAGCAGGTCGTAGGGAAAGTTTACTTGAGATACTAAAAAAAGAAAATATAAAACTCCTCCTACCAAACAGCATCAATTCATGGCAAAGCTTTATATCCAGTAAAGAGCAAATGCAAATTACCATATCATCGCTTGAAGATAGTATCTTAACCGATGAATTTTGTATTATCTCTGAGGCACAAATTTTTGGTTCTACAGTAATTCAAAAAAGGCGTAGAAATCGACAACATAATGAGTTTAATGCCAGCATATCTAACTTAATTGAGCTAGAGATAGGCAACCCTATTGTTCATATAGATCATGGAGTTGGTCGCTATCTTGGTTTAGAAACAATGATATTGCAAGGTGAATCACACGAGTTACTAACCATAAAATATGCACAAGAAGCTAAGTTATATGTGCCTGTTACTTCATTGCACCTAATAAGCCGCTATACAGGGGCAAACGCAGATACTGCTCCAATGCATAAACTAGGTTCTGATAAATGGCAAAAAGCGAAGAAAAAAGCCACTGAGAAAGTTATTGATGTAGCCGTCGAGTTATTAGATATTTATGCACAAAGAGAAGCGATGCAAGGCTACTCTTTTAATACAGAAACGCAAGATTATACCCGTTTTGTAGCTAGTTTTCCTTTTGAAGAAACACCTGATCAAGAAACCGCAATAGCCAGCGTAATACAAGATATGCACCAAGCAAAACCAATGGATAGATTAATTTGTGGTGATGTTGGTTTTGGCAAAACAGAAGTTGCTATGCGTGCGGCTTTTATAGCAGCATTCTCAGGTAAACAAACAGTTGTTTTAGTGCCTACTACCCTGCTATCACAACAACATTTTGAAAATTTTAAAAATCGTTTTGCCGACTGGCCAATAAAAGTTGCGAGTTTATCTCGCTTTCAGTCACCAAAAGAAGCTACACAGATACTAGAGGATACTAAGCTTGGCAAAATAGACATAATAATAGGCACCCATAAATTAATTCAAAAAGAAAATGTTTTTAACAATTTAGGTTTAATTATTATTGATGAAGAACATCGTTTTGGAGTAAGGCAAAAAGAACAACTTAAAAAAATACGCTGTGAAGTTGATGTTTTAACCATGACTGCTACCCCTATTCCAAGAACTCTTAATATGGCTATGAATAATTTACGAGATTTATCTATTATAGCCACCCCACCAGCTAAGCGACTAGCTATAGAAACTTTTGTGCAACAATGGAGTGAAGATACGGTTAAAGAAGCCTGCTTGCGAGAAATTCGCAGAGGAGGGCAAATATATATTTTGTTTAACAGTGTTGCAAGAATTAACAATATGGCAGAAGAGATAAAACAACTTATTCCTGAGGAAAAAGTAAATGTAGCTCACGGACAAATGAATGAAAAAGAACTTGAGAAAATAATGCACGATTTTTATCATCGCCGTTTTAATATTCTAGTTTGTACTACCATAATAGAAACTGGTATCGATATACCAACAGCAAATACCATTATAATACACCGTGCTGATAAATTTGGTCTGGCTCAACTGCATCAATTAAGAGGCAGGGTTGGCAGGTCCCATCATAAAGCTTACGCCTATCTATTTACTGCAGATAAAGCTATGATTAGTAAAGAAGCCCACAAACGCCTTAGTGCCATAAAAAAGCACAGCACATTAGGTGCAGGATTTATGCTAGCTACCCATGATTTGGAGATACGCGGAGCTGGAGAACTGCTAGGAGATGGACAATCTGGACAAATTGCAGAAATAGGCTTCACTTTATATTCTGAACTATTAGACAGAGCGGTAAAATCATTAAAATCAGGTAAACAAGCAGAACTAAGTATGCAACTACCAAGCTCTGTAGAAATTGAATTAGGAGTGGCATCTCTTATACCAGAAGATTATTTGCCAGATGTTCACTCTCGTTTGGTTTTTTACAAACGGATTGCTAGTAGCAAAAATAAAAATCAACTACGAGAATTAGAAATAGAAATGATCGATCGTTTTGGATTATTACCGATACAAGTTAAAAACCTATTTGCAGCTACAGAAGTTAAATTGCTCGCAGAGCCTTTAAATTTAGCAAAAATAACTGCTAACGAATCCCAAATAAGAATAATTTTTGGTAATCAACCAAACATTGATATATTAAAATTAGTGAAACTAATTCAAAAATACCCAAAAAATTATGATTTAAAAGGTCAAACAGAACTAAAATATTTCGATACAATGCCAGAAACAAAACAAAGAACAAAAGCGATTGAATTAATTATTGCTACAATTAGAGATTAAAAAAATGTCCAAAAACAAGCTCATTTTAATACTTTTAACTTTATTACTAATAAAAGCACCTCTAGTGCAAGCAGAAAAACTACCAATTTTTAAAGTGGAAATCATAATATTTGAATCTCTAGCACTAAAAGGCTGGACAGAAGAACACTGGCCAATAGATATAGATAAAATAGATACAAAAAATGCCATTTATTTACCGTCTTTACCAAAAACAAGTAATCTGCTTAACCAACAAGCAAAGAAAATGACTAGAAGAATGGGCTATAATATTTTGCTCCATAAATCTTGGCTAGTAGAGGCAAAATCAGAAAAAAATGCCCGCCCAATATTGCTTAGAGTAGAGCCAATTTCTGAATATAGCTCAAGCATAGACGGGCAGTTAACTTTTTACAAATCTCGTTATCCACATATAAAACTAAACCTAGAACTTGAACGCATAATTCCTGAAAAAATAAAAGAAATCTTTTCAAAACAACAAAATATAGAGCTTGAATACTTACCAAGTTTCTGGAAATTTCAGCTTAAAGAGTCAAGGAAAATAAATTCTAACCAACTTCATTACATTGATCACCCACTATTTGGAGCCTTAGTACAAATTAAATGGCAACAATAATTCTCCTAAATTACTGCCCTCCTCGCACAAGCCGCACTATCTCATATGAATTTCGTTGATAGATTAATATGCGTCCACTACTAGAAGAAACTTGTAAACTCTTACCATCATTATTAAAATTGGGCGAGGACGACCAATAGTAAGAACTAGGAGTATTATTAAAAATAGTGGTATTAATCGCAGGAGAACTACAACGCATTTCGACGATAGATTTTAACTCTTTTACATTCGGCAATCGCCAATCACTATTTCCTGCAAAACCACCACCAGAATTTAAGCCTTGTGCCGCCTGTAAAGCCTCATCCCAACGATAATTAGAAGCTGAACCACTGCAATTACCACTACTCCATGTTTGCCCCTCAGAGCATACTTTCCACATCAAACCAGTTTTTTTATGGGTTACTGTGCCATCATTATGCACCGTAAAATCTGCCGTTGGTGTACTGGCAATTACACTACTAGTATTACAAGACGATACCGCTAGTGAACCATAACCAAACAATGATAAAAATATTAAATTAAATTTAATAGTTCTAATAGTTCTTAAATTCATAATAATTTTTCCTTTTTTAATAAAATGACTTTGGTAAAAAACATTACTGACTATCCCGCACAAGGCGTATAGACTCTTTTTTATTTCGTTCTCTACTTTCATCATAGCCATAAATAAAAGTTAGAGACCATGCATTATCACTAGTATCGTTAACAGGTGAGGAGGACCAATAAAATTCAGCTTCTGTATTTGGGAAATAATTCGTATCAATTGTTGGGTTATAACTACCAAAATCAACAATTGATAGTAGCTCATTTATATCAGGCAAACGCCAATCAGTAGCACCACACAATCCTGCCGCATTTACCCTCGCAACAAAAGCTTGGGTGTTACAATAGGTGCTAGAATTTGAACTATTATAACCAGTACAAATATTGCCATCATCATCGTCCTGACCGTTTGCCCCACCGTTATTACTGCTATTGGTGCTATACCAATTGTATTCATCATTTTTAGAATGTAGGTCATTACCTTGAGAGGTATCAGTTTTTACCTCCCAAATCAATCCAGTATTATTATCTTTTACACATGACCAACTACTTGCACCAGCAGGTAAAGTATTGCCACTAGAATTTAACTTAGTAAAGTCAAAACCTGCCACTCCTGCCCCTACTTTAACTAAACTAGTATTAGCATCTCGCCCGTGTGAACAATCTTGCTCACCTATAGTTTCTCCTATGCAAGTTGAGTTATTACCACTTGAATAATTTCCTCCAAATTCTATACCTGTATCATTAAGTGGTTGCAATGGTAATGCTGGCTCAATAGTTAGGTTTAGTGTTGCACCATCTACTCCAGCAACATTAGTCGCGGTTACTGTGTAGTTGGTAGCACTTTGAGTTGCTGTTGGGGTACCACTAATGCTACAGTTACTAGTGTTTAGATTTAGCCCCGCAGGTAAGCTTGGGCTAATACTACAGCTATCTATTGCACCGCCTGTGTTACTGAAGTTGATTGTTGGCATGGCACTATTTACGGCAGCATTTACAGCTG
>DBOE01000031.1:6760-16334 GCA_002299585.1 Hydrogenovibrio sp. UBA654 | reverse complement strand
CAGAAATTATGATACTTAATCAGAGGCTCCTTAAAGTGCGTCCTTAAAATGACAGAGGTTTTTGCCAGTCATTTCTTTTGGTTGACCAATATTCATCATATTAAGCAGGGTTGGGATAACATCACATAATGCTCCATCTGCTTGTAGTGTACAGTCTCGACTGCCAAAGTAAACTAATGGTACAGGGAAAGTAGTATGAGATGTTAAGGGCACATCATTTTTTACATCATATAGTAACTCCATATTACCATGGTCAGCGGTAATTATTACTTCACCTCCTGCATTTTTTATTGCATCTAGGATTTTTCTTAATGAGCTATCAACGATTTCAGCGGCTTTTATGCAGGCTTGCATGTTGGCTGTGTGACCAACCATATCAGGGTTGGCAATATTGCAGATGAAAGTGTCATACTCTGAAGAACCTATGGCTTTAACTAGTTTTTTGGTGAGCTTTGGTAAACTCATTTCTGGCTTTAGGTCGTAGGTGTCAACTTTTGGTGAAGGAATTAATATTCTATCCTCTTCTTCATTTGGCTCATCTACTCCACCATTAAAGAAAAATGTTACATGGGCGTATTTTTCTGTTTCGGCAATGCGTAATTGTTTTAGACCTTGTTTTGCTATATATTCTCCATAGGTATTTCTTAGCTTGGTCGGGCGGTAGGCAATTAAAGCTCCAAATTTTTCGTAACTTTTTTTATATTCAGTTAGGGTTACAAATGCAGATAAATTTGGTAGGCTACAGCGGTGAAAATCGGCAAAATCTTCAGCAATAAAAGCTTTAGTTATTTGCCTTGCTCTATCAGAGCGAAAGTTCATGAAAATAACTGAGTCTCCGTCTTCAATGAGGGTTTTTTCACCATCAGCATCTAATACGACGCTAGCTTGTATAAATTCATCAGTTTCATCACGAGCATAAGCGGCTTTAATAGCTTGAGCAGATGATTTAAATTCAAATTCGGCTTTGCCACAAGTGATTAAATCATAGGCTTGGTGAACTCTATCCCAACGATTATCTCTATCTAATGCAAAAAACCTGCCAATAATAGAGGCAATACGACCAGTACCTAAATGTTGCATAAATTTTTCTAGTTCATCAATATATTTTAAGGCAGATTTTGGTGCTACATCGCGACCATCAAGAAAAGCATGTATAATTACCTCTGCTCCACGATTATCGGCCATTTGAATCGCCGCTTTTATATGTTTAATATGAGAATGTACCCCACCATCAGAAACCAAACCAAAAATATGTAATTTATGATTTCTATCAACTACAGAATCCATAGCTTTTAGCAGGGCATTATTTTGAAAAAACCGCCCGTCATCAATATCTTTTTGGATACGAGTTAATTCTTGATAAACTACTCTGCCTGAACCAAGGTTCATATGACCCACTTCTGAATTTCCCATCTGCCCTTCTGGTAAACCAACTCTAGCACCAGAAGTACTTATTAAAGTATTTGGAAAATTTTTTATCAGAGAATCCCAATTTGGAGTATTGGCTTTTTGGATTGCATTGTAGGTGGCGTCATTGTTTTGACCCCAACCATCAAGGATTATTAGCCCAGTCGGTCGGCGTTTAATCCTGATTGAATTATTTGTTTCAGACATAAAATTTTCCAAAATTAGTAAATTTCTTTTATTGTAACTAGTTTCACTGGTAAAATCATCGCCTTATTAAAAAATTGAACATAAAAAAAGGAAAAATTAATGTTTTTAGAGTTTGTAGAGGAACAATTTTTTTTATTTATTGCTTTAGGGGTTATAGTTGCATTACTTATTTATAGTTATTTTGGTGATAAAATTTCTGGGTATAAATCTGTAAATACCGATGAAACCGTTAGGTTGTATAATAAAAATGCAAAAGTCTTTGATGTAAGAACTAGTGATGAATTTAAAAATGGTTATATTGGTAATGCCGAAAATATCACTACAGGGAATATAGTTAGTAGAGTAGAACAGTTATCGCTTGATAAAAATGCCGATATATTATTATATTGTCAATCTGGTTCTCGTTCTGCAGCAGCGGCTAGAAATCTAGTTAAGATGGGTTATACACAAGTGCATAATTTAAGTGGCGGTATTCTGGCTTGGCAAAATGTTGGTTTACCTATTAATAAACCAGTTTCAAAGAAAAAACAAAAAAAAGATAAAAAAGGAAAATAAATATGCCCAATATAATTATATATTGCACGCTAAGTTGTCCGTTTTGTACCATGGCAAAACGCTTGTTAGATGGGAAAGAACTAGAATACACTTTGATTGATGTTGGTGCAGACAGTGGCTTATGGCAAGCAATGGAAGAAAAATCTGGACGCAATACGGTGCCACAAATTTTTATTGGTTCTACCCATATTGGTGGTTATGATGATTTATCAGCAGTTAATTCATCAGGTAAACTAGATGAAGTAATTAAAGTAGAAAGTTAATATAGCAGGCTCTCAAGGAAACTAAAATGGTCAAAAAAAAGACAACCGAACAAAAAAACAATGAAGAAATTAAGCAAGTTTTTAATGTTCAGAAAATATACCTGCGTAATGTATCATTTGAATCACCAAATGCACCAAAGATTTTTTTAAAAGAATTTAATCCAGAGTTATCGGTAGATTTAAATATAGAAACAACAATTCTTGAAACAGATGCACATCATGTTACGCTTAGAGTTACCGCAACAATCAAGGTTGATGAAGACACAGCTTTTCTTTGTGAAGTAGAGCAGGCAGGTATTTTTACCATTACAGGATTTGAAGAAACAAATTTACAATATTTATTATCGGTACAATGCCCTAATGTATTGTTTCCTTACGCACGAGAAGCTGTTTCAAGTTTAGTAACAAAAGGTGGGTTTCCACAGCTAATAATAGAGCCAGTAAATTTTGATTCCATGTATGCAAACCACCTGCAACAAGGGCAAAAAACAACAGATACAGAAGGTTTAAAACAATAGGTTTGACTAATAATATCCAAAAAATAGAATCAATAGCTGTTATTGGTGCTGGAGCTTGGGGAACTGCTTTAGCTATTCATTTAGCTAAAGCAGGCCATGCAGTTACACTTTGGGCGTATAGTGAAACACATGCCGAGCAGCTTAATCTACTAGGTGAAAATAAACGCTACCTTCCTGGGTATAGCTTGCCAGAAAATTTAATAGTTACTAATGATTTGCAACAATCTTTAAAGAAAGCAGATTCGGTTTTAGTAGTTGTTCCTAGCAATGCTTTCGCACAAACCTTAAAAAATATAGCTATTTATAAAAAAAATGGCAAGTTTCACCTAGCTTGGGCAACCAAAGGTTTAGAGCCAAAATCAAAAAAACTATTACATGAAATAGCAGAACAACAACTGCCAAACAATAAAGATTTTACCGTATTATCAGGGCCTACTTTTGCGGTAGAAGTTGCAAAAGGTCTACCAACTGCCATAGTTAGTGCATCTAAAAATGAGCGAGAAGCTCAGCATTGGGCAGATATTTTCCATTATGCCAGATTTAGAGTTTATACCCAAACTGACATGGCAGGGGTAGAAGTGGGAGGTGCTTATAAAAATGTAATTGCCATAGCCACAGGAATTAGCGATGGTTTAGAGATGGGAGCCAATGCTAAAGCTGCCATTATTTCTAGAGGTATGGCTGAAATTACTCGTTTTGGCATTGCATTAGGAGCTGATCAAGCAACTCTGATGGGATTAGCTGGGCTAGGCGATTTAGTATTAACCTGTAATGATGACCTATCAAGGAATCGCAGGTTTGGGTTAAGCCTTGCTAAGGGTAATACAGTAGAAGCTGTGCAAAGTGAAATAGGTCAAGTAGTTGAAGGAGTAAAAGCGGTTAAAATAATAAATGAACTAGCCAAAAAACTCAATTTAGATTTACCTATTGCCAAACAAGTATATAAATTAGTAACCGATAAAATAACAACCCAACAGGCAGTAAAAAATTTATTATCTAGAAACTCTAAGTCCGAAAGATAATTTATACTCCCTCCCCATTAGTCTAGCCTAGTTTTTATTACTTTTATTCTAATATAGTTGTAGAATAATAAATCATCTTAGTCTGATTTTAAAAGATAATTTATATGCAATTAATCCCTGTTACTAATCTATTTCTTATTTTGTTGCCCTTAATTTTTGTTGGTTATTTTTATTATTTATGGGTAGATAATGGTAAAGAAATAATTTATTCCACCCTCAGAATGATTGGGCAGTTAATCCTAGTTGGTTATCTACTTACCTATATATTTAAAACTGATAACTGGTTAATAGGGCTGACAATTATCCTTTTTATGATCGTGGTTTCTAGCTTTATAGTTTTAAGAAATGTAACCGAAAAAACCTTATCAGCCTATAACAAAATATTCTTCGCAATTACTCTTGGTGGCAGTGTCAATTTATGGCTAGTTATTGAATATGTTTTAGAGATTACTCCTTTTTATGAGCCTAAGTTTGTTATCCCTATTGCTGGTATATTATACGCTAATTCAATGGATGCGATTTCTTTAGCCGCAGAAAGATTTGAAAAAGAAATTAAAACCAATAGTTATAATATTGCTCGAAAAATAGCCTTTAAAACTTCGATGATTCCAAGAATAAATTCTTTTTTAGCGGTTGGATTAGTTGCCCTACCAGGGATGATGACGGGGCAAATTCTATCAGGAGTTGACCCATTAATTGCAGTTAGATATCAAATAGTTGTAATGGCAATGATTTTTAGTAGTGCAGGAATCAGTGTTATCTTGTATTTATATTTGTTAAAACAAAATAAAAGTATTACCCGAACCCCTATTTAGAGCGACACTTACGGTAGTTAAATAGGAATTTGGATACTAATATTTGACCAAATTTATTTTAGTTATTCAGAGACTCCTTAGGAGTAACCCCCACTTCTTCTAAAAAATGACGTAGCTTAGTTACATCTGTTTTATTATTTATTTCGTGGCCGTGATGCGGCATACTGATTATTAATTCTTTGCCGTTGATTACTATGTGAGCGTGGTTGTTGTTTGAGAGGTTTATTTCTGCACCGAAGTGCTTTAAGGTTGAAGATAGTTTTTTCCAATCAAGATTGCTGGCTATTGGGTGGGCAAATATTTTTTGTAATACTACTCGGTGTTTGTGGCTCATTAGTTTTCCTTAGTTTTTAGTTACATACTTCTTTAACTATACTCTTATTTATCTATTCTAGCTATAATAGTTGTTGTTTTTTTTTATATATGGATTAAATTTTGTGAAAATAGTTGTATTGGATAGGGATGGGGTAATTAATCAAGACTCTGATAATTTTATCAAAACGGTTGCTCAATGGCTGCCAGAACCAGGTAGTATTAAAGCTATAATTAAATTAAAAAAAGCGGGTTGGACTGTAGCTATTGCCACTAATCAATCTGGTATAAAACGCGGGCTTTATTCACGGCAAGTTTTATCGGCAATGCACTTAAAAATGAATCAATTACTAGATGATTATAAGGTAGACTGGATTAATTATTCCCCTTACTTAGATGAGGATAATTCAGCTTGTCGTAAGCCTGCAACTGGTTTGTTAAGGGCTATTGAATTGCGTTTTGATATTTCTTTAGAAGGTAAATTCATGATTGGTGATAGTTTGTCAGATATTAAGGTTGCTAAAAAAATTGGCATGATACCTTTATTAGTTAAAACTGGCAAAGGTGAGAAAACTATTGCTAGTTTAGGCAAAGATTTAACTGGTATAAAGGTATTTGATAATTTATTAGCAGCTGTGGAGAGTATATTGTGAAAATAATTTGGGTTTTAAGGAGCATTGTGTTTATTATTTTACAAACTCTTAGTGTTATTGTGGTCTCCTTAGTTGGCTTTTTATTTTGGTTTGCCCCAGATAAATTTAAATATGCTTATTTAAAAATATGGGTTGGTTTTGTGGTGTTTTTATTGCAGGTAATTTGTGGAGTTAAATATAAAATTCATGGCCAAAAAAATCTAAACTTAACTCAGGCAGGGCTTATTCTTTCTCGGCATGAATCTGCTTGGGAGACTTTTGCTTTTCAGATAATCTTCCCACGCTTAGCTTTTGTCTTAAAAAAAGAATTATTAAATATTCCTTTTTTTGGCTGGGGCTTAAGAATGACTTCGCCTATTGCAATTGATAGGGGTGCTGGTAGAAAAGCCTTAAAACAAGTTTTAGATAAAGGAGCTAACAAATTAGCTAATGGTAGCTGGGTGGTTATTTTTCCAGAAGGCACAAGAATGCCTGCAAGAAAACTAGGCAAAATTAATTCTGGTGGAGCAATGCTTGCAAAAAAAACCGCTGCTAAAACTTATTTAGTAGCTCATAACGCAGGTAGTTGTTGGCCGTCTAACAGCTGGATTATAAAACCTGGCAAGGTTGATGTGTTTATTAGTGAGCCTATTGATGTGGCAAATATGGATGTAGCAGAAATTAATAAACTAACTGAGCAATGGTTTATACAACACTTGTCATAACTGCCAGTTAATAGGTTTTATATTGTTATTAATTAAATACCTATTGGTTTTAGAAAAAGGTTTACTTCCCCAAAAACCGCGATAGGCAGATAAGGGTGAAGGATGTGCCGTTTTGATAATTAGGTGTTTATTATTATCAATCAAAGCCAATTTTTTCTGAGCATTAGCACCCCAAAGAATAAAAACGCAGTTTTTCTGTTGAGTAGAAATAAGCTTTATGATGGTATCAGTTAAGTTTTCCCAACCTTGTTTTTGGTGTGAATTAGCCTTGCCTGCTTCAACGGTTAGAGCAGTATTTAATAATAAAACTCCCTGCTGATTCCAGTATTGTAAATTTCCTGTATGACTATTATCAATGGCTAAATCGTTTAGCAGTTCTTTATTGATGTTTAATAAGGATTTTGGTAGGGGTTTTATATTTGTTTGTACAGAAAAACTTAATCCATGAGCATGTCCAATAGTTGGGTAGGGGTCTTGACCTAGAATAACCGCTTTCACCTTGTTAAGTGGCAGGTTATTAATAGCATTAAACCATTCATTTTGTGCAGGCAAGCTATTATTAGATTTAGTTAAAAAGGTTTCTAATTGCTTTATATAGGTCTTATTCCATTCAGCACTTAATTGTTTTTGCCAACTAGGTTCTGTAACTAAGGTTTTTAATGAAGTCATTCATAAAGTCTTTAAGGTGCTAGCCTGGTAATTGACCAGTTAGAGCCTTGTTTTTCATAAACAAAACGATCATGTAATCTATTTGGACGGCCTTGCCAAAATTCAAATTTATGTGGGATAAGTCGATATCCTCCCCATTGTTTGGGTCGTGGCACATTGATATCGGCAAATTTTTTGCTAGCAGCTTGCATTTTATTCTCTAAATCTGCGCGATTTTTTACTACTTGGCTTTGTTTTGAGATATAAGCGGCAAGTTGGCTATCTTTTGGTCGGCTATTAAAATATTTGTCTGATGATTCGGCAGATATTTTTTCTACCCTACCCTCTATGCGGATTTGTTTATCTAGTTCTGACCAAAAAAAGCCACAACTTGCTTTAGGGTTAGTTTCTAATTCTCTGCCTTTGTTACTGTCGTAATGAGTATAAAATAATAAACCCTGTTCATTAAATTTTTTTAATAAAACTATTCTGCAATGTGGTTGATTGTCTAGTCCCACTGTTGCTAGGGTCATGGCAGTTGGCTCTTGAATGCTGGCAGTAGTAAAAACTTGTTCTAGCCAATTTACTAGCTGTTTAAAAGGAGAGGAAGGTAAGTTTTTTTTATTTAGAGAAGCGATATTATAATCACGGCGTTGGTTATGATAATCACGATTTGGCATTAAAAATCCTTGCTATATATTGGGGTTTTTATTAGAGTACAGCATTATAAAATATTATAAAATATAATAACAAAATATACCAAAGGTTAATAGAGTGGCAGAACAATATAGTGCTTCAGAAATTGAAGTTTTAACGGGTTTAGATCCAGTTAAAAAGCGCCCTGGAATGTACACAGATACAAGCAGACCCAATCATTTAGCCCAAGAAGTTATTGATAATTCTGTTGATGAAGCTATTGCAGGTTTTGCTTCAGAAATAACTGTTATTCATCATAAAGATGGTTCTATGTCGATTGAAGATAATGGTCGAGGCATGCCGGTTGATATTCATCCAGAAGAAGGTGTGTCGGGTGTTGAAGTGATTTTAACTAAATTACATGCTGGTGGTAAATTTTCTAATAAAGCTTACTCTTTTGCTGGTGGATTGCATGGGGTAGGTATTTCTGTGGTTAATGCCTTATCTTCCAAGGTTGAAATAGTTATTAAACGCGAAGGTAAATCTCATCATATTATTTTTAAGAATGGTGATATAGCTACACCACTTGTAGTAACGGGTAAGGTAGCCAAGAAAAATACTGGAACTTGGTTGCGTTTTTGGGCTAATGGTAAATATTTTGATACAGTTAAGTTTTCATTAACTAAGTTAAAGCATCTTTTAAGAGCTAAAGCGGTTCTTAGTTCTGGTTTACAAGTTACTTTTATTGATGAATTAAGTGATGAAACCAAAGTGTGGTGTTATGAAGATGGTTTGCGTGATTATTTAAATCAGTCGTTAGAGGGAATGGATAGGGTACCGATAGAAAGTTATTTTGGTGATGTAAATTCTGAAAACGAAGGAGTTACTTGGGCAATGTCATGGTTGTTAGAGCCGACTTCTGAACCAGTTTTAGAAAGTTATGTAAACTTAATCCCTACACCCTTGGGAGGCACTCATGTTAATGGTTTGCGAGCAGGGGCAACTGAAGCGATTAAAGAGTTTTGTGAGTTTAGAAATTTGCTTCCACGAGGTATAAAAGTAACCCCAGAAGATGTCTGGCAAAATGTTAGTTTTGTTTTATCCGCAAAATTAAGAGAGCCGCAATTTGCAGGGCAAACAAAAGAACGGCTTTCTTCTCGTGAATGTGTGCCTTTTATTTCTGGAGTAGTAAAAGACAGTTTTAGTTTATGGTTAAACCAGCATATAGAAACTGCTGAAAAAATTGCTGAAGTGGTAATTAACAATGCCCAAAATAGAAATAGAAAGGCCAAAAAAGTTACTCGTAAGAAAATAACTTCAGGGCCTGCTTTGCCGGGTAAGTTGGCGGACTGTACGGAGTCAGATATAAGTTTAACTGAGTTATTTTTAGTGGAGGGGGATTCAGCTGGAGGTTCAGCAAAACAAGCAAGAGATAAATCTTTCCAGGCTATTATGGCATTGCGAGGTAAGATATTAAACTCATGGGAAGTTGATTCTTCACAGGTTCTGGCCTCACAAGAAATACATGATATTAGTGTTGCAATTGGTGTAGATCCAGCTTCTGAAGATATTTCTGGATTGCGTTATGGTAAGGTTTGTGTATTAGCTGATGCTGACTCTGATGGAGCGCATATTGCAACATTAATCTGTGCTTTGTTTGTAAAGCATTTCCCCACGCTGGTTGAAAAAGGTCATATTTATATTGCTATGCCGCCTTTATATAGGGTGGATATAGGCAAAAAAGTATTTTATGCGTTAGATGAGGCTGAAAGAGAAGGAATCCTTGATAGGATTGAAGCAGAAAAGATGCTTGGAAAGATTCAAGTAACTCGCT
>DBOE01000031.1:6209-6432 GCA_002299585.1 Hydrogenovibrio sp. UBA654 | reverse complement strand
AAGTAACTCGCTTTAAAGGCTTAGGAGAGATGAACCCATCACAACTGCGAGAAACTACTATGTTACCGGCATCAAGAAGATTAGTTCAATTAAGTTTAGATGCTGAAACATCTATCCCTGTAATGGATATGTTACTGGCTAAGAAAAGGTCAGCAGATAGAAAGGTATGGTTAGAAGAAAAGGGTAATTTGGCAGAGGTTTAAGCCCCCCCCCCCCCCCCCCC
>DBOE01000031.1:0-5928 GCA_002299585.1 Hydrogenovibrio sp. UBA654 | reverse complement strand
AAAAAAAAAAATTTTTTTGGGGAAAAAAAAAAAAACCCCCCCCCCCCCCCGAAAACTTTATGTTTGTCTAATTTTGTATGATATTATTAAAAGCACTTAATACTTCCTTTAGGAATTTAATATGAAACTTTTACTAGCTATATTTTTTATTATTAGTTTTTCTTTTACTAAGCCTGCTCTTGCAGATAATTCTGAACAAACTACCAGATTAGATGATCAAACCTCTGTTGCGGTTACTATTTATAATAAAGACCTTGCTTTAATAAAAGATCAACGCAAAATTACCCTAAAAAAAGGACTTAACAACCTTGCTTTTCGTGGCGTTAGTGCCAAAATTCGTCCCGAAACAGCTCTACTTCGCAGCCTAGATAAAAATATAACCTTACAGGTACTAGAACAAAATTTTGACTTTGACTTGCTCACCCCACAAAAATTATTAGAAAAGCATGTCGGCAAGCAAATCCAAATTATTACAATTAATCCTGCAACAGGCAAAAAAAGTACTAAAACAGCTGTGCTACTTAGTACCAATAACGGTACGGTACTTAAAGTTGGCAAACAAATTTTTACCAACCCTAGCGGCGAGTATATTTTTAATAAATTACCTGATAACTTACGCGATCAACCTACTTTGGTAACTCAACTTACCAGCTCCTCAAATAAAAACCAAACTGTAGAATTAGGCTATCTTACTGGTGGCTTATCTTGGAAAGCTGATTATGTAGCTGAATTGAGTAAAGACGATAAAACCTTAGATTTAACTGGTTGGGTTACTCTAACTAACCAAAGTGGCACTGAATATAACAATGCCAAACTACAATTAGTTGCTGGAGATGTTAACCAAATTAAACAGAATTTTCGTAAGTCAGCCTTATATTCTACTAAAGGAGAAATGGCAACTACTGCAAATGATAATATGGCAGAAGAAAATTTATTTGAATACCATCTATATAGCTTAGGCAGAACCACTAGCCTAACTAATAATCAAACTAAGCAAGTTGCTTTACTTTCCGCTAATGCAGTTCCAGTAACCAAGCAGTTTTTATTACAGGGAAGCAATTATTATTATCATAACAACCATGGGCAAATTAGTAAAAAAATGAAAGTGGGCGTATTTGTTAAGTTTAAAAATAGCAAAAAATCACAATTAGGTATTCCAATCCCTAAAGGAATTATACGAGTTTATAAAAATGATTCTAAAGGACATGCCCAATTTATCGGTGAGGACAGTATTGACCATACCCCAAAAAATGAGATGATTAGTTTAAAACTAGGTGATGCTTTTGATGTAACCTCTAATATGAAACAAACAAGTTTTAAAAGGATTAAGCATAGCAAACCATATATTGTCGCTTATGAAAATAGCTATGAAATTGAACTAAAAAATGCTAAAACTGAGCCAGTTGTTGTAACCGTACAAGAGCCTATTCCTGGCGATTGGGAAATTAATCAAGAAAGCCATGCGCATAAAAAACTGGCATCAAAAATTGCCCAATGGCAAATAACTGTACCAGCTGAAAGTAGTGCAAAATTAACCTATAAGGTGCTTATTAGGCACTAAAGCGTGTTATATGTTTTTATTGCTTACTATGTATACTAATTACTTTACCGAGTTTAGATTTTTTTATTAAATTTTATTAAGGAATCTCTGATTAAGCTAAATCTTCTACATTTCTGCCAGCTTCTTTACGAAAGTAGTTATAGCGTTCTCGCATACTTGGGTCTAGCACATAAGCAACTAGAGTTTGCTCTAGGCTTATAGGTTCAAAACCAAAGTTATCTATAAATTTTTTATCGGTTATTAGATCTTTATTAAGAGTAACTACAAAAGTTTCGCTTACTGACTTTAATAATGAAAGACGACCTAGTCTAGTGACTAGACTTGCTCCTAACTTACCCATCGAATAAATAAAGGCAGGTTTTTTACCCATCATTTCTCTAATTAAAATTGCAAGCTCTTTAATACTTAGACGCTCATTACCTGCAACAATTAATCTTTGTCCAATTGTTGTTTCATCTATAATTGCCGCAACAAAAACTTTAGCAAAATCTTGTATTGCAAGTGGCTGCACTAAAGATTTTGCATTCACTATTGGCAATACAAAAGACTGAATACGCATTTGCTTACTAATAATAGAGGTGGTTTCATCGCCAACTCCAATTAGCATGCTAGGTTGTGCGATAGTAATCCCTTCTTTTATAAAAGTCATAAACAACTCGTCAACTTTTTCTAATTCATATGAATATTTATTAGATTCATCATTAGAGTTTGCACCAATTTGAGATAAAGATAAAAATCGTTGAATATTGGATAGTTCAACTTCATTTTTAATTATTTTTGCCATTGCAGCCATGTCTTCAATGGGTATATTTTCAGTTTTTGCGGTAGTATCTGCATAAAGATTAAAAACAATATCCGCATCTTGGAATAGGTTCGCTAGATTTTTCTGCGTTACTTTTTTCATTTCAACCAATTCTACTTGTGGGAATAGCATAAAATCACGATGCCTTTCTAAACGACGAACTGCAATTTTAATTTTATAACCTTGTTTTGATAGCTCACTAACCACTGAACGTCCCACAAATCCAGTACCTCCAAGAACAACCACTTGCTTACCTAATAACTTTAAATCCAAAACTTCCCTCCTTAGTAATAACCAATTAAAACTTTAGTCTTTAGAGCATAAAGAAAACTTAACCTAAGGTCAAGCATAAAAAATCCTAAAGGAGACAGTAAATTAGCCCTTATTTAATACCTAATTGGTCTATTACTTTGATTTTCGCCCCCCCCCCCCTAAATTTTAGTTAAAATATCTTTTTAAAATAATTTAGATGAAAACTGATGAGTAATGCACAATTAATCTTGATAGATAAACGCAATCAACCTATTAAGGAATATATAGTCGCCGTAGCCTCTTCTGATGGCTTAAATATAAAGGGCATTAATGTAATTGCTTCACCTGCTAAAGGGGAAAAAGCTTTGCTGAACGCAACCTTGCAAATACCTCCTCTAGAAAAACTTGATTTTAATGACAAAAAAATTGTTGATTCCATTTTAGACAACATGGTAGTTAATGGTAAAACCATGTCTGTTGATGAACTAGTCAAAAAGGCAAGTGATGATGAGGCCGTACAAAAATCTTTAACTAAGTCGGTTAAAAAATTAACTAACAAACTATTTGACTTGATTGCTGAATTCACCTCATCTGAGGTCATCAATTTAATCAAAGAACGCCGTAATGATGCTCATTTCAAACTTAAAGGAGCAGATAAAGATATCAAAGGTAAAAAAATAGTCTGTATTGATATTGAAGCAACCGATATTTGTACTAAGGATAGTGCCGATATAATTCAAGTATCTATTTGTGATTTGGAGGGCAAAGAACTGTATAGTCAGTTTATCAATCCTGGCTACGATATTCCAGAAAATGAAAAACATAATATTTGTACTGAAATGGTAAAAGATTCTCCCCTACTTGCTGATGCTTGGCCTGAGTTTTATGCAATTTTGAAAGAAGCTGATATTGTATTGGCTTACAGCACAGAGTCTGACTTTATGTATTTGGAAAAAACTGCCACAAAGAAGGTGATGGATTTTGAACTAGATTATAACGCTTGGTTAGATATCGCAGTGCATGCTAAGGATTTAGTTGGGGCTTTACGCTGGCAATCCGAAAAAATGTACTGGTTCTACAAAACACCTAAACTTACGGTCGCTTATGAAGAAATTTTAAATAAACCTTTCCCCGGTGATGCCCATGATGCCTTGGCAGATGCTCAAGCAACTGCTGAACTATTTAAGGCTATGTTGGAAATCGGTCGAAAATCACAGGTAATGACTAAAAAACCTACTCCAGTTAAAAATGAAATTTCAAACAACCCTTTTGCCGCCGCTTTTGCTAGTGCAAAGCGTAAAAAATAATTATTATGAATTCTCCATCATTTAAAGACTTAGAAAAAGCACAGCAAGGGGATGTGTTTAATTGGCAAACAATGCAAGCCCAAATAAAATATGATGACCATGGTTTAATCCCTGTTATCGCTCAACAGTTTGATTCAAAAGAAGTATTAATGATGGCATGGATGAACGAAACATCCTTGCTAGAAACAATAGTAACAGGTAGAGTTTGTTATTGGTCGCGTTCACGCCAAAACTACTGGCGTAAAGGCGAAGAGTCTGGACAAATACAAATGTTAAAAAGTTTATCTTTTGACTGTGATGGTGATGCGATACTCTTACAAGTTGATCAAACTGGAGCTGCTTGCCATACAGGGCGTAGAAGCTGCTTTTACTCACAAATAAATAGTGGTAAATTAGAAATATCTTCTAATCCTATTATTGACCCTGAAAAATTGTATAAAAATTAAACCTGTACTAACTCTCTAACTAACATAGTTGCATAACTGCCAGCGGATAAGAAAAACTTTAGCTCTAGTGTTTTATCATCTAACCATAACCAATTTAGATTTTTAGGCACTACTCTTAAAGCTCTTCTTTCTTGCTTCATGCCAACACTTTCTAGACCTTTTTTCCAAATAGGGTGTTGTGCAATTATTTTATTTTCTAAATTAACAATAGTATTTTTGGTTAGTAAACCTCCCTTACCAATTAAAGCTCCTGTTGGGTGAATATCTAAGTCAGCAACTCTATTTTTTAGATTTTCAGCATTATCATCTACAAACCACTTTTGTGAGCCTTCTAGTTGAAATATATCTCCTTGCTGATATTGATTCCAACTTTTATTATCTATTCTCGCACTTAGTATTTCATTGAATATCCAAGAGCGAGCAGCAGATAAATACATGGTTTTTTGATACCTTTTAGGGCGGATTTGTTTAGTAAAAAAAGCCGTAGCTTTATTTAAGTTTTCAAAGTCATTGCCAAAGCGTTGTTCACCAAAATAGTTAGCAAAGCCTTGTTCTTTAATGATATCTAGCCTTTGTTCTATATTTTGTTTATTACCCTTCAGCTCGCGTAAAATCAACTTAAAGTTGTTACCTGATAAGCCACCTGTTTGTAATTTTTTATTATGGCGAACCACCCGCAAAACCTTTACTCCCTGAATATTTATTTTAGAAAAATCAGGGTTATCTTTTTGAGGTAAATGTAAACTAATCCATTGGTAAGTTTCACCATGGTTATCTTTTTTACCTGCTATACCCACTTCACGATTAGTTATGCCACAAAACTTAGCTAGTTGTTTACCTGCCCACTCGCTGTTTTGATTAGTTTTTTGCACCCAAAACCAAATATGCTCGCCTGTACCTGTTAAGGGAAAAGAGATTTGTTCTGTAACAATAAAATCTTCGGGCTGTTGTTTTAATACTGCTGTAGCAGTTGGTTTTTGCCAAGGATGAGCGAACTTAAAGATTTTTATATAACCTTTCATCTAGTGGCAACTCTTTACCTTCAGGTTTTTGTGCATATACTTTTATTAATAGCTGATTTATATTGCCAGGGGTCATATAGTCTTTAATCATATCTCTTGCTCCTATTGGTGAGCTTCTATTAATATAGTTGTATAGGTTTCTTGTTTGGCACTTATTATCAGGATCTGATGCCATAGGCCTTAAGACATTACCTCCTTGCAACTTGTAAGATTGATGGGTAATTATGGTTACTTGATGATAATAATCACTGGTGAGAGGTTTAGTAAAACAAATTTCAATCATCCGATCAAAATTACCTGAACCCTTATCCTTATTTACAAAGCTTACTGTAGTAAGCTCTACTGATGGTTTTTCACAAGCTACTAAAAGAAGAATTAAACTAACAATTAAACTAAATTGAACGAATTTCATTTGTTGTCCTTTTTTAAAAGTGTTATAAAAAAGAACTAGGTTTTAATTTTTTCTATTTAAAAAAAAATGAAAAATAGGCTTTCTTATGGAACCACCTTGATAACCGATTGAAATTCTGCGTGGACT
>DBOE01000053.1:21891-56700 GCA_002299585.1 Hydrogenovibrio sp. UBA654 | reverse complement strand
TTATGTTTTTTTTTGCATTTTACAGTCGTAACTTATTGTTTTAGAGATTATTTATCTGCGTTTGCCCTGGGGGTAGTACCATATATCCAATTTCTAAACAGGGATTCGGGTATAATTACTTTTTAAAATTTTTAAGTGCATATTTAATGAGTTTTTCTTCTCTTGGTTTATCTAAACAAATTTTAAAGGCTATTAGTGATCAAGGTTATGAAAAACCCTCATCTATTCAAGTTAAGGCTATTCCTGCCATCTTGTCTGGCAAGGATGTTATGGTAGCAGCACAAACAGGCACAGGTAAAACAGCTGGTTTTACCTTGCCGATGTTAGAAATTTTATTAGATGCTAAAAAAACTAATTCTAATCAGGTGCGAGCTTTGGTTCTTACTCCCACTCGTGAATTGGCAGCACAGGTTGGTGAAAGTATTCAGGATTATGGCAAATACTTGCCTCTAAAATCAACCGTTGTTTATGGTGGTGTAAAAATAAATCCTCAAATGCAACGTCTAAGGGGGGGGGGGGGAGATATTTAGTAGCAACACCAGGGAGATTGCTTGATTTGTTTTCACAAAATGCAATTAAGTTTGATAGATTGGAAATATTAGTTTTAGACGAAGCTGATCGTATGTTAGATATGGGCTTTATCCATGATATAAAAAAAATAATTGCAGTTTTACCTAAAAAACGCCAGAACCTTCTGTTTTCGGCAACATTCTCGCAACAAATCCGCTCTTTAGCAAAAGGCTTAGTTAATAACCCTGTTGAGGTTTCTGTAGCGGTTGCCAATAGCACAGTAAAAAAAATAAAGCAATGGATTATTCCTGTAGATAAAAAGAGCAAATCAGCCCTATTAATTAAATTAATTAAAAAAAACAACTGGGAGCAAGTTTTAGTTTTTTCGCGGACTAAATATGGCGCTAGCCGCTTAGCTAAAAAATTAATTGGCAATGGTATTAGTGCAACCTCCATTCATGGTGATAAACGCCAAAATGCCCGCCTTAAAGCCTTAGCTGATTTTAAAGCAGGTAAAGCAAGAGTTATGGTTGCTACTGATATTGCTGCTCGTGGTATTGATATTGAACAGTTACCACATGTCATAAATTTTGATTTGCCAAATGTGGCAGAAGACTATGTGCATCGTATAGGGCGTACAGGTAGAGCAGGTAAAAGTGGTGAAGCTCTATCTTTAGTTAGTGCTGACGAGTTTGCTCAGTTAGTTGATATAGAACATTTGATCGGTAGGTTGTTAGAAAGAAAATTTGATGATGACTTTGTACCAGAACATAATTTGCCAGTATCTAAACTAGGACAAAAAAAATTAAAAGACCAAAAGTTACTAAGCAGAAAAAAATTCCTTCAAAAAATAAAAAAAATCTCCTCAAATAAGAAATACTTGAATAACTAAAAAATTATAAGTGTATTCTATAAGATATATAGTTAATATTTACATAAATAAAAGTTTTGACTTTTATGTGCTATGCTCTTATAGTTTACTCACAAATAATTTTTATGGCTAATCTTGGTTATAAAATAAATAAATAACGGGATGAGTTTAAATGGCAGATAGAAGGCTTCAAGTATTTTATGTGGTAGCAAAAGTGTTAAGTTTCACTAAAGCATCTGAAGCATTGCATATGACTCAACCAGCGGTCACTTTTCAAGTTAAACAGCTAGAAGAATTTTTTAACACCCGTTTGTTTAATCGAACTCATAATAAAATAACACTTACCGAAGCAGGTAAGCTTGTTTATGGTTATTCTGAAGTAATATTTGACCATTATAAAAAGATGAATAATGATGTTAGAGAGCTAACAGGGGGAGTAACTGGTAGCCTATTGATTGGTGCTAGTACAACAATAGCAGAATATATGTTACCAAGTTTGCTTGGAGTTTTTAAAAATAAATTTGAAGATGTTAGTATTAGTTTACAAGTAGAAAATACTGATGCTATTGTTGCTATGGTTGAAAATAATATTATAGATTTAGGTGTGGTTGAAGCTCCTGTTTATAATAAAAATATGGAAGTTGAAGTTTGTCGTTTAGATGAGATGGTACTAATTGTTCCAGTCAATCACCATTTAGCAAACCATGAAAGTATTTCTATGGAAGATATTAGGGGATATAGGTATATTTCTCGTGAAGAGGGTTCTGACTCTCGTACGGTAATTGATACCTATATTACCGAGCAAGGATTAAGTTATTCAGATTTAAATGTTGTGATGGAAATGGGTAGCCCAGAAGCTGTTAAGATGGCAGTTGAATCTGATGTTGGTATTGCTATAGTTTCTCGTACCACTCTTAATAAAGAATTAAAACTTAATACTTTAAAATCAATTAAATTGGATCCTCCTCTAACAAGACCTTTTTCTCATATTAGACAAAAGCATAAATTTAGACATAAAGCCGTTGGGGAATTATTAGATTTTGCAGTTGAATTTTGTCGAGAGAGAGCACTAAAAGATGGCTTTCAACTGCCAAGTAAAGATGATATAAAAAAGTTTACCTAATAGTTTATTCATAGGTTTATTAGATGAAGCTAGATTAATAGATTTTGAGGATAAAATTTAAAATAAGAAAACCGTTTAATTAATAAACGGGTTGCTCAGAGACTCCTTAAAGGAGTCTCTGAATAAGGTTGGTAGATTAAACCATTTTCCCAGAATAATCTTGAATTCCTGGGTTATTTTTAACACCTTTCAGTTTTGGTCGATTAACTTTTTTCAATTTCATTGATTTTTTGTTATTGCGTAAATAGTCGGCGGCAACATCCCACATTAAACGACCACTACCTATGGATTCTACTTGTGCCCAGCCTGCTACAGAATATGTTTTATTCGCTTCTAATGGGCTACCATCATCTAAATGCATTTCTGTAATACGGCTACCAAATTTACCATTTGGTTCACAGGTATAATCCATTCCTCCTAATCTAACCATATCTCCACCTGATTGTAGGTATGGATCCTTTTGGAATAGGTTTTCACAGATGCCTTCTAAAATATCTTTCATTTGAGCCCCTGTTACTTCTGACTTATAGGTTTCACCATAAGTCATTGATGTTTGATCCATCACTCGTTCCATAGTGATCATTTCGCCAGCTAATACTGAAGTACCCCAGCGCACTCCAGCAGACATCGCTATTTGAGTATCATGCTCTTCTCTTAAAGAGTTAACAATAATCTGATCCCAAGTTCCCATAAAGTTACCACGGCGATATAAAGTATCTTCTGCTACAGCAAGTTCTTCATGTAGAATTTCTCCATAGGTTTTGCCTAAACGACTTTTATTAGTATAAGCATCTGGACGACGAGATTCGATTATATTTTTGTCATATTTTTTCTTATATAAATCATCAATATAAGACTGCATCTGTTTGTCAGCTGGTAAAATATTTGAAAATACTGGTAATAGAGTGTAGTTAACTCCTTTTAATTTACCACCTTTAATATCTAAGTCCATACAACCAACAAATTTACCATTTGAACCAGCATTGGTTACATGACAAACACCACCTTCGGGAGTTTTAACTGGTATTGTTTTAGCGACACCATCATGAGTATGTCCTCCAAAAATTGCATCAATACCATTTACTCGTGAAGCCATTTTTATATCAACATCCATACCATTATGAGAAACCATTACTACGGCAGCAACTTTTTCAGTTTTACGGATTTTGGCAACAGTTTCTTGCAGTGCATCTTCACGCAAACCAAAAGACCAATCTGGGAAGTTTACTTGTGGGTTAGCGTTGGCTGTTCTTGGGAAAGCTTGACCAACTATGGCTATTCTTTCGCCATTAATTACTTTAATAGTATAGGGCTTAAAAGCACGAGCATCATCTTCATCATAAAGACCAACTCCATCATGTTTTTCAGCCATTTCAAGATAGTCATCACCAAACAAAGAGTCTTCTTTAATGCGAACATTTTGTGCTAAAAATTCACCTTTAAATTTATTTAGGTTGCTTAAAACCTCATCTTCTTTATAGGTGAACTCCCAGTGCCCAGTCATAACATCAATACCTAGTATATTAGATGCTTCTACCATATCTTGACCACGCGTCCACAGAGAGGTCCCTGAGCCATGCCATAAATCTCCACCATCCATGGTAATAGTATTCTCTTTGCCACCAGCGGATTCACGTAATTTGTCTAATAGAGTTTTAATATGAGAAAAACCACCAACTTTACCATACTGCTCGGCTGCCTCCTGAAAGTTTAAAAAACTAAATGCGTGGGCTAGAGCTGTACCTTCTTTAACTCCAATTTCTTTTAATAATTTAGAGCCAACTATGTGTGGTAATTTACCAAATGCAGGGCCGACTCCTAGGTTTACATTTGGCTCACGAAAATGCACGGGTTTTATTTGTGCATGAGTGTCAGTTATGTGTAATAGACGAACCTTACCCTTGATTGGCAAGTTATACATTGCGGCAGATGCCACGGTACCTTTTTCAGGATCTGATGACATTGCTCTTGTAGCACTTGGTAATATACCTGCAGCGGCTGCTAAAGACATAATGTGTAAAAATTCACGACGATCTAAAGACATAGCTAAACTCCGTTTTATAGTAGTATTTCTTGTTATAAGATTAACCGCTCCAATGTAAGCCTTTGTCTAAAATAAGTCAAACTTAAAGCAACTAAATATGAGCAAAATTTTCTTATAGGCGTATAAAAATAATTTTATTAAATTCTGGGGCTATCCAACCCACTTCCTCGCATTTCTAAACAAACGCATCCAAGGGGCATCTTCATGCCAGCTATCTGGATACCATGAGTTTTGTACAACTCTAAACATTCTTTCTGGGTGTGGCATCATGATAGTTACTCGACCATCGGTAGTTGTTAAGGCTGTCATACCATCTTTAGTGCCATTTGGGTTTAATGGATAGGTTTCGGTTTTATTGCCATTCGCGTCTACATAATTTATGCCTACTAGATGTTCAATGTTGGTAGATTGGTCACTGAATTCCATTCTACCTTCACCGTGAGCAACCGCTACTGGTATTATTGTTCCTGCCATTCCTTGTAATAAAATAGATGGAGATTCTTGAATTTGTACTTGTGAAAATCTAGACTCAAATTGCTCAGATTTATTTTTAATAAATTTTGGCCAGTCTGCTGCTCCAGGAATAATATCTTTTAAATTTGATAACATTTGACAACCATTACATACCCCAAGGGTAAAGGTATCTTGCCGATTAAAAAATATTTTAAACTCTTTACGAGCAATTGGGTTAAGTAAAATTGAATTTGCCCAACCCCTTCCTGCACCTAAAACATCTCCATACGAAAAACCACCGCAAGCAACCAAGCCTTTAAATTCAGCAAAAGTTATTGCCCCAGTAAGAATATCTGTCATATGTACATCAATAGCCTCAAAGCCTGCTTTATCAAAAGCTGCTGCCATTTCTTGTTGGCCATTTACTCCTTGCTCTCTTAAAATTGCAACTTTAGGGCGATCATTCATATTTAAATCAGCAGTAATATCTTCATTAGCATCAAAAGTAACTACTGGTGAAATTTGAATAGCTGAATCATTAGTAATTGCCTGGTACTCTTCAAGTGCACATTGGTCATTATCTCTTAAAGACTGCATTTTATAACTTGTTTCAGCCCACATCGCATGATATTTTTTTCTATTGCCTTGTAAAGCTACTTTGCCATGTGAAGTTAATAAAATTTTACTTCCCGTATTAGGGGAGCCTAACCAGTGGGTTAGGGCAGATAGATTATGTTTAGCAATGATTTTTTTAACCTTAGCTTTATCTTTAGATAAAACTTGTATTACAACACCAATTTCTTCACTAGTTAAAGCAGAAATAAACTCTTCCCCTAGATCACTAATATCTAGATCTAAACCACAATGACCTGCAAAAGACATTTCTAACAAGGTTACTAATAAACCACCATCAGCACGGTCATGATAGGCAAGAGCTAATTTTTTTGCTAATAATTCTTGGGTAGCATTAAATAAATTTAATAAATCTGTCGCAGATTCTAGATCCGCTGTAATATCACCAATTTGATTGTAAACTTGAGCTAAGCAACTACCGCCAAGTCTATTTTTACCATGACCTAAATCTATCAATAATAGTTCTGTCTTACCCTTATCTGTTCTTAGTTGTGGAGTTACGGTTTTACGAACATCTGTTACTGGAGCAAAGGTGGTGATATTTAATGATACTGGTGATGTTACAGTTTTAACTAAGCCATCCTCTTCCCATACTGTTTTCATCGACATAGAGTCTTTACCAACAGGTACTGCAATTCCTAATGCTGGACAAAGCTCCATACCAACGGTTTCAACTGCATCATACAAAGAAGAATCTTCGCCTGCATGCCCAGCAGCTGCCATCCAGTTAGCTGAAATTTTAATATCTGATATTTTTTCTATCTTGGCACATGCTATATTAGTAATGGCTTCTGCAATAGATAATCTTGCTGAGGCTTTAGGATTTATAAGAGCCACTGGGGGCCTTTCGCCACTTGCCATTGCCTCACCAGTATAACCTTTATAATCTGCACAAGTTACACCTGCATTAGCAACGGGGACTTGCCAAGGGCCCACCATTTGGTCACGAGTAACCATACCAGTTATACTTCTATCTCCAATAGTGATTAAAAAACTTTTACTCGCGATAGTAGGTAAACGCAATAATCTAGATACAACATCATTTATATCTAAGATAGCTGCCTCAAAAGCTGGCTGAGGGATGTTTCTTGACATAACTTTTCTATGCATTTTAGGCGGTTTTCCTAGCAAAACATTTAATGGCATATTAACTGGTTTATTATTAAACACGGTATCATTAACAACTAGTTCTTGCTCTTTAGTTGCTTCACCAACTATGGCATATAAACACCTTTCTCTTTGACAAAGTTCTTCAAATGACTGTAATTTTTCTGGGTAAATTGCTATTACATAACGCTCTTGTGATTCATTACTCCAAATCTCCATTGGGGACATGCCAGGCTCATGATTTGGGATTTTTCTTAGCTCAAAACTGCCACCACGACCAGAGTCATTGACTAGCTCAGGAAAGGCATTTGATAAACCACCTGCTCCTACATCATGAATTGATGCAATGGGTGAGTTTTCTCCCATGTAGGTACATCTATCAATAACTTCTTGAGCTCGGCGTTCCATTTCTGGATTATCTCTTTGCACTGAGGCAAAATCTAAAGTCTCGCAACCAGCACCACTATCAATTGAAGAAGCAGCACTTCCTCCTAGCCCTATTAACATAGCAGGCCCACCAAGTATGATTAGTTTTGCCCCAACAGGAATATCATTTTTTTGCACAAACTGCTCACGAATATTACCTAAGCCTCCAGCTAACATAATTGGCTTGTGATAGCCTCTAACCTCATCTTCTTCATGGGTTAAAAAGATGTTTTCGTAAGTTCTAAAATAACCATTTATTGCAGGACGACCAAATTCATTATTAAAACTAGCCGCCCCTAAAGGCCCTTCTTGCATAATTTTAAAAGCTGAAGCTATACGGCTGGGTTTACCATAGTCTGTTTCCCAGGGTTGCTTAAAACCTGGAATATTTAAATTAGAAACAGTAAAACCTGTTAAGCCAGATTTGGGTTTAGAACCACGCCCTGTTGCTCCTTCATCACGAATTTCGCCACCTGAACCAGTAGCTGCCCCAGGAAATGGTGAAATAGCTGTTGGGTGATTATGAGTTTCTACTTTTATCTGAAAGTGTATTGGCTCATCAATAGCTTGATAAACATTGCTTACTGAATTAGGGAAAAACCTTGAGCCTTGATAACCCTCAACAACTGCGGCATTATCACTATAAGCAGATAACACTCCTTTTGGTGATTTTTGATAGGTATTTCTTATCATACCAAACAATGAACTTGGTTTGTTTTTACCATCTATGGTCCAATCCGCATTAAATATTTTATGGCGACAATGTTCAGAATTTGCTTGGGCAAACATCATTAATTCGGCATCTACAGGATTTCTGTTTAAATTTTTAAAGGCATTAACTAGGTAATTAATTTCTTCTTCTGATAAGGCTAATCCCATTTCAATATTAGCTAACTGTAAAGAGGCTTTACCTCCTTGTAAAATATCTACAACATTAAAAGCAGTTGGTTTTTGATGTGAAAATAAACCTTCTAAAAGTGATAATTTCGTAAAAACCTGCTCCATCATTCGATCGTGTAATAATGTTTGTACTTCAGGATTAATAGATAACCCTTCACCATTTAAGCTGTAAATAATCCCTTTTTCTATTCTGTTTAAGCCAAAAATACCACAGGTTTTTATAATATCTGTAGCTTTAGACGACCAAGTAGAGATAGTTCCTAACCTTGGTACAACAACACATGAGTTGGCAGAAATACTTGGTGTAACTGGAGAGTTAGAAGAATTTAATAAAAATAATAAATTTTCTAAATCTTTTTCTGTAAGAAGCTTGTTTTTTTCCAGATCAATGAAATATACACATTGGCTTGTTATTGAGGTTATATTACTAACCAATTTAAGTTGATTAAGTAGTTTATTTAAGTGATATGTTGAATGGGCAGAGTTACCCCAAATAATTTGCATAAAGAACCTTTAATAAAAAATAAGAATATTTTTACAATAAGCCAAGACTTTTAAATAAATACTTACGCTCATTTGCCGATAAGGGTGTATCACTAGCAGAATCTACTGCTAAATTAGTATATTGCACACCGTTAATTTTTGTAGTTTTAAGCTTAAATTTAACCAACTGATTATCAACTTCAGCAAGGTTATCAGGTAAGATAACTAGGGTAGTAAAATGTGATTTTTTAACCTGGCTCATTAACCAACCTGCTCTATAAACCATTGCACTAAAATAATCCCAAGACTTTTCTTTACTTGCCTTAAAATTTATACTGACAAGCATCTTAGTGCCATTAATTTTTTTAACAAATAAAGGACTTATATTAAGTTGTTGCTTAGCAGAATTTTCTTCTGCTCCAAAAAAAATCATTGCTTGGTAAAGAACTTGTGCTTCAAACATAGGGTTAAATGGTTTTATTTGCCAACTAAAGTTAGTTTTTACGCTTAAAGAACTTGCCTCATCTTCTTTATTTGGCTCAACAATGATATAGTGATAAAAATAAATTCTTGTTAAGTTATGTAACTCATCAAATTCAACCCTTACTACTATACGGTCAAAGGCTCCTTCTGCAAGCTCTGGACGCCAACTATTTAATGCCTTTGTTAAAAAACCTTGTGCCTTTGGTGGTACAAATTCTCTACGAGACATAAACTCAGTTTTAATAAACCCAATATCTCTGCGAGATTCTTTAATTAAAAAACCTAGTGAAGTTAAAAAAGACTGCACTGAGTTCCAAGCCTTATCACTACTGATATCTTTTAACTCCAACCATCTTTCTGACAGGTTATTTTTGATTTGAGCATTTTTTGCTATAAAGGATGTTGTTTTTTGTTGAAAAACACCTGTAGTATTTTTTTCTGATGACTGTTCATATATTTCAGAATCATCCGCTGTGTCAGATTCAATAACCTCAAACATATCTTTGTTTGAGGGGTTAGAAGAGCAACTAAGCATAAAAATAGTACTCAAATAAAAAACCATAGCTACAGCTTTATTAAACACTGATTATATAGCTCCTGTAGCAAGCAAAGAGCTTTTAAGAACTCGTTGGAATTCTTTAGCAAGGGGGGTCATTGGTAGCCTAATAGCCGGACCTATCAAACCCATTTCAACTAAACACCATTTAACAGGAATTGGATTACTTTCAATAAATAAATTTTTATGTAACACAGCTATTTTAGCGTCTAATTCTCTTGCTTGCTCAGCTTTTCCAGCTAGGGCTAGCTGACAAGCCTTAGCCACTTGCTGCGGAACTATGTTAGCCGTTACAGATATAGAGCCATGCCCACCGAGTAAAATAAAGTCTATCCCTGTGGCATCATCCCCAGTGTATAAATCAAAATCATCGGCCACCAAAGACTTAATTTCAGCTACTCTGCTTAAATCACCAGTTGCTTCTTTAACCCCAATTATATTTTTAATTTTTGCTAACCTAGCAACTGTATCTGGCAATAAGTCACAAGCAGTTCTACTGGGCACGTTATACAAAATTTGCGGTATATCAACATCTTGTGCTATTTTTTTATGGTGTAAATATAAGCCTTCTTGAGTTGGTTTATTATAATAGGGAGAAACTATCAAGCAAGCATCTACACCTGCATTCTTAGCACATTTGGTTAGCTCAATAGCTTCAGAAGTTGAATTGGCACCAGTGCCCGCAATAATGGATATTCTGCCTGCTGATTTTTTAACTACAAAATTCAAGACTTCACAATGCTCTTGATAATTAAGTGTTGCAGACTCGCCAGTAGTACCCATTGCCACAATCGCACAAGTTTTAGCTTTAATATGAAACTCTATGAGTTTTTCAAGAGCTACAAAATCTACTGACTCATCAGTTAACATAGGCGTAACTAACGCAACCATACTTCCTCTAAACACTATAAGGCCTCTACAAATTTTAAATTATTCAAAAGAGGTGATTTTACTCTCTCAGCCATGCTTTTTCAATCTATAATTCAAGCTCAAATACCTATTTAGCTACCGTAGATCTCTAAAGTTGACATATAGCACTACCACACTTGCTCGTTATGACTTTTGCTAATAGCCAGCTATTGCAACGAATTGCAGTGAAAATATCGGCTCTTTTTACCAGCATAAAATAATCATACTTGTTCAGAGACTCCTTGAGTAATTTAGATGCAAAAAGTGGGATTATATATTTATATTATGGTCTCTTTTTTTTAATTTTGCTAATTTTTTGGCTTCTTTTTTAGTTCTATTAATTTCTACTAATTTTAATTCATCATCCATCACCGATGGGGTTTCAAAGGTTAGTTTTCCTAGATAACCGTCTCTAATTTCAGTAATTAAAATTCTAGATACTTTATCTAGGTCAATTTTAGCACCATTAATAAGGCAGCCCCTGTCTCTACCAATAATTTCTAATATAGTAACATCAGCATAGGGGTCATTATTAATTAAAGTAGTTATTTTTTTTTGTGAAATATTGTATCTTTTAGTAATATTTGCAGGATAATTGTGCATTAAATATTCAATAGCATAGCTGGCAACATCAGGCAGTTCAAAAGCGGTTTCCTTAATACCCCCCGTTATAGCTAGGCGATAACCAGAATGTTCATTTTCAATGTTTCCCCATAACATGCCAGGAGTATCAAGCAAGGTTATACCCTGGTCTAATTTTATTCTTTGGAGCATTTTAGTAACCGCTGGTTCATTGCCTGTTTTGGCAATAGGGCGGCTAGATAAAGTATTTATTAAAGTTGATTTGCCAACATTTGGTATGCCCATTATTAGTGTATTAGTTACTTTTATGGAATTTATTTTTTTAGGAAGCAGCTTATTTATCAGGCTAAAAATTTGTTGTTTATGGTCAGAATCTTTAGCGTTTAATGCTAGAGTTTTGATATTTTTAGAGTCATTAAAATAATTTTGCCAAATAGTGGTTTGTTCATTATCGGCTAGGTCGGACTTGTTAAATATTTTTATAGTAGGTTTGTTGCCACGAAGTTTAGCAATCATTGGGTTTTCGCTACTAAAAGGAATGCGGGCATCTAATACTTCAATTATTAAGTCTATTTGCGGAAGTATTTCTTTGACTTCTTCTTGGGCTTTGTGCATATGCCCTGGGTACCACTGTATTTGCATAGTTTAGTTATTTATTAAAAAAAGTGCGTTTTAAAAAACGAAGAAATACAATTATGGCAACAATCATCCATAGATAAACAAACCATTTGGCAAAATTATAAAAGGAGCTCATAGGCTCGCTAAGGTGAGCAACATTTTCTGTAGTAAGCATGCCTCCCTCAGCGTTTGAAAGAACAATTAAAGCCACTAACAAAAAAGCAGCGGCAATTAAAGACCCTAAATATAGAAATATTTTTTGCCAAATATCCATTATTATTTTTTATTAAAAGTTAATACGAAGTTAACTGGAACTATATCTGAGATATTAATCCCTCCACATACCTTCGATAGTGCGGCAAGGTTATGAGATGGGACATCAAAAGTTTTAGCATTTATTATGGTTGGTTTTAAAGAGGTAACCAAAATATTGTTGCCAATTTTAGCTACCATAACACTTAGTTTTATTTCTTTTTTAAGATCAAAAAACTCTAAAGTAGCAGGCAATTCAATTTGTTGGAAAGTTTTTTTTGAGTTTAAAACTTTTTCATCTATTTTGGCAGTAACTATAGCGTGTGGGAAAAAGTCTGCTTGAAAAAACATCTCAACCAAACGATTATCCCTGATAGGGTTACTTGAATCAACACTATTTATGTCGATGCTTATTTTAATATTACCTTTGTTATCAATAGTTCCTTCGACATCTTTGAAAACGGCAGGTTCAATTATGTATTGTTTTTTAGTGACAGAAAAATTAACCACAGAATTTTTATTATCAACCACATAACTAGTTGTGGCAAATGCAGAATTTAGGTGCGTTAATAATAATAGTGGTAATAGGTAGGTTGCCAAGCCTAGTTTTTTAATAATATTCATAAATATCTCCAAAAATATTTTCTAAATAGGAATTTAGGTTATTAGTTAAAATTAAATTTACAATGACGATTATACCACGGTATTTTTTTTTATAAAACAAATCATAAATGCCTTATATAAATCGCTAATAGTTTTTTCTAAACTGTACAGGACTAATTAATTATAGCGATAATTAATAAAACAAATAAAATAAGTGATAATCCTTGCCAAAATACTAGTGGGTTTCTTTTTAAGAGGGGCTCCTGTGAATATAATGAGCTAGTCTCTTTTGGTGTTTTAAGCTCATGAGTAAACTCTGATAATAAACTATATCTTTTAGACGGGTCAGGAGAGCAACCTTTTTTTAATACTTGGTTTAACCATTGAGGCAGGTCTGTGCGGTATTGTAATAATGAAATATATTTCATCTGTTGGTAATTTTTTAATTGAAATTTATTAAATTTTTTTTCTTTAAAAGGTAAATGGCCAGTTAGTAGCTCATAAGTAATTACACTTAATGAAAATATGTCGGATCGTTTTGAGCCTTTTTCGCCCATTAAATACTCTGGTGCGGTATAGTTTACGGTGCCTTCTGGTTGTTGCCTTTGTAATACACTGGATATTTCAGCTAGTCCAGCGGCGTTTACTGCCCCAAAATCAATTATTTTTGTGCGGTTGTTTTCGTCTATCATAATATTGTCAGGTTTTAAGTCTTGATGAATTATGTCTTGACGATGCATAGATCTTAATGCACTAGCTATTTGCTCAACATAGTCTCTAACTCTACCTATTTCAGGGCTGGGGTTTTCAATTATCCATTGGGCAAGGTTTTGCCCTTTTATCATTTCGGTGGTAAAATATAAAAACTTCTTAGCTCTTTTCGTTTGGTAGGTTTTCATTAAACCTGGGTGCTTTAACCTTTGTCCAATCCATTCTTCCCGAACGAAACCGTCCAGATACCATGGGTCATCACTATAGTTTACAGATGGTGTTTTTAGAATTAGTTCTTGGCCATTTTCTGAATCTTTAGCTAGGTATATTTGGCTACGGGGGGAAAGATTAATTTCTTGTAGTATTTCAAAACCATCTATTTTCATTCCTGGCTGTAGTTCAGGCGGAAAAGGTAATTCTGATAGTTTGTTATATACTTCTTGCTTAGTCGCATTTGGTAGCTTTAAAATATTTATTACCTGAGCACTAAGGTTGTCATTAGATTGTTGGGCAATAGCTTTTTCTACTAGCCGTTTGGCTTTTTCTTCGGTAGTTTGTTCGGTGGATAATATTTTTATAATTTCTGCTGTAGAAATAAAATCATGTACCCCATCTGAGGTTTGTAAATAAATGTCCTCTTCTTGTATTTCAATTGTTTTAAAGTCTATTTGTAAAACAGAGTCAGCTCCTAATGCTCGGCTAAGATAGCTTCTTTCAGAGTTAATCCAAGTGATATGGTCTTGGGTTAGTTGCTCTAGTATGCCATTTCGTAGCCTATACACTCGAGAGTCACCAATGTGGATAATATGAATGCTAGTAGATTTTAAGATTAGTGCATCAAAAGTAGTTACCCAGCCTTTTAGTTCACTAGCATGGCTTGAACCTTGTTTATATAGCCAACTATTAATTGCCCCAATAACCTGCTGGCAAGATTTTTTGGTACTCCAAGTATCAGGCGTTGAATAATAGTCTTCGATAAAGTTTTTAACCGCGAGATTACTGGCTTGCTTTGCCTCTTCACTAGAGCTTACCCCATCAGCTAATACCGAGATTATACCTTTGCTTTCGATGCTATTATTGTCTGGGATACTATAATTTATGGCATCTTCATTTTCACTTTTGATGCCAGCAGAAGAATAACCACCTATGTTTACTATTAGTTGGGTTGCCATAGTTGCCTACCTTTGTTATTTACTTAACATCTATCATTTGTACTGTACCATCAGGTAAAACTTCAGCCATTTGGTTGCCAGGTTCTTCAAGGAAAAAAATAACAGCTATAAATACGATTGAAGAAACTACACCTATGAACATAAAAAAAGCATCATAATCTACAATACTGTTTACTGTTAAAAATATTACAGCACCTACATTACCATAAGCTCCAGTCATGCCAGCAATTTGCCCAGTCATTCGTCGCTGAATTAATGGCACCATGGCAAACACGGCTCCCGAACCTGCTTTTGAAAATATCCCAGCAATAATAGTAATTGCAACAATAAACTCAACGGACCAAGATTTATCAACATTACCTAAAAATAAAAAACTAGCACTAATACCGACAAAAACTATTAATAAGGTTCTTTTTCTACCAAATTTATCGCTTATCCAGCCACCAGCAGGACGAGCAAATAAGTTTATAAATGGATAAATCCCCGCTAGTAAGGCTGCAGTAATTTTAGGTAATTCAAACCAAGAAACATAAAACATTGCTAGTATTGAGACCACCGCTAACTCTGTTCCAAAAGTAACAAAGTATGCCCAATTTAAAATAGCAACCTGTTTGAATTTATACCTATGTAGTTGTGGCACAGGTTCACTAAGTATCTCAGAGTTAACCTGCCATATTTTCCAAACTTGTAATAAATAAACTATTCCAAGAGTTGTATATATCATAAAAACAGTTTCGCTAACTATTAAACCAGCAGTGAAAACCTTCCAAGCTATAACTCCTAATGCAAGAAATAAAGGGATGTTCATTACAATGTATAAATAAAGATCAAATTTTGAGGTTATCTCCATAGCCCCAGTTTTTTTGGGTTTAAAGTAGGTTGAACCTTTAGGGGTATCCGAAACGCTAAAAAAATAAATTATGCCATAAATAATAGTAGCTAAACTGGCAAAGGTTATAGCATATCTCCAGCCATTTTCGTCACCAAAAGAGGATGCAATAAAAGGCAGGGTAAGTGCAGCTCCTGCTGAGCCAAAATTACCCCATCCTCCATAAATTCCTTGAGCTAGTCCTGTTTGTTTAGCAGGAAACCATTCGGCTATCATTCTAATTCCTACCACAAAACCTGCCCCAATAAAGCCAGATAAAAACCTAATTAATGCTAGTTCTTCATAGCTGGTAGCCCAAGCAAAAGCGATGCTTGTAGAGCCGCCAAGAACTAAAATAGCGGTATACATTATTTTTGGGCCATATTTATCTACTAGCATACCTATGATAATTCTGGCAGGAATGGTCATGGCTACATTAAGGATTAATAACACTTTAGCTTGATTGTTTGTTAAAGAAAGAGCTTCTTGAATAAATGGCATAATTGGCCCAAGGCCTAACCACACCACAAAAGACATAAAAAATGCAAACCACGTTAGGTGTAATATTCTAGTGTTGCCACTAAAAGAAAATAAATTAAATTTAGCATTATCCATTGTTATTTTTCCCTCATTATTATATATTATCCTTAAATAAAAAGAACTAATCGTGCCATATTATTAAAAGTAAACTAAATCAATACTTTATTTCATATATGAGCTTATCTTTCCTTAATAAAAGCCTATAATTTACAAAAAACGATCTTTTTAGGTGCTAAATACAATATGTTGCCCTAATATGGTGAATTATAACTTAAATATATATTTTGTTAATGGCTTGTTTTATAGTAACTTATTGTAATTAAATAAAGTTTTATTTATGGCATGTTTGATGTTTTATAAGTAAATGATATTTAATAATTAAACATTAAAAGGCAAGTAAGTTGAAGCAAAAGTTAATTCTTATAGGCTCTGGAATGGTTGGGGCTAAGTTTATTGAAAAATTACTAGTAGAGGCTCCTAGTAAATACGATATTAGGGTGTTTAATAAAGAGCCCGCAGGAGGGTATAATCGCATAATGCTTTCCCCAGTTTTGGCTGGAGAAAAAACTTTAAAAAGTATTTTGACACACGATGAAAATTGGTTCGAAGAGCGAGGGGTGCATTTGCATACTGCTACTACTATTGTAGATTTGGATAGGTTTAATAAAACAGTAATTACAAAATCAGGAAAAGTTTATCAATACGATGTGTTGGTTATTGCAACAGGTTCTTCACCCTTTATTATCCCCGTGCCAGGACATGATTTACCTGGGGTAGTAAGTTTTCGTGATATTCGAGATGTAGATATGATGATAGAGGCTGCAAAAAAACATAAAAAAGCGGTAGTAATTGGTGGTGGTTTATTAGGTTTGGAAGCGGCAAATGGCTTAAAAATTAGAGGCATGAATGTAACCGTGGTTCATTTGGGTGAAGTACTTATGGAGGTACAAATGGATGCTGTTTCTGGTAGATTATTGAAAGAATCTTTGCAACAGCAGGGGCTAAAATTTGCCATGGGTGCAAATACTTCATCTATCTTGGGTAAAGATAGAGTTACAGGCATAAAGTTTAAAGATGGTAAAGAAATTGAAACAGATTTAATTGTTATGGCTGTAGGTATTAAGCCCAATGTTGGTATAGGTACAAAAATTGGCTTAACAGTAAATCGTGGTATTTTGGTGAATGATCAACTGCAAACCTCTGATGAAAGCATTTATTCTTTAGGAGAGTGTACTGAGCATCGAAAAAAAACCTATGGCTTAGTTGCCCCTTTGTATGAGCAAGCACAAATCTTAGCAGAAGTACTGGCGGGCAAAAAAAGTTCTTATGTAGGTAGCTTAACCTCTACTATGCTAAAAGTTACAGGGATAAATTTATTTTCGGCAGGAAATTTCGAAGATAGTGAAGAAACGGACACATTGGTTTACAATGATGAGTTAAATAAAATTTATCGTAAAATTGTTTTAAAAGATAACAAAATAGTTGGTTCGGTTATGTTTGGAGATACTAGCGGAGCTAAGTGGATTTTTGATAATTTCATTACAGGCAAAGATATGTCTGAATGTAGAGATTCATTAGTGTTTGGCGAAGGTTATTGTTAGGTTTAACAAAGAAATGGGGGGGGAAATGAGTAAGCAAAAAATAGTAGTGATTGGTAATGGAATGGTCGGGCATAGTTTTATCGAAAAACTTGTTGCCAGTGAGCATTATGATAATTTTGAGGTGCATACTTTTTGCGAAGAAGTTAGGGTTGCTTACGATAGAGTATATTTATCGTCATATTTTTCAGGCAAAACTGCCGAAGATCTTTCTTTAGTAAAACCTAATTTCTATGAAGACAATAATGTAACTATCTATATTGGCGATAAGGCTGTTGATATAGATAGAAAAGCTAAAATAGTTACCTCTGAAAGTGGTATTAAAATAGCTTATGATAAATTAGTAATGGCAACGGGTTCTTATTCTTTTGTACCACCAATTACTGGTAATGACCGTGATGGCTGTTTAGTTTATCGTACTATCGAAGATTTAGATGCAATTCAAGCGGCTGCTGACAAAGGTAGTGTTGGCACAGTGGTTGGTGGCGGTCTTTTAGGTTTAGAAGCAGCAAAGGCTCTAACTGATTTAGGTTTAAAAACTCATGTGGTTGAATTTGCACCAAGATTAATGCCGGTACAATTAGATGAAGGTGGAGCGGCTTTACTAAAACGCAAAATAGAAAATCTTGATATAACCGTACACACTAGCAAATCTACTACAGAAATTATTGATGGCGATGATTGTTTAAATAAAATGGTGTTTGCTGATGGCGAATCTTTAGAAACAGACATAGTTTTATTTTCAGTAGGTATTAGAGCCAGAGATGATTTAGCCAAAAAAGTAGGTTTAGAGCTAGGGCCAAGAGGCGGTATTGTTATAGATAACCAATGTCTTACTTCAGATACCGATGTTTATGCGATAGGAGAATGTGCCTTACATGATGGGATGATTTATGGGCTAGTTGCCCCAGGTTATGCCATGGCACAAGTAGTTGTTGACCAGTTAAATGCAAAAGTAGCCTCTTTTGAAGGCGTGGACATGAGTACCAAACTGAAATTAATGGGTATTGATGTTGGTTCAGTTGGCGACCCTCACGGTACAGATGAAGATGCTATGTCTTATGTCTATGAAAATGGCCCTGAAGAAATATATAAAAAAATTGTAGTATCTCGTGATGGTAAAAAACTACTAGGTGCAGTATTAGTTGGTAATGCAGAGGACTATAGTAATTTATTACAGCTAATGCTCAATGAAATGGATTTACCAGAACACCCTGATGCTTTAATTTTGCCTAGTCGTGATGGTGGCGGTGAAGATTTGTTTGGGCCTGATGCACTACCTGCTAGTGCACAAATATGTTCCTGTTTTGATGTTACTAAAGGAGATATTTCTGATGCGGTAGATGCTGGTTGTTGCACCATGAGTGATATTAAATCCACGACCCAAGCAGGTACTGGTTGTGGTGGTTGTATTCAATTAGTCACTAATGTTTTAAATAGTGAACTGGCTAATCGTGGTGTAGAAGTTAATACTGATATTTGTGAGCATTTTGGACACGACCGACAAGGCTTGTATCATATTTGTCAAGTTGAAGAAATTAAAACCTTTGCTGATTTATTAGATAAACATGGTAAAGGTTATGGTTGTGAAGTTTGTAAGCAAGCCGTTGGTAGTATTTTTGGTTCATTATGGAATAGTTATGCCCTAGAGGCTGATAAAATTCAATTACAAGATACCAATGATAATTATCTTGGTAATATGCAAAAAGATGGTACCTATTCGGTAATTCCACGAGTTCCTGGTGGTGAAATAACCCCACAAAAATTAATAGTTTTAGGCGAGGTAGCCACAAAATATAAACTGTATACCAAAATAAATGGTGGGCAAAGAATAGTATTATTTGGTGCCCAGATGAATGACTTACCTGAAATTTGGCAGGCACTACTTGATGCAGGGTTTGAGTCAGGTCAAGCCTATGCAAAATCTTTAAGAACAGTAAAGTCTTGTGTTGGTTCTACTTGGTGTCGTTTTGGTTTAGATGACTCAGTTACTATGGCAATAGATTTAGAAAATCGCTATAAAGGCATTCGTTCACCACATAAAATGAAAATGGGAGTATCTGGTTGTACTCGCGAATGTGCCGAAGCACAAGCGAAAGATATAGGTTTAATTTCAACCGAAGAAGGTTGGAATTTATATGTGTGTGGTAACGGTGGAATGAAACCTCGCCATGCGGATTTATTTGCGACTAAATTAACTCAAGAAGAAGTGTTTAGATATGTAGATAGATTATTAATGTTTTATATCAGAACCGCAGACCGCATGCAAAGAACAGCTACTTGGATGGATAATCTAGAAGGCGGCTTAAGTTATTTACAAGATGTAGTGATTAATGATTCGCTAAATATTGGTGAAGAATTAGAACAGCAAATGGCAGGTTTAATGGCAAGTTATGCTTGTGATTGGCAAACAGCATTAGAAAGCCCTAGTTTTATAAAACGTTTTCGTTCTTTTGTAAATGTTGATAGTAAAGCAGAGCAGCTATTTGTAGAAGAGCGTGGGCAAATAAGACCCGCAACGGAGCAAGAAAAATTAGATGGTATTGCCATTGAAGTTAGAGAAATAGCGTAACTTTAAAAATTGAGGAGAAAAAATGGTTGGGTTTAAAAAAGTATGCTCGGTTAATGACCTAGTTAAAAACTCTGGCGTTGCAGCATTGGTTGAAAGTATACAAATAGCTTTGTTTTATGTTGACGGAGAGGTTTATGCATTAAATAACTTTGACCCAGTAGGTAAGGCATTTGTAATGTCTCGTGGCATGGTTGGTGATTTAAACGGCCATCTTATGGTTGCAGCACCATTATATAAACAGCATTACAGCCTAAAAACTGGCAAGAATATAGATGATGAAGATGCCCCATCTATAGAGGCTTATGAAACAAAAATTGAGAATAAACAAGTCTTGGTTAAAATTTAATGGCTGAACCAGCTTTTTTAGCAAAACAACCAATAGAGTCAGAAATAAAAACTACCTGCCCGTATTGCGGGGTTGGTTGTGGCATATCTGTAACCCCGAAGAAAAAAAATACTTTTAAAAATTTTGAAGTAAAAGTAATTGGTGATAAAAGCCATCCCGCAAATTTTGGTAAATTATGTGTAAAAGGTTCTTCAGCAGGGGAAACCATTGATTATGATGGACGAATGCTTAATCCACAAATTAATGGCAAAATCGTTGGCTGGGATACGGCTCTATCAACTGTAGCAAATACTTTTAAAAATATAATTGCTGAGCATGGTACAAATGCGGTGGCTTTTTATGTATCTGGACAATTTTTAACTGAGGACTATTATGTAGCCAATAAACTAATTAAAGGTTTTATGGGTACTGCCAATATTGATACTAATTCTAGATTGTGTATGGCGTCCGCAGTAGTTGGTTATAAAAGAGCTTTTGGTTCGGACACCGTTCCTTGTTCGTATGAAGATTTAGACCATGCTAATTTAATTACTATGGTAGGTTCAAATGCAGCTTGGGCTCATCCAATTGTTTACCAGCGTATAGTTGCTGCCAAAAAAAATAATCCTAATTTAAAAGTGGTTGTAATTGACCCTAGAAAAACAGCTACTTGTGATGTTGCAGACTTACATTTAGCTATAAAACCGGGGATGGATGGGGCTTTATTTAATGGTTTGTTAGCTTATTTATCACAACAAAATGCGTTAGATGAAGAGTTTGTTGAAAACTACACAGAAGGCTTTAGCGAAGCTATTCAACAAGCTCAAGAATTACAAGGTAATCTTGCACAGCTTGCCAAGCAATGTGATTTAGATCTAAAGGATTTAACACAGTGGTTAGATTGGTCAGTAGAGACCGAAAAAATGGTAACCATGTATTCACAAGGAGTAAATCAATCAACTTCTGGAGTAGATAAATCTAATGCGATAATAAATTGTCATTTAGCAACTGGTAGGCTTGGTAAAGAAGGGGCAGGGCCATTTTCTATTACAGGGCAACCAAATGCAATGGGAGGTAGAGAAGTTGGTGGTTTAGCTAATCAATTAGCGGCTCATATGGATTTTAATAAAGCTGAAAATATTGACAAGGTTGCAAGATTTTGGCAAGCAGAAAATATGGCTCAAACTAATGGTTTAAAAGCGGTTGAGATGTTTAAAGCTGTTGGTGAAGGCAAAATAAAAGCTATTTGGATTATGAATACTAACCCTGTAGTTTCTATGCCTGACGCAAATGCGGTTAAAGCCGCTTTAAAAAACTGTGATTTTGTAGTAGTGCAAGACTGTGTGCAAAATACTGATACTACACAAGTGGGTAATGTTTTGCTACCCTCAACAACCTGGGGGGAAACTGATGGTTCGGTAACCAACTCTGATCGTACAATATCTATTCAACGTCAGTTTATGCAAGCACCAGAAAATGCACGACCAGACTGGTGGATATTAAGTGAAGTTGCTAAACGTATGGGCTGGAAAAAATATTTTAATTATAAAAATGCAGTAGAAATTTTTCGTGAACATGCCCAATTATCGGGTTTTGAAAACAATGGCAGTAGGGATTTTGATATATCGGCATTTTCAGAAATATCAGAGCAAGAATATAATGACTTAAAACCAGTGCAATGGCCAGTAAATAAGCAAAACCCCAATGGCACTAAACGCATGTTTTTGGATAATAAATTTTTTACATCATCAAAAAAAGCACAATTTATTACGATTACACCAAGACAACCTACTAGCAAAAGATCAAAGAAATACCCTTTAATGTTAAATACTGGTCGAGTAAGAGACCAGTGGCACTCTATGACAAGAACGGCAAAAACAGCTAAATTAATGGCTCATATTGATGAACCCTATGTTGCTATTAACCCTAAAGATGCTGCAAAATATGGAGTTAAATCAGGGGAACTGGCAAGAGTAAAAAATAAGCTAGGTGAATTTATTGGCAGGGTTGATATAACTAAAAATCAACGACAAGGAGATGTTTTTATACCCTTGCATTGGACTGCTCAATACTCAAATAAAGCTAGAGTCGATGTTTTAGTTGCCGATAATGTTGACCCCTTAGCAGGGCAACCAGAGTTTAAGCATTCTGTGGTAGCTATAGAAGCTTTTAATGTTGCGTGGCATGGTTTTATTCTTAGTCGCCAGCCATTAAGTAAAGAAGTATTAGATGGCTTTGACTATTGGGTAAAAATAATAGGTAAAAAGTTTTATAGATATAAAGTTGGTTGTTTAAATATTCCACAAGATAACTTGATTTGGGCTAAAAATATTTTAGGAAATGATGGTGAAATAATCAGGTATGAAGACAAGGCAGGGCAAAGATTTCGTAGTGCCAAACTAATTAATGGTTGCCTAGATCTAGTGTTTTTTATGTCTCCAAGTATAGAATTACCAAATCCAAGTTGGCTAGGTTCTATTTTTATCGCCAAGGAAATAGGCCCTAAAACTCGTTTAAGTTTATTAGCGGGCAAAAAGTCGGGAGCAAAAGATGAGGGCAGAATAGTTTGTTCTTGTTTTAGTGTCGGTATTAATACAATTATTGAAGCAATCAATAAAGACTCTTTGCAAACTGTTGAACAAATTGGCTCGGCACTTAAAGCAGGAACTAATTGCGGTAGCTGTATTCCAGAATTAACAGAAATAATTGCAAAAAACATTAAGCCGTTATAAGCAGTTATAAGCAATTAAAATAACCAAGGAATTATGAATTGGACTATTTACCTATTTTTGTCAATATTAAACAACAACATTGTTTAATTGTAGGAGGGGGTGGGGTAGCCGCCAGAAAAGCTGACCTATTTATTCAAGCAGGAGCAATAGTTAGTGTGATTGCTCCTGAGCTTAAAACAGAAATGAAGCATCATTTATCTGAGGGCAAAATAACTTGGAATATCGGTTCATTTTCTGCAGAATTAGTTGCCAGTATCTCTGTTCCTAAGTATGTTATTTCTGCAACGGATGATCAAGCGGTTAATCAGGCCGTTTATACATATTGTCAACAACATAATATCCCTGTAAATGTCGCCGATCAAACTCAGTATTGTGATTTTATTCTACCAGCCATAGTTGATAGAAATCCTATGACAATTGCACTATCAACTGGTGGTCGTTCACCTGTATTGGCAAGATTAATGAAAGCTCGTTTAGAAACTATGATTCCTGCGGGGTTTAGTAAATTAGCAGATTTAGTGGGCCGTTATCGGCAAAAAGTTAAAGATAGCATTAGTAGTTTAGGTGGACGAAAAGCTTTTTGGGAAAGTTTATTAGATGGTTCTTTTATTGATAAGGCTGTGCATGGTAATTTTAATGAAGCAGAGCAACTTTTAGATAACAAAATAAAGCAGCTTGCCAAAACAGGGCAACTAGAGCCGACTGGCGAGGTATATTTAATAGGAGCAGGCCCTGGAGATCCTGATTTAATGACTTTTAAAGCCCTTAGGTTATTACAACAGGCAGATGTGATTTTATATGATAGGCTAGTTGCCCCTGAAATTATTGATATGGCTCGCCGAGAAGCAGAACGGATTTATGTTGGTAAAAAAAATAAACATCATAGTGTTAAGCAACAAGATATTGCACAATTAATGGTAGATTTAGCAAAACAAGGTAACAGAGTTGCCCGCTTAAAAGGTGGCGATCCATATATATTCGGTCGAGGCGCAGAAGAAGCTGAAGTTTTAGTGGCAAACAACATTACTTATCAAGTAGTTCCTGGTATTACTGCGGCAGCAGGTTGTTCAATGTATGCAGGTTTTCCCTTAACTCATAGAGACTTTGCACAGTCAGTGGTTTTTATTGCTGGTCATCAACAAGCAGGAGCTTCGATAATTGATTATGCTAGATTAGCTAATTCTGGCGATACTATGGTTTTTTATATGGGGGTTAAAAATGCCCTCAAAATACAGCAAAGCCTTTTGGAGCAAGGTATGAACCCAAATACTCCCGTGGCAGTTATTGAAAAATGCACAACTAGCGAACAAAGAGATACTATATGTAGGCTAGATTCTTTTGTGGAAACTATTGCTACTAAAAAAGTTAACCCCCCAGCGTTGATAATTGTTGGTGAGGTGATAAAAGTACGAGAACGATTAAAACCTAAATATATTGAGTAAAAAAATGAGAGATCACCCCTTTAGTGAATACTTGCGTATATTGGGTAAAGGCCCTAAAAGTCGCCGGCCTTTAAGTCAGCAAGAAGCAGAATTGGCAATGCAAATGGTACTAGCAGAACAAGTAACTGAAAAACAGTTAGGAGCTTTTTTATTATTAATGCGGGCTAATGGTGAAACCCCAGCTGAACTAAAGGGATTTATAAGTGCTATTCGAGCAAAATTTTTATTAGCACCAACCAAGAGTAATATAGATATAGATTTTTCGGCTTATGCAGGCAAGTGGCGTTATCCGCCTTATTTTTTATTGAGTGTTAAGTTATTAGTTAATAATGGTTATAAGGTGCTAATTCATGGCGACTCCGGACAAATAGAACATAGACAATACATAGATTTATTTTTAGCAGAACTAAACTTTAAGCAAGCAAGTTCAATTTTAGAGGCAAAAGAATTAGTCTCTCAAGGTTTTGCCGTCTATTTACCCTTGCAAAACTTTGCCCCCCAGCTTAGAAAAATTCTACACTTAAAAACAGAATTAGGAGTAAGAACCGTCTTTAATACTGCAGTAAAACTACTTAATCCACTGAATGCTAAACATTGTATGCAAGGTATTTATCATAAGGGGGTTGAAAATTTACATCATGCGGCATCATCTTTAAACGGAGCAGAACAAAACTTAGCATTTAAAGGTGAAGGCGGTGAACCAGAAATTCGCCCAGATGCTTTAACTCATCTGTATTTTTCAGACCATGTAAAAGGGGAGTTTAAAGATATTGTATTACCAGCATTAATTGAGCGTAATCTACACCGAAAAAAATGGCAAACAGAAGATATATTGCAACTATGGAATGGTAAAAAAATAGATAAATATGGAGAAGCTTCGGTAATAGCTACCACAGCAGTGTCATTAATGTTAGTTAAATCTATTAGCAATCAACAAGCATTGCTTAAAGCGAGACAATTTTGGGAAACTAGAGCTTGAATGTAGGTATCATTATCCTTGCTGGAGGGAGGGGTCTTAGAGTAGGTGGGCAAGATAAAGGTTGGTGTTTATATATAAAAAAACCATTTATTAAAATTGTATTAGAAAAATTACAGCAACAAAGCAAAATAATTACCAAGCATAATTTTACTATTGTAATTAGTGTAAATAGAAATATAGAAGCTTATCAGCAGTTAGGGGTGTTAGTATTAGCAGATCAACGAAAAAACTATTGTGGGCCTTTGTCTGGTATAGAAACCGTGATGAAGTCTCAAAAAGAACAAGAAATTGATCGTTGGATAGTTTATCCAGTGGATTCGGTACTAGTGCCAAAAAATTATCTAACAGCTATGCTTAGTATAGAGAAAAAGCAAACTGCCTATATGGTACAAAACCAACAAGATCATTATGCTCATCTATCTATTGCTAGTGAGCAACAAGCAATAATATCTACTTACTTAGATGCTAATCAGCGTTCTATTAAAGGTTGGTTAAAAAATATTAAAGCTGTAGCTATAGATTTAATGACTAAAGAAAAAGTTTTGAACCTAAATGAAAATACATAGCAATGTTGTTGTATAATAATTACTTCGCCTCAATTGTCTTCTTAAGCTCCTTAAGAAGACACTTAATTTAACTAAAGAGAAAAAATTATGTCCTATTTAGAGCCTTCTGAGTTTGTAACCAAAATGGTTGATTCGGGAGAATCAAAAATTTATATGTCAACTAAAGATACTATTATTCGTGCAGTTATGGCAGGAGCTATTTTGGCTTTAGCAGCCGTTTTTGCAATAACTGTAGCAACTAAAACTGGTTCACCTCTTTTAGGAGCGGTTTTATTTCCTGTTGGTTTTATTATGTTGTATTTGATGAAATTTGATCTATTAACTGGTGTGTTTATGCTAGTGCCACTTGCTATTCTTGACAAAAGGCCTGGGGCAACAATGAATCAATTGTATCGTAATTGGAGCTTGGTTTTTGTAGGTAATTTGATAGGTGCTTTAACGGTTGCCTTTATTATGTCTTTTGTTTTTACCTACGGGTTTAATACTGATGGTGGAGCTATTGCCGCTAAGGTTGCGTCAATTGGTGAAGCTAGAACCCTTGGCTATCAGCAGCATGGGCTTGATGGTTGGTTAACTATTTTTCTGCGAGGCATGCTATGTAATTGGATGGTATCTATGGGTGTTGTTGGAGCGATGGTTTCTACTTCTGCTACAGGTAAGGTGGCAGCTATGTGGATGCCCATTATGTTATTCTTCTATATGGGGTTTGAACACTCAATTGTAAATATGTTTTTATTCCCATTTTCAATGATTATGGGCGGTGATTTTACTGTAATGGATTATTTAGTTTGGAATGAATTACCAACAGTATTAGGTAATCTTGTTGGAGGAATAGTCTTTGTAGCTTTACCCTTGTACTACACCCATATAAAAACCAGTGATGAACGCAAAATAGGTTAAAATAATTAATCTACTATAATAGCTATGGAGCATAATCTAAGCATAAGTTCAGGGGCATACTCTTCCAAGGGTCGTAAGCAAGTTAATCAAGATTTTCATGGTGCTTATACTCCAGAAGAACCTCTTCTAACCTCGAAAGGGATTGCTATCGCCTTGGCAGATGGGATAAGTAGTAGTAATGTTAGCCAAATAGCCAGTGAATCAGCGGTACGCAATTTTTTGGAAGATTATTTTTGTACTTCTGAAGCTTGGTCGGTTAAAAAATCAGCAGAGCAAGTCTTGGTTGCCATTAATTCATGGCTTTATTCGCAAACTCAAAAAAGTGCTTTTCGTTTTAATAAAGACAGGGGCTATGTTTGCACCCTAAGTGCTATTATCTTGAAATCAACCACCGCTCATATTTTTCATTTAGGTGATAGTAGAGTTTATCGTTTACGGGATAATAATTTAGAACAATTAACTGAAGATCACAGGGTTTTGTTATCAGAAGGCAAAAGTTATCTTAGTCGAGGTTTGGGAATTAAACCTCAGGTAGAAATTGATTATAAGTTTTTGTCGTTAAAAGAAGGGGATATTTTTTTATTAGTAACCGATGGTATTTATGAATATATAAGCCTAGAACTTATTATAGACACCATTAATAGCAACTTAGATAATCTAGATAATATTGCTAAGTTATTGGTTAATATAGCATATGAGCAAGGTAGTGATGATAATCTTAGTGGGCAGGTTGTTAAAATTGATGATTTACCCATGCAAAATACCAAAGAACTGTATAAGCAATTAACAGAGCTACCTTTTCCTCCAGTTTTAGATGCAAGAATGGAATTTGATGATTATCATATTATCAAGGTAATTCATGCCAGTAGTCGTAGCCATGTTTATTTAGCTTTAGATAAGAAAGCAGAAGATCCTAATAAAAAAATCGTGATTAAAACACCATCAGTAGATTTACAAGGCGACCCTGCTTACCTAGAAAGATTTTTAATGGAAGAGTGGATTGCCAGACGAATTAATAATGCACATATTTTAAAGACTTGCTCGCAAACAAGACGCAGAAATTTTACTTACATAGTAACTGAATATATTGATGGACAAACTTTATCTCAATGGATGCATGATAATCCTAAGTCAGATTTAGAAACTATTCGCAATATTATTGAACAAGTAGCTAAGGGATTGTTAGCCTTTCATCGCCAAGAAATGTTACATCAAGACTTAAGACCTGAAAATATTATGATTGATATTAATGGTATAGTAAAAATTATTGATTTTGGTGCGGCTAGAGTAGCAGGCATAGCCGAGTTAATAACACCTATTGAGCGAGAAAATATTCTTGGCACTGCACAATATACTGCCCCTGAATATTTTTTAGGAGAAGTTGGCAGTGAAAAATCAGATATATTTTCTTTAGGAGTTATTACCTACCAAATGATTACAGGTAAATTACCCTATGGAACTCAAGTTGCAAAATCAAGAACAAAAGCCTTACAAAATAAATTGCAATATAAATCTGTACTTGATGATGAAAGAGAAATTCCAGCTTGGATAGACTATACTTTAAAAAAAGTATTAAAGACCAACCCTTTAAAGCGTTACGCTGAGATCTCAGAATTTTTATTTGATTTGCGTCGCCCAAATAAAGAATTTTTAAGCAAAACTAAAGCACCATTAATTGAACGCAACCCCGTTATTTTTTGGAAAGGTGTTTCCTTAATCCTAGCGACAATTATTATTTTATTAATTTATTACCAATCTTTAAAATAAGATATAAAAATGTGTGGAATTTGCGGTGAAATTTATTGGGATGGTAGGCTAGCATCAGCAACAGTGTTAGAGTCTATGTTGGCAACTCTTCAAAACAGAGGTCCTGATGATGGCGGTACTTGGTTACAAGAAAATGTAGGCTTAGGACATCGTCGCCTATCTATTCTCGATCTTTCTGCGGCAGGGCATCAGCCGATGTTAGATAAAGAGCTAAGCCTTGTTTTTAATGGTTGTATTTATAACTATCAAAGCTTAAAAACACAGCTAATAAAATTAGGCCATAGTTTTATATCTAAGTCTGATACAGAAGTTATTTTAAAATCTTATCGTCAGTGGGGAATGGATTGCGTTAATCGTTTTGAAGGCATGTTTGCTTTTGCCATTTGGGACGATGACCAACAACAGTTATTAATTGCTCGTGATAGGTTTGGGATTAAGCCTTTGTATTACGCCGCTGTAGGGGGGGGGGTGCGTTTTGCCTCTAATACTCAAGCACTGATTACTACTGGTGTTATTGCCCAAGATATTAATTTAGATATTGACCCTGTAGGTCTGCATCATCAATTCACATTACATGGTGTTATTCCTGCCCCACATACTATTTTAAAAGGGCTTAAAAAATTAGAACCAGGGCATTGGTTAATTATTAACCCTGATGGGCAAATGTATAAAAAGCAATTTTGGCGTTTAGAGACCAATAGTGAGCATCAAGAAAAATATAAAACCGAACAAGAATGGGTAGATGCATTGCATCACAGGCTAAAACAAGCGGTGCATAAAAGACTAACAGCTGCTGATGTTCCTGTTGGAGTGTTATTATCAGGAGGGCTAGATTCCAGTTTAATTGTTGCCTTATTATCCGAAGCGGGGGTTGAAAATATCCGCACTTTTTCGATAGGTTTTGAAGATGTTGGCGAAGAAAAAGGTAGTGAATTTGAATATTCAGATCTAGTGGTAGCACAATACAAAACCCAGCATAAAAAATACCTAATTTCTAATGAACAAGTCTTACCAAGGCTGCCAGAAGCCATTAAAAACATGGCAGAACCTATGTTTGGGCAAGATTCTATAGCTTTTTATTTATTATCAGAACAGGTATCAAAAGATGTAAAGGTAGTCATGTCAGGTCAGGGAGCAGATGAAGTTTTTGCTGGTTATTTTTGGTATCCGCAAATGGCAGAGGCGGCTAAAAATTTACAAAACGGGCAAGCCTTAGTTGATGCTTTTGCCCCATTTTATTTTGATCGTAATCACCAAGAATGGTTAGCTATGGTAGATAAAAAATATCATATTAGCGATGTAACTAGTGATTTTATTGAAGACAAATTAAATCAACCAGCTGCCAATACTTTTCTTGATCAGGTACTAAGGTTGGATTCTACTACTTTAATAGTGGATGATCCAGTTAAACGGGTTGATAATATGACCATGGCATGGAGTTTAGAAGCCAGAGTACCATTTTTAGATCATGATTTAGTTGAGTTGGCAATGTCAGCACCTGAAAGTTTAAAACTACAAGATTTTAAATATGTATTGAAAAAAATTGCCCGTGGAATAGTTCCTGATGAAGTTATAGATAGACCAAAAGGTTACTTTCCCATGCCAGCATTAAAGTATGTTCGCGGAGACTTTTTAAAGATGATGCAAACTACTTTAACTAGTGAAACTGCACAAAAAAGAGGTTTATTTAATAAAAATTATATAAACAAGCTATTAAATAATCCAGAAACAGAAGAAAGCTTTACTGCCATTAAAGGCAGTAAGCTATGGCATGCCACCTTATTAGAGTTATGGTTGCAAGAGCATGTTGACCCATATCAAAATAAACATTAAAATAGTTAAACGATTTAATATAAAGGAAGAATTATGAGCGACCAAGTACAAGAAACCTTAGCTAGAATTAAAGAGCAAGTAACCAACAATCCAGTAGTTATTTATATGAAAGGCACACCACAAATGCCATCTTGTGGTTTTTCTGCTAGAGCATCTCAAGCCTTGGCTGATACAGAGGAAAAGTTTGCTTTTGTAAATATTCTTGCCGACCCACTTATTTTTGAACACTTACCAGCATTTCAAGACTGGCCAACTTTCCCACAATTATATATTGACGGAGAGTTACAAGGCGGCTGTGATATTACTGAAGAACTATCGGCTTCTGGTGAGTTAAAAACCATGATGAAAAATGCAAATGCAAAACAAACTTAAAATCATTTTCTGCCCCCCCTCCCACATAAAATAGGGGAGAGCAACAGAGCTTATGAAAAACATAACCAGTTTAGAAGAGCTAAATAATTTAAAAGCAACCGCAGAGGTGCTGCTAGTATTATTTGGTGGTAAAGATTGTAATGTTTGTCAGGTTATTAAACCAAAGCTAATTGACTTGATTAACAAAAACTATCCAAAAATAGCGATGGTATATATTGATTGTCATGAAGTCACTGAGTTATGCTCACAAGGTGGTATTTTTAGCCTACCAGTTGTGCAGGTATTTTTTGCCGGTCAAAAATTTATTGAAGAAACAAGAACTTTTAGCCTGAAAAAACTTATTGATGATATAGACAGACCTTATAATTTAATTTTTACATAAAATTATAAGGTTTTTATGTATTAATGATTAGTTGGTATTTTAAGCTCCAATATATTTTCAATGTTCTTTGTACTTTCTGCACTAAGCTCCATAGATGATATAATATGACCATCTACTTTAGTTATTTTTTGCCCTATTAATTCTAGTTTTTTCATATCTTGAGAAAAATTTTTAGTTGCATTATTTAGAACTTTGGTATTATCGTCTAGTTGTGAAGACACTTGAATTGAGTCAGTAATTAAGTTAGATAATTCTGTTACGCCAGTTTGCATTTCTGTATTTATAGTTTGAATACTAGAAACAATAGAGCCAACTGTTTGGTTTGCATCATCAAGAGATTCTTGGGTACGGGTTGCAAGTTGTCTAACCTCATCGGCAACCACTGCAAAACCTCGACCATGTTCGCCTGCTCTTGCCGCTTCAATTGCTGCATTTAAGGCTAATAAATTAGTCTGCTCAGAAATATTTTTTATAACTTCTAATATATTATTTACAGAAATTATTTCTTTAGATAAATCCATTAATTTGTTAGATATATTAGTTTCCATAGTTACATTTACTTCTATATTATCTTTTAAATTAGACATGGATTTATTTGCGTTATTCATCAAAGATGATACTTGGTTAATCTCTTGTAATATTTGTTTAGTAGATTCAATTTGATCACTAGCGGATATAGCAATGTTGCTAGTTTCTTCACTTGATTTAACGAGTTTATCATTGGCATCTGTTGAAGCCTTAATTGCCTTTCTAGTTAATTCAAAAGATTCTCCTAAGGTTTTTTCTGCAAGGGCAGTACTAGTAATGTTATTGGTCTTAATCATGTCTTTGATTTTTAAAATAAACTCATTAAAATGAGAGGCAATAAGTGAGATTTCATCTTTAGAAGTTACTATAAATTTTTTATCTAAATCATTGGAATTATTAGATAGTTCATTTGTTATATCTCTAATGGGCTTAATTATAACTTTATGCAGAATGAAGCCTAAGATTATTATGATCAATAAATCTATCAAAATTATAACTATAATTTGATCATATATTATGCTGGTAGCACTATCTATAATATTTTTTACTATGTCCAATTTTTGGCCAATAACTGCAAAACCTACGATGTTTTGTTTAAAGTCTCTAATTGGAACACTTGTATATAAATAATTTTTAGTTTGGCTTTTTTGATTTGTGGGATCAAATTCTGTTATTTTTAACTCATTAAAGAATTCTTTATTAAGAAGGTCTTCTTTTGATGCCAAAATAAAATTATCATTTAGTTTAATAGACTTATCTAATTTTGTTGTTATATTAAGATACTTAGAATCTAATAATATGAAGCTGTCAATATGTTGTTTTTTAGCATCATTAATGATTGAATTTAGTCCCTGTATAAATTCAACACTACCTAGATATTTATCATCTTTAATGATAGGAGATAGTCCTCTTAAAAGTAGCCCGGCTCTACCAAGTTCAATAACCGACATAGGTCTTTTAGAATCTTTAATCTCAACAATAGAATTCCTAAAGGAACTTAAGTCATCTCCATATTTGTTTAGTTTCCATATTCTGACAAAACTATGGATGTTTTTATCATGAATATGTATTTTGACATTTTGATATTTGGTATTTTCTTTATATAAATTAACAATGTTTTTTAAATCCTTAATGGCTAAACTACGATTGTTTTGCTCTAAAGCGTTTATTACAGCACCATTTTGAGATAAGTTAATAGCATTGGTTATTGAAACATCTTTTTTAGAGTTTAATTTATTCTCAAAAAAATGAGTTAGTTTCTTTTTTTCTGTTGCGTTGATCTCCTGTTCAATGGTGTGAAGTTCACTCCATGTATTGACCAACATGATAGTAAAACCAATAATTAAGGTTGCTAATATAGGTAGATGTATTTTGGTTGAAACTTTCATAAAAATCCTTTAGTTTGTTGATTGATAGCGATAAGGTCTGGTTTTTGGAGCCATTTTGGTAACTTTTTGTTGTAGGGATCTAACTCGACTTTGAGTGGTTATTTGTTCTTTTTCTAGCCGATTAAGCTGTTGTTTTAAGCTTTTTAATAATTTAGCTACTTCAGACAAATTATTTTTTTGGTTATTATGTTTGATTTTTTTAGAGATTAAGTTTTGCTGGATAAGTTGTTTATCAAATTTATTTTTTAAGTCTTTTAAGATTTTACTTTGCTTACTAATAACCCAAGATAGATTATTTAATTTTTTTAGTTGAGCTTCTGTTAGCCCTTTTTCTACAACTTTAACAGGAGTAGAGGCAAGCTTTTTGATAGTAGCTTCTTGGGCTTTAGAAAATTGTATTTGTTGTTGATTTATGTTTGCTAATAAATCTTCAATTTTGTGCATTTTTTGATTTTGTTGTTCATTAAATCTCGATATTTCTTGTTTGATTTTACTATTACCAACAGTTACAACAGTTTTTTCTGCTGGTGTATGATTTGAAGAATTTTTACGCAACTGTTTTGTTATAGCTAAAGACGTGTTATTTTCTTTGGTCACCAAATATTCTACTAAAGAGGATAGTTGATCTATTTTGAGCTCATATTTTTTAGCAGACAAAGATAATTCTGTAGAAATTATTTCTAGAATTTCTCCTTTTGCGAGTTCATTTTTTTTAGTTACAGAAACATACATATAGCCGACGATAGCCATAGCAACTAGGCTAAAAACGATGCTAATACCTAACATTATAGCAATGGTTCCTTTATTGGAAACAATGTTTTTATTTGCTTTACTAACTGTATTTCGCCAAGCTACATTTGCTTGAGATGCCTCAATAGTTTGCTGTTTTTGTTGATGAGAAAGTTTGATTATTGCACTGGTAGCAGTTTGGTTATTTTCTGTTGCAGCATGAGAGATTTTAGCAGCTTCTAAAGCAATAGTTGCCGCATTAATCTGTTGAGCAGAGTTATCGGTAGATGATTTTTGGTTAGAGTTTTTGTCCGTTTCTAGGCTTTCTAACATATTATCGGTAGCCTCATCTAATTTTTGCAAGTCATCTAATAATTGATCATTAGACAAGTTGTTGTTTGAACTCTCTGTACTCATACTATAAAATCTCTATTTTTTATTTAGTTCATCTATGCGAGTAAAAAAGGAATCATTAACTGCTCTTAACTTGCTATTTTTAGCTTTTATTTCGGCAATTTTTTGATCAATATGACTATCACTAAGATCAATGTTTAAAGATTCAGTATTAAGTTCATACTGAGTGCCTTTTAGAGCTTCAAAAGCTCGCTCTGTTGCGGCAAAGGTCTTTTCTATTGTTTGTTGTAATTTTTCAGAAGAATTTAATGATTGTTCACTTACTTTTAATGCTAAAGCAGTTGCTTGTTTAGCTGTTTGTGATGCTTTTTCAGCAATTTGTTGGACTTCACTATCAGTTCCAATTACTTTATGCATAGTTTCAATTACATCGTTTGTTTTAGAAAGTATTCTTGATGTATTTTCAGTAGATACAGTTTCCGTAGGATTTGGGTTTTC